>NZ_CP016796.1:958876-1278502 GCF_001895265.1 Francisella uliginis
GGGGATGCTGCTAGAAGAGATAAGGATGGTTATATTTGGATAGAAGGGCGTATGGATGATGTAATCAATGTCTCCGGTCATAGGATGGCGACGGCAGAAATCGAAGCAGCTTTAAATACACATCCATCGGTTGCAGAAAGTACTGTTGTTGGCATGCCTCATGATATTAAAGGTGAAGCTATATATGTTTATTGTATCCTTAAAGAAGGAAAAGATAACAATCCTGAAGTACTTGATGAAATAAGGAAATCTTTGGTTAAATATGTTCGTCAAGAAATTGGACCTGTTGCTACACCTGAGATTATTCAATTTACACCAGAGCTTCCAAAAACTCGTTCTGGTAAGATTATGAGAAGAATATTAAGAAAAATAGCTGCAAATGATTTTGATAATTTAGGCGACACATCTACACTTTTGGATCCAAGTATAGTAGATTATCTTAAAAACAATAGATAATAAGAGATAATAACCGTAGTGAGTGTCAAACATAATTCTCCGCTAGTAGCGTATTTAAAGATCTTTTTGGCTGTAACATTCTGGGCTAGTGTTTATCAGATAGCTCCTATCCCGCTAAAGTATACCGATATCTATATGGTAGGATTTGTTCGTTACTTTTTTGCCTCAGCAATACTGATAGCTATTCATTATCATTATACAAAAACTATTTTTCCAAAATTAAATATCAAACAATGGTTATATGTTTTAGCTGTGGGTCTATTTGGAGTGTTCTTATATAATGTAACTTTCCTATGGGCTGAGAAATTAATTTCAGGAAATATCGTAGCAATTATTTATGCCTTCACTCCCTGTCTTGTGACAATCCTATCAAGCTTTATCTTTAAGATTAAAGTTAGTCAACAAGCAAAAGTCGGTATTTTAGTTGCTTTACTGGGAACTATTGGGGTTGTTTTATTTTCTAATGGTGCTTCAGAATGTTTGAATGGTATTCATATTAATTTTGGTGAAGTGCTAAGTGTTTTAGCGGTAATCTGTTTTGCGGCGTATGCAATTTTCGGTAAATTTTGTGTCCAAGAAGAGGTTCATATGATCACTATAAATACTTATGGTGCTATTATTGGTATGATAATGTTCTTTGGAGTATCATTATTTAAATCAGATTTTTCTGAGATTGCGCATACGGATTTTAAATTTTGGGCATGTATGCTATATATAGCTATCTTTGGTACAGTTATCGCTTATGTATGGTTCTTGAACTCACTTGAAGAGCTTGGGGTATATAGAACAGCAGTGTTTCAAAATATGTTACCATTTTTAGTTATTATTATAGGGTTTATATTGTATGGGGAAACTATTTCAACATTAGCATTAATATTTGGGGGGGTAGTCTTTTTGGGCGTATATCTGACAAATGCTGCGGTGAATAAAAAATAATGAATCTTATTTTTTAATTAGATTGTTTATATGAGTAACTATATATTTGCCTAAAAAGCTATACATTAGAGAAAAAATAACTTTAGAAACAAGTGATACCATCATTAGTCCAAATATTGTTTTCATAGATAAGCCTGTTCCATAAAACCAAATAGTATATCCAACACATATGAATATGGTTTCTCCGCATATTGAAGAAATAACTGATCTTTTAAAAAAAGACTTAATAATGTTTCGCTTCTTTAAACCACTCATTATAAGAATATTTGTAAAATAGCCAAATAATGCAGCAACTAATGATCCTGTAGCAATAGTCCCCATACCTCCCATACTTTTCAAAAAAGCATCTGCATAATCAGGGTTTAATACATTTGGTATATGGCTTGCAATTGTTAGAAAATAATCAAGCAAAACCTCTATTATTAAGCCAACAATCATTACGCGAATAGCGATTGATTTGCCAAAGCACTCTGTAATAATATCACTCACAGTGTAGCTTAGTGGATAGATTATAATACCAAGCGTTGCTGTGAAGCCGATGAAATCCACTAGCTTATATGTTAAGAGATCTGCCATTATAATTGCTACTATGAACAACATATTAAGAGTGCCAAAAATTGTTAGATAGGTGTTTTTATCAGTATTAGCTTTCTGTAAACTCATGTTCTACTATCCTTGAATTTATACTTGTTTGTATTTTTCTTTTATAATCAACCCGACTATTAAACTCATTATAATTATTAACCAAAGCCCCGTCATTCCAGTAATCATCCAAATTGTTTGATAATCATTAAGGTATATAGTTTGCTCAAGTGTATCACGAGTATCTTTAGGTAGTTCTTTTTCTATTTTTCCTTTTGAGTTTATAACTGATGTTATACCATTACTCGTTGTCGTTAAAACAAATTTAGAGTTTTCAATAGCTCTTACTTGAGATATTTGTAGTTGCTGTTCACGGGCTATAGAATCGCCAAACCATGAATCATCACTAATTACAGATATTAGTTTTGCTCCTTGCAGTTGATCTCTCACTTGTTCAGGATAACCTACTTCATAGCATATAAAATTAGCTAAAGGATATCCAAAAGCATTCATTATCGGTTGAATTTCTTGCCCAGCATTAAAATTGCTAAGACCAGCACTATCAACATAGCCGAAAAACTTAATTGGGAAATACTCACCAAAAGGAACAAGATGGTGTTTATTATAAACTCCATTACCTTTACCAATTATAATAGAGCTATTATATATTTTAGAAGAGTTTTTCGATTTTTCTATACTCAATGAGCCAATTAGTAAAGCACTATTATTTTTATTTGCTATTTTGGCAAGTTTAGTAAAATAAGGGCTTAAATATTGTCTGTAGCTTGGGATAGCATTTTCTGAGAATATTATTAAAGCATTTTTATGTTCTTTTGCAACATTCTCATAATATTTTTCCATTTTTACGAAGTTATCTTGATCCCACTTAAATCCTTGAATGAAGTCACCTTGGACTAAATTAACTTTCTGAGACTGATGTGTTTTTACAGGAGGTTGATTATGCTCAATAATAAACCCACAGATATATAAAGCACAGATAATACCTACACAAGAAATAATCTTTTTAATATCACTACTTTTGTTACATATATAGAAAGCTATCAAACAAGCAATAAAAGCAACAATATAGCTAACTAGATATACTCCACCAATATTAGCAAACCATATTAAAGGAGATTCTGTTTGAGAGTAACCTAGTGAGACCCAAGGAAATCCTCCCCATAACAAATTTGCTTTAACTATTTCAAAAAGAGTCCACAGTGCTGGATATATTAAGATTTTAGCTAGATTATTTGCTTTTCTAGTGAGTATATAGCTAAAAGTTCCAAAAGGAATAATATGTAAAAAGCTCAATAAAATAACTAGAGCAATAGCTGCAGCTGAACCTGCAGCTACTGATTGAGTAAATAGATGAATACTGATGTAAACCCAAGATATACTAGTCCCGAAGAATCCTAGCCCAAATAAAACTGAAGTGAAAAAAGCACTACGAATTCTCTTAGATTTATTTAATATATGGAAAAAAATTACTAGAGATAGTATTGCTAATATATCTATACGAAAGGGGGCAAAAGCTAAAGTTAGCAGAGCCCCACTTAAAATTGTGATTATTGCTTTAAATAAACTGTTCTTCATCATTCTTTAATTTTTCTATTAAAACTTTAATAATTTTACGATTATCAGCTTCTTGAATTGTGAATTTCAAATCATCAGAAATAATACTATCGCCTTTTTGAGGTAAGCATTCTAGAGTTTGAATAATCATCCCAGCTATAGTGTCATAGTCATTATCATCATCTATTGAGGTATGAAAATACTCATTGAAATCTTCTATCGAAGTTGTAGCATCAATTATAAATTTATTATTAGCTATTTTTACAATATTCTCACTTGTTGTATCAAACTCATCTTCGATATCACCAACGATTTCTTCTAAAACATCTTCTATTGTTATTAAGCCTGAGATAGCTCCATACTCATCAACTACGATTGCTATATGATTTTGACTATTTTTAAAATCTTTTAACATAGAGTTTAGCTTTTTTGTTTCTGGTATAAAAATAGCAGGGCGAAGGATATTTTTAATATCTTTAGCTTTTAACTCATCATCTGTATTTGACTCAATCTCTTTTTCAAATATTAGTTTTAATAAATCTTTTGAATGTAGTATTCCTAGGACTTCAGATTTATCTTCACAATATACAGGTAAACGTGTATGACTAGAGTTTATGGTTTTTGTTAGAATCTCTTTAACAGACATAGCCATATCTACAGCAACTATTTTAGTATGAGAGATCATAATATCACCAACATCTAAAGATGATATTTCCATTGCTCCAATAAGCATGTTTTGAGATGTTTTATCAATTACTTCATTATCGGCAGCTCTATTGATAGCATCTATAAGAGCATCTTCACTCTTAATATTAAAAATACTTGATGTAATTTTTTTTATGAAAGGGTTGTTATCTGACATTAATTAATTCTCTTGTATGAAATATGGATTATTGATTCCTAGTTTAGCTAGCAACTCTACTTCTAAGTTTTCCATTTCTTCGGCTTCTTGCTCATCTAGGTGATCATACCCTAACAGATGCAGTAAGCCATGTATAAATATATGTTGCCAATGATTCTCTAAAGTTTTGTTTTGCTCTTTTGCCTCTTGTTCTAGCACTTTGGGAGCAATGACAATATCACCTAAGAAATCATCTACTATATCATCTGGCAAACCTTCTGGTTTATCAAATTCAAAAGATATAATGTTTGTTGGCTTGTCTTTGTTGCGGAATTGCTTGTTTATGTGTTGGATTTCATCATTTGAGACAATATTTACATTTACTTCAGCTTGGGTAATATTATGTTTGTCTGCAACAAGTTCGAAGCATTTGATTAATAAATTTTTACCCACTATGGGGTGTTCATCATCATTGATGATATTTAAACTTAAATTATCCATTCTTAATAGTCTCGTTATACTTATAATTTTTGTACTTTATATTATTTTTTAGATAAACAAAAATACTTTGATGCTTAGAATATCATAAACAATAATAATATCCTATAGATTGACATATTAATATAGATAGAAAGTAATAGTCGGATTATAGGTTTTGAGGTGCTTTAATAGTTAAGCTAATAAGTACTAATTTACTAATAATTATGTATATCTTTAAGTTAAATTTTTGAAAAATAAAGAATACTTGATATCTTATTTTAATTGGAATTATTTAAAGATTATATTTAAATTAAGAAAAATTAATTTATAATGAAATTACCAGATAGTAAAAATTATGGTTTAACAATGTTAGAAAATATAAACAACTATAGAAAAGCAGCTAAGAAATATAAACTATACTTTGTGGTTTGTAAGATGTTACGAATGTTATTTTTGATTGTGTTCTCATTATTTCTATTAAATTCATTGATAGTTTTAATTGGACATAATGCTGTTTATGAGCAAGATTATAATTCATTTACAGCTAAGATATATTCGTACTTTGGTCAATATACTTATTATGAGTATGCATATAAGTTTGATAGTAAAGGAATATTTTTAATGTTTTTAAGTCTTTCACCTGCATTAGTTTGTTTTATCTTAGAGAAGGTAAATAAAAACAAAATGTATAATCATTTAGGTGAAGTAGTCAAAATAGAACAACAAGAGAAAGCCGAGAAGCAGCAAGAAAGAATTTATGAGATGAAAAGTCTTTATGGTATATAAGAACAACTATCTTTCTTAAGCAATTTTTAATTTATTTAATTCAAATAACATCAAAAATATTAATGTTTTACTTTTAAGTAATAAATATAGTCATTTAAAATAATCTAATCTCAACTATATTAACAAAGTGTTAGAATCTATATGAAATATTAATAGGATATAGATATGACAGGTACTAAAGAAGATAATTTAAAAGAAGTAGAAACTATTCTCGGAGTTCTTTTTGAATGCCATATAATGAAAAAGATAATAAAATTAGAACTAAACTTTTAGCTTTATAGCAACTATAGTCCATTATGTTTAAAAGTAGTACTTGATCAAATAGCTATTTGCTAGATTCCGTGGTCAAGCCTGACGGAATGATGTACTATCTTTATATGATTTTAGTTATATATTCAAGTTTTTTAAGCTCAATGTAAGTAGTGACTTATCATTTATTGGAGTAAAAATATCAGGATTACCTAATCAAATATTTGATTTAACATTATTTATACTCGTATCTTATTTCTTAGTGATTTATATTAGTTGCCTTTTGTGAGAAGTTCGTAGAATGTAAACTACGTTTAACAGGAACCAGACTAATATTTTCCCCTTATAGGTCAGCAGCTTGGGCTGGTGGAACAGATGGTTAGTATAGATTCATTATTACCTATATTATTGGGAATTATTGCAATGTAATGTTATTTAAAAAAGTATTTTATTTAATCCTTATTCTCATACTTATCATAAGCATTAACAATTTTTTGAACTATTTGATGGCGCACAATATCTACTGATTTTAGATAGCTAATAGCAACACCATCAATATTATCAAGAATCGATAAAGCATGTCTTAAACCAGAAGTTACATTTTTAGGTAAATCAACTTGAGTAATATCACCAGTTATAACAGCTGTAGTATTAAAACCAATCCTTGTTAGAAACATCTTCATTTGCTCTTTTGTAGTGTTTTGACTTTCATCAAGTACGATAAAAGAGTCATTAATTGTTCTACCACGCATATATGCTAATGGAGCAATCTCTATAGCTTGCTTCTCGATTAGTTTTGTAACTTTTTCAACACCCATGAAGTCAAAAAGAGCATCATACATAGGGCGTAAATATGGATCAATCTTTTGTGTAAGATCGCCAGGTAAAAATCCAAGTTTTTCACCAGCTTCAACAGCAGGGCGCACAAGTACAATTCTTCGAACTTCACCTTTCTCATAAGCCGATACCGCACAAGCTATAGCCATATATGTTTTACCAGTACCAGCTGGTCCAACACCAAAAGTTACAAAATTATTTTTGATATTATCAAGGTATATTGCTTGATTGTGTGTACGAGCTTTAAGCTTTTTGCTTCTAAGCTGTACTTCGGCTTCTTCAATCTTCTTTTTAGATTTTGCTTGAGGGGTTTTTTCTTTTGCTGTTGCATTTAGAATAGTTGTAATTTGCTCTAAATCTAATTCTGTATTTCCTGCTAAGATCTCAGCGTAGCAAGATTTGATAAATCTCTTTGCCTGAGTATTATTAGCACTTGAATCACTTGATATTTCAAACTCATCAGCACGATGTTTTATTTCAACGTTAAAATAATTTTCGATAGCACGAATATTCTCATCAAGATTACCACAAAGTTGCATCATGGAATCATAATTATATGGTTCTAAAACAAATTGAGTTCTATTCATAGATTAAACAAGCTCTCCTCTTAGAGAATTTGGTAGGCTTTCTGTTATTGTAACCGTAGTAAACTGACCAATCAAAGATTTATCGCCTTTAAAGTTAACAATTCTATTATTTTCAGTTCTACCAGCTAAAACATCATCATCTTTCTTAGATGTACCTTCAACAAGAATACGTTGTTTTGTACCAACCATTTGTCTAGAGATTATCTGAGAATTGCTATTTAGTAAGTCTTGCAATCTTTTTAGTCTATCTTTTTTTACTTCCATAGGAGTATCATCAGGTAGATCAGAAGCTGGAGTACCTGGACGCTTACTATAGATAAAGCTAAATGATTGGTCAAAGTTGACATCTTTTACTAGATCAAGAAGCTTTTGAAAGTCTTCTTCTGTCTCACCAGGGAAACCAACGATAAAGTCAGATGAAATTGTAATATCTGGACGAATAGCTCTTAACTTTCTGATCTTCTGTTTGAATTCTAGGATAGTATGGTTTCTCTTCATATTTGTAAGAATTCTATCAGAACCATGCTGTACTGGTAGATGTAGGTGGTTTGCCAATTCTGGAACACTACCATAAGCATCAATTAGGTTTTGTGAAAACTCAACAGGGTGAGATGTTGTAAATCTAATTCTCTCAACACCATCTATCTCAGCAATAAAATGTATCAATAATGCAAGATCAGCTATTTGACCGTTTTCCATTGGACCTAAGTAATGATTTACGTTTTGTCCTAATAGAGTGATTTCTTTAACACCTTGCTCTGCTAATATAGCACACTCAGCTAACACATCTTCAAAAGGTCTGTTTACTTCAGGTCCTCTAGTATAAGGAACTACGCAGTATGAACAATATTTATCACATCCTTCCATGATAGAAACAAATGCTTTAGCACCTTCAGCCTTTGGTTCAGGCAAATAGTCAAATTTCTCAACCTCTGGGAATGATATATCAACTTGAGATTGTTGAGTTTGTTTTTTCTGTTTGATCATTTCTGGAAGTCTATGAATAGTCTGTGGACCAAAAACTAAATCAACAAATGGGGCTCTTTTAATGATATTTTCACCTTCTTGAGATGCAACACAACCACCAACACCTATAACTAGGTCTTCTTTAGTTTTTTTAAGATTTTTCCATCTTCCTAGCTCATGAAATACTTTCTCTTGAGCCTTTTCTCTAATAGAACATGTATTGATTAGAATGATATCAGCATCTTTATAATCATCTGTCTTTACGGTATGAAAGTTTTCATCTAGAACCTCATGCATTCTAGCCGAGTCATACTCATTCATTTGACAGCCTAAAGTTTTTATAAAAACCTTTTTTTGTTCTTTCATTTATTAAAACCTTTAATTTTTTAGTTATATTTCTCGTTTTGATACGAGAGAGTTATTATAGTAAAATGCGCACAAATTCTATCATAAAAATAAAATAAAAGCACTTTTTGAGGCTAGACTAATTATTTGCATTAATGCAAAATACTAAAAGTTTTTTATAAAAAGTATCTTCATGATGAAGCAAAATCAATTTACTCAGGATGATATTTGGCAATATTGTCTTGATCATACTAGTGATCTGTCTACAGACCTTAATCAATTAAGTTTACAAACAAAAGAACAAGTTCATGGCGCTCAAATGCTATCTGAAAAAATAGTTACTAAATTACTTCAGTTCTTTGTATTTGCAAATAAAGCTAAAGTCTGTGTCGATGTTGGTACATTTACAGGAATGTCAGCTATAGCTATGGCTGAGATTTCAGCGAATATTGAGGTGTATACTATTGATAGGTCTAATCAATCAGGTGAAAGAGTTGCAAAAGAATTTATTTCAAAATATCCAAATATAAAATATCTTGAGGGAAACGCAATAGATATATTGCCAAATCTACCTGATAATATAGATATAGCATTTATTGATGCTGATAAAAAACAAACACAAAGCTACTTTGATATTTTGATAAATAAAATATCCGATAACGGTATAATCATAGTAGATGATATTTTATGGCGAGCAGAAGTTTTAGATCCTCAGGATAAGCGCGCTAAAGCTCTTGATGAGTTTAATAAGTATGTAAATCAAAGAAATGATTTAGAGACATTAGTTTTACCAATCCGTCATGGTATTAATATTATTAGAAAAGTTTAGATTTAGGAGAAATTATGATATTGAAAAAAGTAAATTTAGCATTATTTTTAGTTGCAGGAGCTTCAAGTTCTGTATTTGCAGTTGGTTGTAATCCTAATGTTGATGGTGTTAAGTGGTATCATGTTTCAGCTGAGAAAAAAGCTCTATATCATCAAGCTTATAATGTTGCGAGTCAAAAAATAAAGCATGAAGTTAAAAAAGATAAACTTAAGAAAGACTCATGGGGCGTTATACTAGATATCGATGAAACTGTATTAGATAACTCTGCAAATGAATATGGTAACTATAAGAACTATCGATTTAATGAAGATATGCTTAAAAAAGGAAATGCTGTAGCTACTCCTGGGGCTGCAAAATTTACTCATTTAATACATAAATTAGGTGGTTATGTAAGTTTTGTTACTAATAGAGGTGGTAATGATAAAAAAGAATTTGATGCTACTGTTAAAAACTTAAAACAGCAACATATTTATTTTGACCAAGTTCTTTTTTCAAATAAAAATGATGGTAAAGAGCAGTTTAATAAAAATCCAAGATTTAAGGCTGTGCAAACAGGAGAGTATAATAAAAATTTAATATTTACTAATAAATTACCAGCTCATAAAGTTATAGCTTATTTTGGTGATAATATTCAAGATTTTCCTAATATGAAGCAACAAAGTATGCAAAAAGCTGATTCCAAAGCATTTAAGAAGTTTGGTTCTAAATATTTTATTATGCCAAATCCAATGTATGGTAGCTGGCAGTAAATAAGGGAATAATTGTGGCAAAATTATATTTTAGATATTCATCAATGGATGCAGGTAAGACCTTAGATCTTTTAAAGGTTGCTTATAACTATGAAGATCGTGGCAGAAAATCACTAATTTTAACTTCTGCAGTGGATAAAAGAGCAGGGTTAAATAAAGTCAAATCACGTATAGGTATTGATCAAGATGCTTACTCTCTAACAGATCAAGATAATATCTATAACTTTGTACAAAAGTATAATCAGCAAGAGTCTGTAGATTGTGTGTTAATCGATGAGATACATTTCTTTAAGCCTGATCAAGTCTGGCAGCTAGCAGAAGTTGTTGATGATCTAAATATTCCGGTAATTTGTTATGGTTTACGGACTAATTATCTAGGCCAACCTTTTGAGACAGCAGCTTTATTATTAGCTATAGCTGATACACTAGAAGAGGTTAAAACAATTTGTCACTGTGGTAAGAAAGCCAGTTTTAATATGATGGTGCAAAATGGCCAAGCTATAAAAGAGGGTGATCCTATAGTTGTTGATGATGACTCCTTAAAAGAGACAGATACTAAATATGTTTCAGTATGTCGTAAGCATTGGAAACATGGAGTTTACGAGTAAATAAAAATTAATCCATAAGCATTAAAATATGCTCAGCATTTTTAACACCTAAATTAGCAGCTTTTTTATAATACATCTTTGCTTTTTGCTTGTCATAAGATATGCCATTTTCTTGCTCATCGTAGTACATGTTGCCTAACTCATAATATGCAGGACCATAATTCTTACTAGCAGCTTCTTCAAAATATCCCATGGCTTTTTTATAATCTTTAAGATTATAGTAATAAATTCCAGTATAGTAGATTGCATAAACATCACCATTGCTAGCGGCATGTTCAAGTTTATATAACTCTTTGTAGTCTCCCTTTTGAGCAAAAACCTGCATTCTTTGAATTTTTTCTTTATATGTTAGCTGTTGTGCCTCTTTCTTCTGTTGTTTATTCTGATCTGTACGTGACTGCTGCTGATTTTGTTGCTGTTGTTTTAAAGCCTCTGCTTTTTTCATCTGATTCAGAATATCTTCTTGTTTTGCTTTTGAGTTTTCTTTAATATCTTTGTCTGAAGACTCATCTGCGGATAGCCTGTCATCATTTGTTTTTGGAGTTAGAGATGATTGCTTAGGTTTATTTTGAATTATATTATTAACTATATTTTGAATAAATTCATTTTCATTATTATAGAAATAATATATTAGACCTTCATATTTGTTGGTATTATTGTTGTCACCAAAGTCAAATCTCAATGATGATTTATTATGCTTAAAATTTGAAAGATCGATTAGGTTGTTAATATAACTAGAGTTGCTATCTTTTGAGTTTATTATCCAGTCTTTCTCAATTTCTATACCAGATATATTTCTATAAAAGTTTTGTAGCTTCTCTCTATCAGTATTAAAAAGATTAATATATACTAACCCATCTAAGTTCTTAAGCTCCCGCTTAGGTATAGTTAGGCCAATTTTTCTATTAATTTTAATTTTTTCTTGTAACTTTTTATCCTTATTCTCATCTTTATTTTTATCTTGATCTAGAGGTTTTTTTTGCATTTTCTCTTGTTTAGCTGTTTGTTCCTCTAATTCTTTTTGGCGTTGTTTTCTTACCAAAGTTTCAGATTTAGCAATTTCTTTTTCAGCAAGGTCTGCTACTTTTGGGTTAGAGCTATAAAGCAGAGTTTGCCAAAGCATTAATGCTCTGTGATAATTCTTGTTTTTCTCAAAGATTCTTGCTTGTTCTATAATCGCAGGTTCATAACCTCTAGATGCCGCAATTGAAAGGTATTTATCTTTATCACCAGGTTTCTTTTCAGTTATTTTATTAGATTTATACTCTAAATATATTTGGTATATAAGCTCTGGATCAGTTGTTGATATTAGATTAGGATTAGCTTCGAGAAAAACTGCTAAACCAGCAATAGCTTTTTTATTACCTGCTTTATATGCTTTTTTGAAATACTCTAGAGCTTTTTTATTATCTTTATTTACGCCTTGGCCATATTTGTATAATATAGCTATTTGATAAAAAGCTTGAGCAGTATTAGCTTTTTTATAATATTTATAAGCATATGAATAATTTTTCTGTGTTCCAAAACCATATTGATATAAATATCCAAGATAATAATAATCCGAGGCAGTCGCCTCATCGTCATCTGCCAGATCTTTTAGTATTTCAAAAGCTGCTTCATAGCCCTTTACGTTTTTATTGTTAATATCAGCAATAGCTTTTGAGTGCTGTTGTAAAAATGCTTGATGACTATAGTCCATATAGCTATTAACCCCTATAGCGCAAACACCTACGACTGCTACCCCAATTAGAATCCTAATAATTTTTTTCTTTTTTGATACTAGTGACTTAGTTTCTTCTTTAGGAGTTTCAGGTATATTATCTTGTTCAGACATTAATCATAGTTTCTAATAAAATATATTACTTAGATTATATATTAGCTTTGTATTATATTTAAGACAATTAGATATTTTTCTTGTTATAAAAGCTTTTCCGCTTATTTTAAATTTCTAGGAATAGCAATTAATTTATGTTTTATAAACTTTAAATTAAATCTAATCTTAATACTTTGTAGCTTAATCTTTTTACTTTATAAATGAAAAATATACATAATTGATAATTAAATTGTTATAACTGTTATAGTTGGGGTATTTTTTACAAAATCAAAAGTTTTCAAAAAACCATAACCATATAAAAACTTACATCTAAACTGTATTACAACGACCTAGTAGTGTAAACTCTTGTAAGAATAAAATAACTATGGCTATATTTCTAATATGCATAAGAGTAGTTATGTTCTGTGATCCTGAATTTAATTCGGTATTTAATATGACATTATTATGTGTAGTTAGTTAGATGTTTTAGTTACTAATTGAAAGGTGAGAGTTTTATGTCTCAAGCTATACTTTTTCTTAATGGTAAAGTTGATCTAGAATTTTGTGAACAATATATAAAAAGTAATCTTAATAATTTACCAATTTATTGTGCTGATGGTGCATATGGAAAAATAAATAAATCTAATCAATTAAACTCGAAAATTAAAAAAGTAATTGGCGACTTTGATTCATTTGAGAAGATAAACAGTGAATTATTTTTAGTTGATAAAGATCAATATTCTACTGATTTTGAAAAATCCCTTAACTATATAAGTTCTCAAGGAGCTTCAAAAGTATTTGTATTTGGAGCTTCTGAAGGCGAGATGGATCATTTTTTATGTAATATCTCCATAGCTAAAAGTTATATGAGAAAAATTAATATAGAGTTTGTTGATAGATATTCTAGATATTTTTTTATACCAAAGAACTTCTCTATAACAGGTGTTATAGGCAAGATGTTTTCAGTGATGCCTTTTGGATCTGCAGAAGATATATATTATAATGGTTTAAGGTATCCTTTAAGCGGAGAAAGCTTAAGTATAGATACAACTACAGGCGCAAGAAATTATGCTACAGAAGATAGAGTCGAAATCTCATATACTTCTGGGGATATTTTATTGTTTATATCGCATGCAAAATATAAGGATAGATTAAATGCTATTTTGTAATGATGCTAAGAAGCAGCTAAAGCAACAAGACGTTAATTTAAAAAAAGAATTTGAAAAAGATAATGATCGAGTTAATAAGCTATCGTTGACTCATGATGGTATATATTTTGATTTTTCAAAGAATCTTATTAATGATTCGATTTTGACAGATTTATTAAAGTCTGCTGAAAACTCAAAACTCAAAGAAAAAATTTCACAGATGTTTGTAGGTGAAAAAATTAACTCTACCGAAAATAGAGCTGTACTACATACTGCATTACGTGATTTTTCAGACTCTCCTTTGATTGTCGATGGTCAAGATATTCGCCAAGAAGTCAAACAAGAAAAACAGCGAGTAAAAGAGCTTGTTGAAAAAGTTACATCTGGAAGTTGGAAAGGTTTCTCTGGTAAGAAGATTACAGATGTTGTAAATATTGGTATTGGCGGTTCTGATTTAGGGCCCAAGATGGTGGTTAGAGCCTTACAGCCTTATCATTGTACAGGTCTTAATGTGCATTTTGTCTCAAATGTGGATGCTGATTCTTTATTACAGGCCCTGCATGTTGTTGATCCTGAGACTACTTTATTTATAGTAGCTTCAAAATCCTTCTCTACTGAGGAAACTCTTTTAAATTCTATGTCAGCTAGAGAATGGTTACTTGATCACTATGAAGATTCTAAAGCTGTGGCTAATCATTTTGTTGCTATATCAAGTAAATTAGATAAGGTTGAAGAATTTGGTATAGACCTAGAACATTGTTATAAAATGTGGGACTGGGTTGGTGGCCGCTATTCGCTATGGTCATCTATAGGAATGTCGATAGCTTTTGCTATAGGCTATGATAATTTTGAGGAATTACTAGCTGGAGCGTATTCAGTTGATAAGCATTTTAAAGAAGTTGATTTTAGTAAAAATATTCCAGTTATAATGGGATTGTTAGGTAGTTATTACTCATGTGCTTATAATAGTCAATCTCAGGCGTTATTACCTTATGATGAAAGATTATGTTACTTTGTAGACTATCTTCAGCAGGCTGATATGGAAAGCAATGGTAAATCTGTAGATTTACTTGGACAAACTGTTGACTATCAAACAGGAGTAGTTCTGTGGGGTGGTGTTGGTACAAATGGACAACATGCTTTTCATCAATTACTACATCAAGGTAATGTTTTTATTCCAGTAGATTTTGTCGCTATTGCAAACAGTCATCATAATTACCAAAATCATCAACAAGCCTTACTTGCTAACTGTTTTGCACAGTCTCAAGCACTAATGTCTGGACAATCGTATGAGATGGTTTATAATGAGCTCTTAAATTCTGGGTTAAGTGAGTCTGAAGCTAAGAAATTAGCTCCTCATAAAGTAATACCAGGTAATAGACCAAGCACTACTATTTTATTGGAAGAGCTATGCCCATACTCTTTAGGAGAGTTGATAGCGTTGTATGAACATAAAATATTTGTTCAAGGCGTTTTATGGGACATTAATAGCTATGATCAATGGGGTGTTGAGCTTGGTAAGAAGTTGGGAAAAAATATTTTAAAAGCTATGGATGATGGTTCATCTGATGAGTATAAGCACTTAGATGAGTCAACTAAGCAGTTAATAGCAAAGGTGAAAAGTTAGATAATGAGTATTAGTAAAAAGAAAGGTTTTTCATTAGTTGAGGTTATGGTAGTTATTGCTATTATGACAATACTTATGATGGCTGCTATTAGCTCCTTTACTTTTTACTATAAAACATTTGCTGAGACACGCCTTACAAACTTACAAAAAATGGTTGAATTTGCTGTTATAAAAGCGCGTACTGATAGTAAAACTGTTATTGTATGTGCTGCAACACCGGATAGCTTTGATTCAAGTGGTAAGTTAGATGAGAATAGTTTTAGTTGTGCTAACTCAACATCATGGAATGATGAACCTATAATTGCATTTGAAAGTGAAGATGGTACAGAAATTTATAATGCAACTAACGATAAGATAATAGCAAATTTGCCTCAAGGACATAGGGGACATCTTTTTTTAAACTTATCAGGTAGTCCAAGTTATGTGAAAATAAGTCCGAATGGATTTATGGCAACAGGAAATGGAAATATTACATATTGTGATAAATCAAACAAGTATCAAGCAGCTCTAATTATTAACTTAGTAGGTAGAGTTGTTTATACAGATAGTCAAACTAAAGAAGGTGGCGGACTGTATACTTGTGAATAGCTTTTTGTTTACTGATTAAAGGAGAATACAATAATGACTAATGGTAGAATACCTATGACTCCAGTAGGAGAGCAGGCTTTAAGAGCAGAGTTAGATCAACTTAAAAAAGTTGAAAGACCTAATATTATTGAAGCTATTGCTGAAGCACGTGATCATGGTGATTTAAAAGAAAATGCTGAGTATCATGCTGCAAGAGAGAAACAGGGTATTATAGAGGGTAGAATTAAAGATATCGAATCAAAGCTATCTAATGCTCAAGTTATTGATGTGACAAAAATTTCTGCTAATGGCATGGTTATTTTTGGTTCAACTGTTACAGTTATGAACGTGGATACGGAAGAAGAAACAACTTATAAAATTGTTGGTGAAGATGAAGCAAATATAGATAATCATAAAATATCTGTAGCAGCACCTCTTGCTCGTGCTTTAATAAAGAAAGAAGAAGGTGATGAAGTTGTTTTAGATACACCAAAAGGTAAAGTAACTTACGAAATAGTAGAAGTAGAATATATATAAGAACTTTTATCTTAGGTTGCTTATAATTAATGTGCTTTTTACGAATTTAAATATTAAAATAAAGTCTTTGAAAACTATTAAGTTAAGTAGCTAGAATTAAATTTATTTTTATTCTTAAATACTTATATTTAGTATAATTGGTGGTTTCTTATAAAATTTTCTATGAAAAAAATTATCATTAAGGGTGCAAAAACCCATAATCTAAAAAATATCGATGTTGAAATACCAAGAGATAAGCTAACTGTTATTACAGGGCTTAGTGGTTCTGGTAAATCATCCTTGGCTTTTGATACTTTATATGCAGAAGGTCAAAGAAGATATGTCGAGTCTTTATCGTCATATGCAAGACAATTTTTATCAATGATGGATAAGCCAGAAGTTGAGCATATTGAAGGACTTTCTCCCGCTATTTCAATTGATCAAAAGACAACTTCTCATAATCCACGATCAACAGTTGGAACGGTTACTGAAATTTATGATTATTTGAGAGTTTTTTTTGCTCGAGCTGGTACACCTAGATGTCCAACGCACCAGATAGAATTAAAGGCTCAAACCATAAGCCAAATGGTTGATAAAATTTTAGAGTTTGATGATAATTCTAGATTAATGATATTAGCACCAGTAGTTTCAGAGAAAAAAGGTACCCATCATACATTATTAGATAAGATATTAGCTCAAGGTTATATTAGAGTACGAATTAATGATGAATTTTATAACCTTGATGAAGATCATCCAGAGTTGGATCGTTATAAGAAACATAACATTGATGTTGTAGTTGATAGATTCAAACCTAAAAAAGATAATCAACAGCGAATTGCAGAATCAATAGAAACAGCTTTAGATCTAGGCGAAGGTATTGTTAGACTGGTAAATATGAGTGATGAAAATGTTCAGGATATTTTGTTTTCATCAAAGCATGCTTGTCCGTTATGTAATTTTGCTCTAAAAGAATTATCTCCAAGGATATTTTCATTTAATAGTCCGCTAGGAGCATGTAGCAGTTGTGATGGTTTAGGGGTCAAAGAGTTTTTTGATGAGAAGAAAATTATTATAGATCCTAGTTTATCATTGAAAAGAGGTGCTATCGTTAAATGGAATAAAGCAAACCAATATTATTATTCACAGCTAGAATCTATAGCTACTCATTATGATTTCTCTTTAGAAGAGCCTTTTGAAAAGTTACCGAAAAAAATACAAGATATAATTTTGTATGGTTCAGGTAATGAGACAATTAAGATGACTGTTGACTCTATAAGAGGTGGTAGACAAGTTAGAAATAAGACTTTTGAAGGTGTTGTTCCACACTTTGAACGTAGATATTATGAGTCTGACTCAGATATAGTAAAAAAAGATCTTTATGAGTTAATGAGCAACCTTAAGTGTAAATCATGCAATGGCGCTAGAGTTAATGAATATGCGCGTAATATTTTTATAGCAGATAAGAATATTGCAGATGTTTGTGCTTTATCGATAGAAGATTTATTAAGTTGGTTAGATGGTTTAGAGTTTGTTGGCCAGCAGCAAGTTATAGCAGAAAATTTACTTAAAGAAATTAAACTAAGAGTGCAATTTCTAGAAAATGTTGGTTTAGAGTATTTAAATCTTGCTAGACAGGCAGATACTCTCTCTGGTGGTGAAGCTCAGCGTATCCGTCTTGCCAGTCAAATAGGTGCAGGTCTTGTTGGGGTAATGTATATATTAGATGAGCCATCCATAGGACTTCATCAAAGAGATAATCAACGTTTACTCGATGCGTTACATAATCTTAAGAATCTTGGGAATACTGTGATTGTAGTAGAGCATGATGAAGATGCTATTCGTCAGGCTGACTATATAATTGATATGGGTCCAATGGCAGGTGTTCATGGTGGTGAGGTTGTAGCTGCGGGAAGCTATAAAACTATCGTTAGTAATAAAAAATCTCTTACAGCAGATTACCTAAGTGGGCGTAAAAAAATAGAAGTGCCACAAAAACGTTTAAAAGCAAGTAAAAATAGATATTTACAAGTTAAAGGAGCTTCTGGCAATAATCTTCAAGGTGATGATCTGAAAATTCCAATAGGAGTTCTTACTTGCGTAACAGGAGTTTCTGGATCAGGTAAGTCAACACTTATAAATAGGACATTATACCCATTAGCAGCAAGGTTGCTAAATAGAAGTACCTTAGTTCCAATGGAATATCAATCACATAAAGGCTTTAATCACTTAGATAAGGTTATTGATATTGACCAATCACCAATTGGCAGAACCCCACGTTCAAATCCAGCAACATATACTGGTGTATTTACACCGATTCGAGAATTATTTGCAGCTACAGCAGAATCAAGATCTCGAGGGTATACTGCAGGTAGATTTAGCTTCAATGTTCGAGGTGGAAGATGTGAAGCATGCCAAGGCGATGGAGTTATTAAGGTAGAGATGCATTTCTTAGCAGATGTGTATGTTGCATGTGATGTTTGTGAAGGTAAGCGCTATAACCGTGAAACATTATCAGTACAGTACAAAGGTAAAAATATCTACGAAGTGTTAGAGATGACCGTTGAAGATGCTCTTGAATTTTATGATGCCGTTCCAAGTATTAAAACTAAGCTTCAAGCTTTAGTAAATGTCGGCTTATCATATATTAAATTAGGTCAGAGTGCTACAACATTATCTGGAGGAGAAGCTCAACGTGTAAAACTAGCCAAAGAGCTTTCTAAGCGTTCTACAGGTAAAACTTTATATATACTTGATGAGCCTACAACAGGTTTACACTTTTATGATATACACCAGCTTCTAAAAGTAATCATGGATCTACGTGATAAAGGCAACACTGTAGTAATTATTGAGCATAATCTAGATGTTATTAAAATGGCAGACTGGATTATTGATTTAGGTCCTGAAGGTGGTAATAAGGGTGGTCAGATTATATTTGAAGGAACTCCTGAGAATATTGTTGAATGTAAGGAATCATATACAGGTAAGTATCTAAAAGATCTAATTTAGCTTCTGTTATAAGGTTTTACTCTAAAAGTTGTGCTTTATTATTTAATCTAAGTTGTTGGAGTAACCATTTTGTATTTGCTAATCTGTTGAGTAGCAAGCAATTTAGGTTTACAATTATATCAAGGATATTTTAGCTTTAATTACATATAGTTAATCCGAATGACTTATGTAAAATAAAACCTGTCATTCCGGACTTGATCCGGAATCTCCTAGCCAAAGTGAAGAGATCCTGAACCAAGTTCAGGATGACCGCATAAAAGTACACAATACAATCGGATTGACTATATATGGTAGGGCTATTATGCAATTATTTAATAAAACGACTAGCTAATGGGCAATTTTTTTAATATAGTATACTAGTCAAAAATTAGGTTTTAAAAATTCAAAGAAAAATAGGATAAAAATAATTATATGGCACAAAATAATGATAATAAAAATAATATGATAAAAAATATTATTTTTTGGGTTTTGATCATTGGTGGAATGTTGCTACTTTTCAATGGTATTAATGATACAAACTCATCATCTAATAACTTAAATTATTCATCTTTTGTATCAAAATTGAAAGATAACCAAATAAGTTCAGTTGATGTTGATGGTAGAACTATCAAAGGTAAAACTACTTCAGGTGAGAGCTTCGTGACTTACGCACCACTTCTAGATGGTGGCTTAGTTAATAAGCTTGAAGATAGTAAAGCAACAATTAAAGCTAAAGCACCAGAAAAGCCAAATTTATTTTTAGCATTTTTACTAAACTGGTTGCCTATGTTACTTATATTCGGCTTTTTCATATATATGATGGTAAAAGCTGGTGGTGGAAGTAAAGGTGGCCCTTTCTCAGTTGGTAAGAGTAAAGCAAAATTACTTGGGGAAGATGAGATAAAAGTAACTCTAGAAGATGTTGCTGGTGTTGATGAGGCAAAAGAAGAAGTTGCTGAGATCGTTGATTTCTTACGTGAGCCAAAAAAATATGAAAAAATTGGTGGTAAGATCCCTAAAGGTGTATTAATGGTTGGTCCTCCAGGAACTGGTAAGACACTGTTAGCGAGAGCTATTGCTGGTGAAGCGAAGGTACCGTTCTTCTCGATCTCAGGTTCTGATTTTGTTGAGATGTTTGTCGGTGTTGGGGCATCTCGTGTACGTGATATGTTCGATCAAGCTAAGAAAAAAGCACCTTGTTTGGTGTTTATTGATGAGATCGATGCGGTTGGAAGACATCGTGGTTCTGGTATGGGCGGTGGCAATGATGAGAGAGAACAGACTCTTAACCAGATGCTTGTAGAGATGGATGGTTTTGCTGATAATGAAGGTGTTATCGTAATTGCTGCAACAAACAGACCTGATGTTTTAGATAAAGCATTATTAAGACCTGGTAGATTTGATAGACAAGTCAATGTTAGCTTGCCAACTGTAAAAGGACGCGAGTCTATACTAAAAGTTCATATGAAAAAAGTTGCTCTTGGTGAAGATGTTAGAGCTGACTGGATAGCTAGAGGAACTCCTGGCTTCTCAGGTGCAGAGTTAGCAAACCTTGTTAATGAAGCAGCATTATTTGCTGCAAGAGCATCTAAAGAAAAAGTTACAATGGCAGATTTTGAGCAAGCTAAAGATAAAATCTTGATGGGCTCTGAAAGAAGAACTATGGCTATGACTGAAAAAGAGAAGAAACTTACAGCTTACCATGAAGCTGGTCATGCTATCATTGGCCGATTAATGCCTGAACATGATCCTGTTTACAAAGTAAGTATTATACCAAGAGGTAGAGCTCTAGGTGTGACAATGTATATGCCTGAGGGTGATACTGTAAGTCAAAGTAGGTTAGTACTTCATGGTCGCTTATGTAGTATATTTGGTGGTAGAATAGCAGAAGAGCTAATTTTTGGTTATGATTATGTAACTACGGGTGCATCTAACGATATTCAGGTAGCTACTGATATAGCACGTAATTATGTAACTCGTTGGGGTCTTTCAGATTCAATGGGTACAATCTTGTATGATGTAGAAGATGATGGACCATTTGGCGGTAGTGGAGGCAAATCTGTTAAAATATCTGATTCAACTATTAGAGAAGTTGACTCAGAAGTACGTAAACTTATAGAAGCTAGCTATGCAAAAGCTAAGAAGCTTCTAGAAGAAAATATTGATATTTTACATGCAATGGCAGATGCCCTAATGAAATATGAAACTATAGATGCAATGCAAGTTGATGATCTAATGGCAAGACGTGATGTACGTGAACCAGGAGATTATGGAGATAGCTATAAGCCAAAAGAGGAAAAAGCAAAAGTGATTGCTCCAATTGCAAATGATCAAGACGATTCAGACAATACCTCTTCTGAGGAAAATCTTTAATATATTTATTCTTAATATTAATTTAAATATAACTTGTATAAGTTTGCTTTTTCATATAAATTAAAAATAATTAACTATATAAATGTTAGAAAAATAAGAAATTTTTTCTAATTATGCTAATATAAATCAAGAGTTTTAAATATTACTATTAATAAGGAAAGAGATATGTCATTACCTACTCCTCATATAGAAACGCAAACAAAAGAAGAGTTTGCAAAAACAGTGATAATGCCTGGAGATCCATTAAGAGCTAAGTATATTGCGGAGAACTATCTTGAGAATATAACAAGAGTTAATGCCGTTAGAAATATGTTTGCTTACACAGGTACTTATAAAGGTAAAAAAGTAAGCGTGATGGGTTCTGGTATGGGTATGCCTAGTATGGGTATATATGCTTATGAACTTTTTAAATATTATGATGTTGAAAATATCATTAGAGTTGGTTCAGCAGGCTCATATAAAGCTGAGCTTGAAGTATATGATGTTGTTTTAATTGATGAGAGCTATGGTGAATCTGATTATATAAAAATTACTACAGGTGACAATGTTCGTAATGTTTCTGCTAATGAAGAACTTAATGAAAAGTTAGTAAAATCAGCAGAAAGATTAGGTGTTGAGCTTAAAGTAGCAAAAGCGCATTGTAGTGATGTATTTTATAGAAAAGATCCAACTGACTATAAGCAAATAGTTAAAAATCACAAATGTGGCTTAGTAGAAATGGAAACAGCAGCATTATTTGCTACAGCTAATGAGCTTGGCAAAAAAGCAGCTGCAGTTGTTACTATTTCTGATAGCTTTATCACGGGTGAGTCAACTACATCGCAACAAAGAGAGCAATCATTTACAAATATGATGGAAGTTGCTCTAGGAACTGTTGACGAGAAATAATTATAACTTCAATTCTTTCTTTAATTTTTGTATTGCTTCTTTTGTATCGTTGTTTACTTTTTTGATTTTACTTTTTTGAGGTTTATTATAGTCTATAACTATTTCTATTTTATTGAGTTGTGAGAAAAATGTATTTCTATTTAATCGGCAAACAAATTGATCATGTAGCTCTTTAACCTTTGATTTTAATATTTCTCTATGGCTTTGGACAATAATCTTTTGAGGAGAATAGAATACTACTTTTGTCTCATTTAAGTATGGTAAATTTATTTTTTGTAATTCTTTATTTGCAACTTCAAGAGTTGTTTTTAAATGTGATGCCTTAGCTATAAGCTCTTTACTTGCAAATGTAGAATTAGTTATTTTTTTACGAGTTTTATGTGAGTTAATTTTAGCGACTTTCTCAGGGACTATTTTTATGCTCATTATTTAATAAACTCTCTTTGCGTTATCTAACTGAGAATAAAATATTTCAACAGCTTTGTCTATAGCTGCTGATCTACCTTGTCTTGAACATGCCTTAACTTTATATTGTTTTGGAGATATTTGTCCTGAAGTTTTATCAGAGACTTGAAGCTCAATTTTATTACTAAGACAATAGTTTTGGTCTTTATAGGTAGTATTATAGTTTTTTAATTCTAGGATAATATATATATTTGCAAGGTCTTTATTGTTAATAATTGTATAGTCATTAACTCTTAGAAACTTTTCTAAGGAATCATAAAAAAAGCCACTATTTTGTTTATCTACATATATTTGTATACTTCTTTTGAGATTTATTAGTTTGTTATCTATATTGTTTAACTCTATCATTTGCTGGTCGATACTTATATCAGGAGAGAGTATCAGTAATGTTCTAAGACTACTTTTGATAGTTTTAATATTATTATTTACTTTTTGTGCTATATCAAACCTATAAAGAGAACTTTTATTTTGAGTATTGTCTAGAGACTTCGTTGCTTGTTCAAAGTTACTTTTTATTATATTCTGTAGATTATTAATAGTTTGCTTTTTATTAATTTGTATCTCAATATAATAAGTATTATATGATTTTGCTTGATTTATAATATTGTAGTTAGGGATATTAAGTTCAGCTGTTTGTGTAGTGACTTGTTGGATTAGCCTTTGTGAGATATTGTTGTCATTTATAATATTTTCAAAGCTTGTAGTTGAAGAGACTATGACTTGTAATCTTTGAGTCATATCAGCTAGAGCGTTACTTGTTGCTTGGTTTAAAGTTTCGCCTGTCCCAAAACCATATAGCAGGTTGGCAGAATTATTTTGTCCATTTGTAAACCAAGTAGGAGTTACTGGTTTAGGTTTATTTATATTGTTTGGTTTTTTTGACGTATCTATTTTTGTTTCATTATGGCTAAAATTAAGCGGGTTATAGTACTCTTTTGAAGTACTACATCCTAAAAGTGCTAAGCAAGCTAAGCTAATAAATAAAAACCTCATTATTATGAGTTTGTCTACAATTGTTATAATATTGTATCTATCTTAATTTAAATTTCTTATAAACTCTATATAATGTATGTTCAGAGTAATATATTTATATAAATTTTTATAAAAGAGTTGGTTAAATAGTAATGTTAGGTTTAGTTCAAAAAATTATTGGTAGTCGTAACGATAGATTTATAAAAAAGATTTCTAAAACGGTTGAGAAAATTAATTCACTTGAGTCTGAAATTGAGAAGCTTACAGATGAGCAGATTAAAGATAAAACAATTGAATTTAAAGAAAGATTAAATAAAGGTGAGACTCTAGAAAGCCTATTACCTGAGGCTTTTGCAACTGTTAGGGAAGCTGCAAAAAGAACTAAAAATATGCGCCACTACGATGTGCAGCTGATAGGCGGTATTGTTTTACATCAAGGTAAAGTAGCTGAGATGAGAACTGGTGAAGGTAAAACTTTGGTTGCTACATTACCAGCATATTTAAATGCTTTGACTGGTGATGGTGTTCATGTAATTACAGTCAATGATTATCTTGCAAAGCGTGATGCTGAGTTAATGAGCGAGATTTATGAGTTTTTAGGCCTTACAGTTGGCGTAATTGTTGCTGATCTTGACCCAGAGCAACGTAAAGAGTCTTATGCTTGTGATATTACTTATGGTACCAACAATGAATTTGGTTTTGACTATCTTAGAGACAATATGGCCTATGAGAAAGATCAACAAGTCCAAAGAAGTCGTAACTATGTAATTATAGATGAGGTTGATTCAATCTTAATTGATGAGGCAAGAACTCCTCTAATAATTTCTGGAGCTTCTGATGATAGTTCTGATATGTATAATCTTTTTAATAGATTAGTACCTTTCTTACAAAAGCAAGATAAAGAAGAAGTTGAAGAAGGTCAAGAACAAAAAGATTTTTATGTTGATGAAAAATCTAAAAATGCATACTTAACAGAGAAAGGCTATGCAAAGATCGAGGGTATGCTCAAAAAAGAAGGCGTACTTGAGGAAGATGATAACCTTTATAGCCCACATAATATTACAAAAATGCATTATTTAAATGCTTGTTTAAGAGCTCAGTCTTTATACCAGTTAAATGTTGACTATATAGTACGTGATCAAGAAGTTATTATTATTGATGAAAGTACTGGTAGAGCTATGCCTGGACGTAGATGGTCAGATGGTTTACACCAGGCTATAGAGGCAAAGGAAGGTGTTAAGATAAATGCTGAAAACCAAACAATGGCATCTATTACATTCCAAAACTTCTTTAAGTTATATAATAAAATAGCAGGTATGACAGGTACGGCAGATACAGAGGCTTTTGAGCTTCATTCTATTTATAATCTAGAAGTTATAATTATACCAACAAACAAACCTCTAATTAGAAAAGATCATCATGATGAGATATATGGTAGTGTTAGAGAAAAATTTGATGCTATAGTTGTAGATATCAAAGAGAGAATCTCTAGAGGCCAGCCAATATTAGTTGGTACAGCATCTATTGAAGCATCAGAAGTGCTATCAACATTATTGAAGAAGAAAAAGATCAAACATAATGTCCTAAATGCTAAACAACATGAGAAAGAAGCCGGCATTATTGCAATGGCAGGTTATCCTGCTAATGTAACAATTGCTACCAATATGGCTGGTCGTGGTACAGATATTATCCTTGGTGGTAACTGGGAAGTCGAGGTTGCTGAGCTAGAAGATCCTACAGAAGAAGATATTGCTAAAATTAAATCTGAGTGGCAACAGCGTAATGAGACTGTTAAAAATGCAGGTGGTTTATGTATCATAGGTTCAGAGAGACATGATTCGCGTAGAATCGATAACCAGCTACGAGGACGTGCTGCTCGTCAAGGTGATCCAGGTGAAAGTAAATTCTATCTATCTATGGATGATAATCTTTTAAGGATTTTTGCATCTCAAGGTATGGCTGAAAGAGTTAAAAAAGGTCTAAAAGGTGGAGAGTCTTTAGCATTTGGGTTTATGTCAAAAGTTATTTCAAAAGCTCAAGGCAAGGTAGAGAATTATCATTTTGATATTCGTAAAAATCTTTTAGAGTATGATAATGTTGTAAATACACAGCGTAAGGTTATCTATGAACAAAGACAAGCTTTTTTAGATGCTGAGGATGTTAGTGATATCTTAGCAGATATCCGTATAGATGTGGCAGAGCAATTATTCCATGATTATGTTCCTGCTGGTTCAATGCATGAATTATGGGATTTAGAAGGTTTAGAAAAAGCTCTTAAATCTGACTTTATGATAGATGTTGATTTACAAAAGCTATATGAAGAGAATGATAACCTTGGTGAAGAAGATCTAAAAAGGCTTGTAAGAGAAGCAATCACTCTAGAGTTTGATGAAAAAACTAAAGAGCTAGAAGCCGAAGCTGTTAAACAATTTGAGAAATTCTCATTATTACAAGGCTTAGATAATCACTGGCGTGAGCATTTAAGTTCGATAGATCATTTACGTAATAGTATTAACCTACGTGGCTATGCGCAAAAAGATCCTAAGAATGAATATAAGAAAGAAGCTTTTGAACTTTTCTCAAGTATGCTTGATAGCTTTAAATATGAAGTTATATCTTCTTTAGCTAAGATTAGAATTTCTACAGAAGAAGAGACTCAACGAGCTCAAGAGGAATGGAAAGAATCTATGGGTGATATCAAAGCTGAGCATGAAAGTGTTATTGATAATAACCAAAGAGAAGATGAACAAGAGCAGCAACAAGAAGAAGCTCCTAAAGTTCAGCAAGTAAAAAGAGAAGGTCCTAAGATAAAAAGAAATGATCCTTGTCCATGTGGTTCTGGTAAAAAGTATAAACAGTGTCATGGGAAAATAGACTAATTCCTTTATTAAATCGAATTAAATTCTAATCAAAACTTTAAATTTGTAATTTCTAACTTAATATTAATACTTTTTAATCAAAAATTTCATCAAAATTCAGTATATCTAAAATAGCCATCTAAGTCTTACAAATAAATTGTATTTATAGTTTTTAGTTTCTAATATAAATCTTAGGGACTCTATTTTGTATTTAAGGTTTAAGCTATGAAACTAAATAAATTATTACTAATATTTTTATTATTACCAATATATGGTTTTAGCGGAGTATTTTTTAATACACCATTAAATATGCAGGCGGGAGATTTTGCACAAAAGTATGCTGAAAAAAAATATGGTATAGGCTTTGAAGTATCTACTAGCACATATTTTCCTTATGATGATACTAGAGGAAGCTTTGCTGTTGTTTTACATCCAGAAGGTAAGGGTATGTTACCGTGTGATCTTGATGTTAATTTTAAACAACCTAATAAATTTAAGATGGGTCAACTTTTACCTAGTTTAATTCCTGATAGTTGTGGGCAATCAATAGTAAATCAGAAATTTAAAAATTATTTAGAAAAAAATATTATTAGTAAATATTATGATCCTAAAGATATATATATGGGAGCGCAATTACAATGTCTAATTAATGGTAAAGATTGTGCCTTAGGTAATACTATGGATATATTTAATAGTGATCAAAATTGGAATTTGAGTACCAAAGAATTACTTCAAAAATATTCTGATAATTTGGGGGTCAAGTTAGTTTCAGTCAGTATATTTAATCAAAAAGAGACGCCTGAAAGTATAGCTAAGGCAATAGAATTTGCATTTGAGTTAAATAAATATTTAAGTAGCTTGACAGGAACTCATAAGATTAAAATCTTAGTTATATATGTATACACAGTTAGTAAAGATACTTTTATTAATAAATATCATAAAAAAGGTATTTTAAGTGTTAAATATACTAAAGATAATCCTGAAGGCATTATATATAGAAATATTGCAAGATTTGGTGATGGAGGATATTCAATTAAATATATACCTATAACAAAATCAAATATATTTGATTTTGTCAGTATAACAAAATCAAATCGTAAAGAAATTGAGAATATAAAAAACACCAAATATTACCAACCAGTTAAAGAAATATTATCAAAATCAAAAGTTATTAAGTAATAAAAAAGGGAGAAATTAAATGATTGGATTAACTAATAAAGAAGCAGCGATATTAAGTGAATTGGCATATACAAAAGAGTTTTATTTGAATAGAAATTACGCTACAAATTTAAGAGGTCAAACCTTACATGATATTTTCTTTGATAATGGTGAGATATCACAAAGTATAGCTTCTTTAAACCCTGATATTGCGATGCATTTAACTAATAACTATGATCATTATGCAGAAGTGCTTAATAAATATCAGCTTGTTGAAACTACAAGCACAATAGTTGATGGAAGTGGTGCTCCAATTGAATATAAGCTTCTTGGAGAAAATAGCTATAGTGGTATAGTGCTTACAGAAGTTTCAAATCCAACTAATGCGGTGTTTGTAAGTAGAGGTACTGCTACAAAGATGGATGGACTTCAGGATATAGCATTAGGAGCTGGATTTACACCTGTATATATGCAGGATGCGCATAAATTTTATCATGATGTTTTAGAACAACAAAAATATCCAGAATACAGACGGACTAATTTGGGTGTTGCTAAAGATAACATAAGTACAGCAGGTCACTCATTAGGTGGTACAGCTGCAGAGGCTATAGCTTTGGCGGCTTTAGCAAATGGTGCTAATGTTAATACCGCTCAGACATTTGAAGGTTATGGGGTTGATCAACTATTATCAAGTCCAGTTAGTTTTGTTGATGATATTTTTGGTAGTTTAGCTGATACAACTATAAGTATTGCTGATGTTAGGTCTCATTTGGAAACTTTATCTAGTTTAGATATATCTCAAATATCAGATGTATCAGCAATAGGTCAAAGTATCAAAGATGCTGCTAGCTCAGCATTAACAAACTTAGACGACCTTATCAGTAGCACTCCTGATACCGTACTTGAAACTTCTACCAAACTTGTAGCTTTGAATTCAGATATTCAATCATTGTTTGATAGTGATGTTGCTAATATGAAATTAGAATATCTTGAACATAAAGATCAATTAATACCAATATCAGAGGCATTTATAAGAAATGGAGATCCAGTAGCTGACTATATGGGGAATCATGTTGATGTTGATCCTGTATATTTAGCTACAGATGGAGCAGTTTTGGAAGCTCACTCTATAAGTAATTATCTTTTTGATACATATAATCCAGATGGTAGCTTAAAACATACAGGTGATATAGGAAAATTAAATGATGCTACTGTAAATAATCATTTTAAAGAGGAATATATAGATAAAGTAAAAGAATTAACGGAGATAATTGAAGATATTAACTCTCTTAATGAATTATCAGGATTATCTACAGTAGAAGATACTATTGAACAGTTAGATGTTATTTCAGAAGGACTATCTCTTGATAGAGATTTTCAAGTAGCAGTCAGAGAATTTAAAGAAGTCTTTGGTAGATATAGTAATTATAATAGTGTTGTAGCTGAAATTAATGATGTATTTAATGATAGTTTTGATACTGGAGTATATTCGTCTTATAACCAACAGTTATTAGTAAATGAATATTTCAAGCAAGATTTAAATAGCTTAGAAAAACAAATATCAGAAGCTGATGGAAATATATCTGAAATACCTAATACGGAAACATTGGAATTACTTCAAAGTTATAAAGATAAATATGACCTAATCAAAGAATTAGATGAAGCGAAATTAGATTACTCTAATAATATATCTGATCAAATTACTGAGTTTGAGTCAGCATTAGATGCGTATTATGAAGATAAGCTTAATGAGCAAGCTAAAACTAAATTAGAATCATTTAAAGAGATATTAAAAGACCAGAGTATACAAAATACAAATGATATAGCTAGTTATGATACAACAGCTATTGAAACTACTATAGAAACTCTAGCAGATGGGTATGTCCAACCATTAGAAAATATTGCCCAAGGTTTAAGTGATAGTATTGAGCAATTAAATACTGAGATAATAGCTATTACAGAGGAATTAAGCTCACAAGAGAATTCTAATACTAATTTATCAGCAGAGCTTCTACAAAAACAAAGCCAAAAGATAGAACTAACAACTAAATTAAATAGTAATACCAAGGAATTTAATCAAGAATTTGTAAATATATCAGTTATATTAGGCTCAGAAGATTATGAAACTAAACTTTTAGATAGAATAAGAAAAGAATATTTTGATGCAGCAGAAGTTGAAAATGCTGATCATGATGTTTTAGTAGATATAGCATCAGATATAGCAGAGAGAACAAGACAAGCAGAGCAGACTAGAGTGTTTAGAGGAGATCCATTGACACTTGATTTAGACTTTGATGGTATTGAAACCATATCTGTTAATGAAGGGGTTTTATTTGATCATGAGAATAAGCAGGTTAGAGAAGGAACAGGTTGGATATCTGCAGATGATGGTCTTTTAGTACGAGATTTAGATGGAGATGGAGATATTGAGTCAGGTCGAGAACTATTTGGAGATAATACAATTAAAGCAGATGGTAGCAAGGCAGTACATGGTTTTGAGGCATTAGCAGAACTTGATAGTAATGCAGATGGGGTGTTTGATGCTAATGACGAAGCATTTGATGAAGTTCAAGTTTGGCAAGATAAAAATCAGGATGGTATTTCCCAAGCAGATGAACTGAAAAGTTTATCTCAAGCTGCGATCAAGAGTATTAATTTAAAACATGTCAGTGCTAACCGGGTTACAGATGGTGGTATAGTGTCTGATATTAGTTACTTTACAAAAGTAGATGGTACAAAGTCAGAAATAGGTAACTTATTTTTAGATAAAGAACCTGCAATTAGTGAGTTTATTGATGAAATTGAGATATCAGATGATGTTTTAACCTCGGGGTTTGATATTAAAGGAATTGGCTCAGTTAGAAACTTAGCAAAGGCGACTAACCAAAGTTCTAATTTAGCAAGTATTTTTAACCAAATAATCCAAGAGCCTATTAATAGTTTTTCATATACCGACGATTTAGTTAAGGAGTGGGCATTCTCTTCAAATTTCTCTGATACATTAAGGCTTGAAAGTTTAGAGTTGGAAGATGGTACAAGTTTTAAATTTAATATATCAGCAAGCACTAGAGAAAGGTTAGAAAAATTACAAGTAGTAGAATCATTTACTGGTAACAAGATTATTCAAACCAATATATTGGGAGATAAGTTAAATTTTGCTTATGGTAGTGAGAGTCAAACTTATGCGATATCTCAAGGACAGGAAAATATAATTACTGATAGTTACTTTACAGATAGCTGGAATAGAATTAATAATATAATTGCTATAGATGTTAATCAAATATCTGAGATATATTCAGATATTGTTGTAAATATTAAAGATTCTATTTTTAAGCAGATTGTTTATCCGGAATTGGTGAGGCAGATAGAGTTTGATTATGATAATGAAGGTAATATAACTGATATTAGTTTTGATAATCTGAATACTTTTATTAAAACCAAAATAATAGATACTCCTGAAAATGGTATATATACTTTATTTAAAACTAAAGAGTTAAGCTATAGTTTTACAAATAATGGTTGGAACTATAATGATGTACTTTCTAATTTGTCAGCAAGTGATATAGAGCTTGTAAATGAAAGAGAGGTTTTTATAGATGGAAAACAGGTAATTTTGGGTAATGATGGCAGTAATACCATTATCAACTATGGTGGAATAACTATTGGAGGTAAAGGTAATGATAATATATCAGCTGATAGTGATGATAGTATAGTTGTGTATAACTTAAATGATGGCTATGATACTTTAAGTATCGGAAAGGGTAGTCATTTAGTTTTTGGTAAGGGCATAACGCAAGATGATTTAAATCTTAAGCAAATCAATGGTGGGAAAGATTTATTTATCCAAGTTGGTGATAATCCTAGTCATGGTGTCGAAATATCAAATTTTTATTATCTAAAAAGAGCTCCAAATATAGAGTTTTTTGATGGAACCATTATTCAAGGAGATTCTGATTTTTTTAACTTACCCGTAATAGGAACAGATAACGATGATGATATACTTTTAAGCAATGTCTATGATAACTATGTTGAGGCAGGTAAAGGAAATGATAATATTGGCTTTGGAGGAAATAATGATTATACAAATGATACCTTTAAATATAACTTAGGTGATGGATTTGATACCATAAGCGTTGGTAACAATATATTAGAAGTAGGTGTAAAGAATACTGATAAAGTGGTTTTTGGAGAAGGAATAACTAAAGAAGACTTAAGTTTTAAAAGAGAGTTTAATGATTTAATAATAAATATAAATGGCGATAATAATCAGGGGCTAAAGCTAATAGGTTTTTTCTTAGAAAATACTTCTTATCAAACCCAATTAGATCGATTTGAGTTTGCAGATGGTACTGTACTTACAAAAGATGCAGAAGAATTTAATTTAGCTATACTTGGTACAGATGTTAATAACAATATATATACTTCTTTAAAAGATGACGTGATAATTGCCGGCAAAGGGAACGACTCAATCTATGATAGTGATCGAGGCGCTGGTTATTATGATAATGGCTATTATAATTATTATCAAGATAGTTCTGCTGACACGATAATTTATAATTTAGGTGATGGTTTTGATACTATCTGGTCAGAAGTTTCTCATACCGAGGCAACAGATACTCTAGCTTTTGGTGAAGGTATATCACTTGATAACTTATCATTTATTAGAAAAGGCAATGAACTCATTATAAATATAGATAATGATCCAAATCAGGGTCTAAGGGTTAGAAACTTCTTTTATAGTAGTAGAATTAAAGATATAAAGCTATTTGATGGCACTGTATTAGATAGAAATTCTGAGCAAATAAACTCTCCTATTGTTGGTACAGAGGGTAATGACACAATATATACAGGTATAAGTAATGATACGATAGATGCAGGCAAAGGTGATGATACTGTTTACTTAAAAGGTACAAATGATGAAAGCTATGGGAAATATAGGGGATATGCTAATAGTTACATGAGTAGTGATGTTTCCACAAACATTATCAAATATAATTTAGGAGATGGGTTTGACACTTTAATAGGAGGAGATAATACATTAAACACAATATTCTTTGGTCAAGGAATTATTGCTGATGATTTATCTTTTAAAAGAGATGGTAGTGATTTAATCATTCAAGTTGGAGATGATAAGACACAAGGGTTAAAGGTAAAGCAATTCTATAATGGAGATAATAATCTTGCAGGATTGGAGTTTAGCGATGGTACAGTTTTAGATGATAGTATCTTGGGTAATATTATTAATGGTACAGATGGTGATGATACTCTCTCTGCAGAATTTTTTGATGATATTATAGTTGGTGGAGAAGGAAACGATACTATTAATACTAATTATTCTAATACTAATAAAAATATTATTCGTTATGGTTTAGGAGATGGTGATGATGTTATTAATGGTTATTTTGAAAGCATAGAATTTGGTGAAGGTATAACTAAAGAGGATGTAGCATATATTAAAAAATCAGAATATGACTATGATTTAATAATTCAGATAAATAAGGATCAAGTTTCAACTCTTACATTATCTGATTATTTTATAAATAATAAATCCAGTTATGGGAATTTAAAGTTTGTTAATGGTGAAAGTCTTGATCTTAGTGATATAAGTTTTACATTTGAAGGTACTGATCAAGCTGATACTTTACATGGAGATACACGTACAAAAGATGTCTTTGTTGGAGGCAAAGGCGATGATTTTATTACTAGTAACTCTAGTAGTGGATGGAAAACTGCTTCTAATCTTAGTAGCACTAATACAGATAATTCAGAAGATATAATAAAGTATAATCTAGGTGATGGGTTTGATACCATCGCTAATATTTCTTCAAGGTTTGCTAACAAAACAGATAAAATAATTTTTGGAGATGTAATATCTCAGCAAGATCTTACTTTTAGTAGAGAAGGTCATAACTTAGTTATAAAGTTTAAAAACGATTCTTCACAAGGGCTTAACATCAAATATTTTTTTACGGATTTTAGTAAAATTAAGAGTTTTGAATTTGTTAATGGTGATACTCTAGACATAAATGATAATATTTTGAAGTTTGATAGTCTAGGGACAAGTAATGATGACAGTATAGGTTTAGGCTTTACGGGAGATACAGTTATAGCAGGTAAAGGTAATGATACTATATCTGTTAGTTCATTAACTCAAGAAGGTACCATTAAATATAATCTTGGAGATGGCTTTGATACAATAAAGTCTTCTTTATATACAATTAGCCCTGCACATACTATAGAATTTGGTGAAGGAATAAATAGAAAGAATCTTAATTTAAGAAGAGTAATCGATGATTTAGTTATAAATATTGATAATGATTTAGAACAAGGAATTAGAATTGAAAATTTTTATACTAATAATAAAAATGCTATAGGATCTATAAATTTTGCTAATGGAGAAAGTATTGAAAATACAAATGATTTTTTTAATTTGCCTATAGAGGGAACTCCAGAAAATGATTACTTAACTCTTAACTCGAATGAAAGTATTGTAATTAAATATAGCTTAGATAGTGGGTTTGATGTTATTAATAGAATTTCTAATGTATCTGGAGATATTATTGAGTTTGCAGATGGTATTAATCAGTCAGATATTACTTTTCATAAATTAAATGATAGTTTAATTATTAGAAACAAAAGTAATATTAATAAAGGAGTTGAGATAACAGACTATTATAAAGGAAAAACTTTTGATTTTAAATTCTTTGATGGAACTATCATAAATGGGTCAAGTGGAATTATACAAGCATTACAGCAAGATACTGATGTTATAGGTACTATAAATAGTGAAGTAATCTATGCAGATGTTAATACAAGGAGTATTACAGCAGGATTGGGTTTGGACGCTATAGAAACTAATAATTTAATGAATGATGTGATTATTAAATATAATGTGGGTGATGGAAATGATTATATATATTCATCAGGAGGAGAAGGTAAAGATACGTTATTATTTGGTGAGGGCATTAATCCTAGTGAGATTAAATTTTTAAGTTCTAGAGAAGATTTGAATATTTCTATTTATAAGTCTCCTAGAGGCTATATTAGAGTTAATGATTTTTATGACAATCCTGATCTTAGATTATCATCCATAGAATTTGATAATGGAGTAATTATTAATACTCATGATATATTGAATCTTGGAGTAGATGTTATTAATGAAATGTTACCTAGTTTAGATATTGTTGAGCCAGAACCAACATATATAGGGACAGATTTAGCAGAAAAGATAGTAGGCACAAATGATGCAGTAGATGTTGTATATGCTGGCGGTGGAGATGATGCAGTTTATCTAGGTTCTGGAGATGATATAGCAGATGCTGGAGATAGTGATGATATAGTTAAAGCTCTAAATGGTGGAGATAACACGATAGACGGAGGAGCTGGTAACGATAGGATAGAAACTGGGGCAGGCTCAGATAAATTATCAGGTGGCTTGGGTGATGATATTATCAAAGCAGGGGCTGGAGATGATGTTATAACTGGAGGCTTAGGTAATGATGATATCAGTGGAGAATTAGGGAATAATGTTATTAACTATAATCTTGGAGATGGACTTGATACAATTAGAGCAGCTAAGCTAGATGTTACAGATCAAACCGATAAGATAGTATTTGGAGAAAATATTTCTCAAGACGATGTTCAATATCTACAAAGAAATGAAGATTTATTTGTCCAAGTAGGAACAGATCCTGAGCAAGGATTATTAGTTAAGAAGTTCTATGCTAAAAGTGGTTATCAAACTAAAGTATCAGGATTTGAATTTGCAGATGGTAGCTTTAACTCTATAGGAGATATCCAACCAGTAACATTAGGTACAGACTTAGGAGAAAAGATAGTAGGTACAAATGATGTAATAGATGTTGTACACGCTGGAGCTGGGGATGATACAGTTTATCTAGGCTCGGGAGATGATATAGCAGATGCTGGAGAAGGTAATGATATAGTTAAAGCTCTAAATGGTGGTAATAACACTATCGAAGGTGGATCTGGTGATGATAGGATAGAAACTGGGTCAGGCTCAGATAAATTATCAGGTGGTTTGGGTGAAGATATTATCAAAGCAGGGGGTGGAGATGATGTTATAACTGGTGGTTTAGGTAATGATGATATCAGTGGAGAGTTAGGAAATAATGTTATCAACTATAATCTAGGTGATGGCTTAGATACAATCAGAGCTGCTAAGTTAGATGTTACAGATCAGACAGATAAGATAGTATTTGGTGAAAATATTTCTCAAGATGATGTTCAGTATTTACAAAGAAATGAAGACTTATTTGTCCAAGTAGGAGCAGATCCTGAACAAGGATTACTTGTTAAGAAGTTTTATGAGAAGAGTGGTTATGAAACTAAAGTATCAGGATTTGAGTTTGCAGATGGTAGTTTTAAGGCTATAGGAGATATCCAACCAATAACATTAGGAACAGACTTAGGAGAAAAGATAGTAGGTACAAATAATGTTGTAGATGTTGTACATGCTGGAGCTGGGGATGATACAGTTTATCTAGGCTCAGGAGATGATATAGCAGATGCTGGTGATGGTAATGATATTGTTAAAGCCCTAAATGGTGGAGATAATACTATAGATGGAGGATCTGGTAATGATAGGATAGAAACTGGAGCAGGTGCGGATAGATTATCAGGAGGTTTAGGTAATGATATTATCAAAGCAGGGGCTGGAGCTGATGTTATCACAGGAGGTCAAGGAGATGATATTTTAGCTGGTGGAGCTGGATCAGATACTTATAATTATTCAGCTGGAGATGGTAATGATACTATCAATCTAGTAGGAGATGGCTCTACAGATATACTAAAGTTAAATGATATTTCAAAAGATGATATACTCTTCTCGAGATCAGATAATGATCTTCAGATTAATTTTCATGATCAATTATCCTCATTAATTGTGGATGATTATTTTGAATCACAATATAACAATGATTCACTTATTATAGATACTAATGATGAGTTTCAGATGTTATTAGCTGCTAATGCTAATAAGATGGCAGAGATATTAGCAGCAAATACATCAAATGATGAAGATATTGATGGAGGTAGTGTAAATGGTAGCAATCAATTTGCTACACAAGTAGACAGCTCACAGCTCGCTGATTTATGGGTACCTAATAATAAACAAAGTGCTTAGAGATAATTTTTGATACAATACTCATTTATATTATTTATATATATAAATTCTCTGTACACGATGATTTTCATATTTTGAGTTCCTTATTTGTTTTATTGAGTACTCTTAAGCAAAGAGAAAAGTCTTTTACAGAGAAAGCTATCTTTTGAATTGCATTAATAATCATATCCAAACCATACCTAAAATAAGAGTTCTGCAACCTTCCATGCTTTTTTCTAGGAATAGGTTTTATTTTAGCATCTTTATACTCTCCAACCTTATGAGCCCATACAAAGGCTATAGATATCAAAGCTATTAACTTTGATATTTTATTAGTATCAGTCAAATGAGTATCTTCTAGATTAAATCCTCTGCCCTTAAAAGCTTGAAATAAATTTTCAATCTCCCACCTCATACCATAAATAGGTATCAGTCTCTTTATACTATTGGAATTACTAGCTACAATAAGTAGTTCACCAGTATGCGATCTAGTGCCAGATAGATAAACACTTTGGTTACAAATACTTCTTTGATCTCTAAGATCCTTATGCTCATGAACAGTTAAGTCATCAAATAGTGTTGAGACCTTAGCGCTGAAACCTCTAGTGTTAGTTGTCATAAGGTTGTTTTTGATTCTAACAACATAATCAATACTTTGAGATTCTAACCAACTTAACCAGTCTTGACCTATAAACTCTCTATCTCCTAATATACAACCAATACGTTGTTTACCAAATTTAGCAATAAACTTTTTGACTAAATCTATTCTAAATCCAGAATCAGAATTACCTCTATGATCTAATAAATCATAATATAATGGTATTGCTATACCTTCATACACAGCTGATAGAACTAGAATATTTATATCTGTTTTTCCAAACTGCCAGTTTGTCCTATCAAGAATTAGATATAATTTATCTTTAGTTGATAAAAGATGTTGTATACTGAATTGGGCTATATCATTAATATCAAACTCTACTTCCTTGAAGAAGTTTTGGATTGTATCTTATAAACAGTGATTAATCTTGTATTCTATCATCCTTGATAAAATATAAGAAAGAGATGAGACTTTGACCTTGGATTGGTTATTGAAAACCGTGAGAATCAAAAAGCTCATCTCAATCACGACTTTAAAACGCGAACGGTAGAAAGGTCATCAAAGACCGAATGTACAATCCCGCGATTATGAGCCTAATAAAAAGGATACCAAACATGACAGATAAAACAATAAAGTATTTAGGAATAGATATATCAAAAAAGTGGATAGATGTTTGCTATGGCGATAAAGGCAAAGTTAAGCGTATAGCCATGAAAAAGAGTAGCATCAACTCTTTCATAAAAAAGCATTTTGAAGAAAACGAAGCTGTTTTAGCAGTATTAGAAAGTACTGGAGGTTATGAAGTTCTGCCAGCAAAATGTTTAGAAAGCTTTGGCATAAAAGTCCACATAGCTCACCCTAACAAGGTGGTTTCATTTGCTAAAGCCATGGGATGTTTAGCAAAAACTGATGCTATAGATGCAAAAGTATTAAAGGCTTATGGTGCGTTTATTAAAGACGATGATATACGAGGCTTACCTAGCGATCAAGATCTAGAGTTGAATGCACTAAGCTCTCGCCTAGGTCAGCTTAAAGAGACTCATCATCAAGAGGCTTGTCGTTTAGGTTTGGTTAAAGATAAAATCTTGAAATCATCGAGTGAAAGAATGCTTAAATACCTGAAGAAAGAGATAGAGAAAATAGAGCAACACATGATGGCAATCATAAATGAAGATAAAGTACTAGCTAACAAGTTTGACATATTAACATCGATGCCTGGTATTGGTGCAAATACTGCCTGCTGTATTGTATGTGATTTACCTGAAATTGGCAGAATTAACAATAAAGAAATAGCTGCTTTAGTTGGTGTAGCACCTATTACAAATCAGAGTGGTATGAAAAGCGGCTATTCTGCAATTAAGTATGGTCGCTCTAAAGTACGCAAAACATTGTATATGGCTGCATTAGTAGCTACTAGGTTTAACTCTAGGATGAAGGATTTTTATAATCGTTTATTAGAAAATGGTAAAATCAAAAAGGTTGCTATAGTTGCTGTTATGAGAAAAATGCTTGTAACTCTCAATGCTATGGTTAAGCAAAATATGCAATTTAGTGCTTGATTTTCAAGACGGTAGATTCTTCTATAGTTTGACTCTATCAGATTATTATTTTTAAAGTATCTAGCTATCTTCGATAGATTAACAGTTTGAGCTGATATTAGTCCAAGTAATAGATTGCTAAAGCAATCTATTCTTGACTTGTGCCAATCAAATATTTTAGATAAACTTCCTGTTAGCTGATTAAGGTGCTTTTTCATCTGTTCCAAATAATGAATATATAAGGCTTTAGTCAGCTAACTCAACTTTTTTTGTCGTGTACAGAGATATAAATTATGAAAAATTACTTACTACAAATAGAATATTTTGGGAAAAATTATTGTGGTTGGCAAAGGCAGTCTCATTCTCCTAGTGTTCAAGAAGAGTTAGAAAAAGCTTTATCTAAAATCGCAAATCATAATATAGAAGTAATTTGCGCCGGCAGAACAGATACTGGTGTACATGCTACTTCACAGGTTGTCAATTTTTATTCAGATGCTGATAGGGCTTTAAGTGCTTGGCAAAGAGGCGCTAATGCTTTATTGCCTAAAGATATTAAAATATTAGATATAAAAGAAGTTAATGATGATTTTAATTCTAGATTTTCAGCAATAAATAGAACATATAATTACATTATATATAACTCTACTATAAGCTCACCTATTTTTGCAGAGCATTGCTTATGGGAAAATCGCCAGCTTAATATTACAACGATGAATCAAGCATGTAATTATCTTTTAGGAGAGCAAGACTTTAGTTCTTTTAGATCATCCCAATGTCAGTCTAATACATCTTTTAGAAATATTCAAAAAGCTGAATTTATTAAACAAGGTAAGTTTATAGTTTTTGAAGTAGTTGGAAATGCTTTTTTACATCATATGATTAGAAATCTAGTAGGATCACTACTAAAAGTAGGCTTAGATTTACAGTCACCAGAATGGATAAAAGAGCTTTTAGATGCAAAAGATCGGACGAAAGCAGCAGAAACAGCAAAAGCACATGGCTTATATTTTGTAGGAGTAGAATATCCAGATTTTCAATTTAAGCGTCAGATAATGAGATTGTTTGATTAATTTGATCAGTCAAGTGTTGTTTTAAGAAGATTAATAACAGCTACTTCATTTGTGTTACTTTTATAATCTATTAGTTATACTGATATCTAAGTACAAAATATTTAAATATTTGATATGAAAAAGTTATCTACAATGGCTGTGATATTTATCTCGACTGGTGGGATGATTGGCAGTGGTTGGTTGTTCTCACCATATTATGGTTTCCAGACTGCTGGTCAAGGTGTTATAATTTCATGGTTCATTACAGCTCTTCTTACTTTACTTGTAGCATTGTGTTTTGCCGAGGTTGCATCTATGTTACCGATAGTCTCAGGAGCAATGCGTTTTTTAAGGATTACACATTCTCGAACTTTGGGTTTTTTATTTGTTGCTTTAGGATGGGTAAGTTATTTGGTCTATTTACCTTTAGAAGCCCAGTCAGTTGTTCAGTATTTAGGATTTTGGTTTCCAAACTTAGTTGACTCAAGTTCTACAGGAGTTTTCTTATCATATTATGGAGTAACTCTTGCATTTTTGATTATGCTAGGTTTGACATACTTAAATACTTATCAACTTAAAAACGTTGCTAAGATTAATTCAATAGTTAGTATTTGGAAGATTTTTTTACCAATAGCTATTGCTGTAGGAATGTTAACTTTTTATGGATCTTTTAAGAATTATCATACTAATACTTCGCATATTACTGTTAATTTTGAGCATATTTTATTAGCTGTAACAGGCTCTGGTTTAGCTTTTGCTTTTTCTGGTTTTCAAAATGGGCTAATCGTAGCAAACTCAGCGAAAAATCCTAAATTAGCAATTCCTCTATCATTAATAGCTCCTGTAGTAGTTGGTTTGACAATGTATATATCTTTATCGTTGCTTTTTATGTTCTGCATACCTGGGTCGGTAAAAGGTTTTGATGGAGGTGTTGCTCCTTTACTAGGTTTGTTGAGCTTATTTAGTTTACATATTATCTATACTATATTGTTTATAGATGCTATGGTTGCACCATTAGGTACAGGTAATGTTTATACCGCAGTTACTGGTAGGATTCTTCAAGCATTCGGATTAGAGTTTTTTAAAAAATCAGTTTTAACAAGATTAAATAAAAATCATGTGCCAATATTTTGTATTTGGATTAACTTTTTTGTTGGTTTGATCTTTTTGTTTCAATTTCCGACATGGACAGCTTTAGTAAACTTTTTATCATCATTAGTTTTATTTAGCTGTTTATCAGGACCAGTAGTTTTGATTATCTTTAGAGATAAATTTCCTGAGATAGAGAGAAGATTTAGGTTACCTTTTTATAAGTTATTTGGGTATTTAGGATTTATATCTTGTACATATTTTATATATTGGTCGGGTACCTTTAATTTATTATGTTTAGTTATACTCGTTGTTGTAGCTTGTATTTTTTATTGGGTTGTTTTTATGCGCAATCATTTTATTGAAGTGTTTAAACAAACATGGTTTGTTTGCGCTTATATTATATGCTTATGGAGTATCTCATATATTCATGAGTTAAAATTGATTACATTTCCATATGATAACTTAGTTGTGACTATAGTTAGTGCCTTATTTTTAATAGTATTTATTGCTACGCAAGCCTCGACAGAAACTATCCATAAAAATATACAAGGAGTTATGTCAGAGGTTGAGAATCTTAAAAGTATTTAAATAATCATTTTTTCTTGTCAAAAGCTAATTACAATTAAGTCCTTTTAGGATAAAATAACACATCAATCATTTCTTTATTTTTAGAAAAAATAATGACAGATATACATAATCATAAAATTTTGATTTTAGATTTTGGCTCACAGTATACGCAGCTTATTGCTCGTAGAGTCAGAGAGGTAGGCGTTTTTTGTGAGATTTTTCCTCACGATATTGATGATGAATTTATCAAAGAGTATGGCGCAAAAGGGATAGTTCTTTCTGGAGGTCCAGAATCTGTTTATGATTCTCATGCAAAGGCCCCTGAAATAGTTTTTGATTTAGGGATTCCTGTTCTTGGTATTTGCTATGGTATGCAAACCATGGTTATGCAACATGGTGGCGAGGTCAAAGGCTCAGATCAAAGTGAGTTTGGTAAAGCAATAATTAATATTTTAAGCTCTGATGATAATATCTTCTCTAATTTAGAACATGAACAGTTAGTTTGGATGAGTCATAGTGACAAAGTTACAGAAACTGGCGAGCATTTTGAAATAATAGCATCTTCAGTAAATGCCCCTGTAGCAGCAGTAGCCCATAAGACTAAGCCTTTTTATGGAGTACAGTTCCACCCGGAGACAACTCATACAGAAAATGGTAAACAAATTGTAGAAAACTTTGTTGTTAATATTTGTGGTTGTGACACTTTATGGAATATTGAAAATATTATTGAAAATGACGTTATTGAGATCAAAAAGAAAGTTGGCTCTGATAAAGTTATCTTAGGCTTATCAGGAGGTGTCGATTCATCTGTTGTAGCTGCGACTTTACATGAGGCTATAGGTGATCAATTAACTTGTATATTTGTTGATACTGGTTTACTTCGTTTGAATGAAGGCGATCAAGTGATGGAAGTTTTTGCTGAGCATATGGATATTAATGTTATCCGTGTAAACGCAAAAGAGAGATTCCTAAAAGCTTTAGAAGGCGCTTGTGATCCTGAGCAAAAGCGTAAAATTATTGGTAAACTCTTTGTAGATATTTTTGATGAAGAAGCTGCAAAGATTGAAAACGCTAAATGGTTAGCTCAAGGTACTATATACAGTGATGTTATTGAGTCTGCTGGTAACAATAAGTCAAAAGCTCATGTTATCAAATCTCATCATAATGTAGGTGGCTTACCTAAGGAGATGAAGTTACAGCTTTTAGAACCTTTAAGAGAGCTTTTTAAAGATGAGGTACGTAGATTAGGTTTAGGTCTAGGCTTACCATATCATATGCTTTACAGACATCCTTTCCCAGGTCCTGGTTTAGGCGTGCGTATCTTAGGTGAAATTAAAAAAGAATATGTAGAAACTTTACAAAAAGCAGATGCTATCTTTACAGAAGAATTATATAATCATAATTTGTATCAAGATATATCTCAAGCTTTTGGTGTTTTCTTACCAGTTAAGTCAGTTGGTGTAGTTGGAGACCAGCGTAGATATGAATATGTAATAGCTTTAAGAGCTGTTGTGAGTATTGATTTTATGACTGCAACATGGGCAAATTTACCTTATGATTTCCTATCTTTAGTTTCTAATAGAATAGTGAATGAGGTAAAAAAAGTTTCTCGAGTTGTTTATGATGTGACAGGTAAACCGCCTGGAACTATTGAATGGGAATAAATAAACTCCCATAATATAAAATAAAAGTTTAATTAGTATATATTTTTATACTTTTGAATTAGGTGAACATTTTTATACTATGTCAAAATATAAAATTTTAGATAAAGTAAACACCCCCAAAGATCTAAAGTATATTCCTGAAACACAGCTTAGGGATTTGTCATCAGAGCTGAGAGCCTTTTTAGTGGATACTCTTGATGTTAGTGGCGGTCATTTTGCTAGTAGTCTTGGTGCTACAGAACTAACGGTAGCATTACACTATGTCTACAATACACCACATGATAATATAGTTTGGGATGTTGGACATCAAACTTATATTCACAAAATTCTTACAGGAAGAAAAGATAAGCTTGTGACTATCAAAAAAGATGGTGGCATATCTGGATTTCCAAAACGTAGTGAGAGTGAGTATGACACTTTTGGTGTAGGGCACTCTAGTACTTCTATCAGTGCCGCTGTTGGTATGGCAATAGGTGATAGATTAAAAGGAAAATCATCTAATACTGTAGCTATAATTGGTGATGGAGCTATTACAGGCGGTATGGCATTTGAGGCTTTAAATCATGCTGGTGGTATAAAAGAAGATGTTTTAGTTGTCTTGAACGATAATGAAATGTCTATTTCTGATAATGTTGGCGGACTTTCTGCACATTTTAGTAAGATTATTTCAGGCGGCTTTTATAACAGTATCCGCGAAAAGGGTAAAGAAGTCTTAAAAAATATTCCTCCGATGTTTGAATTTGTCAAAAAAATTGAAACTCAAACAAAAGGAATGTTTGTTCCTGCAAACTTTTTCGAAGACTTAGGTTTCTATTATGTCGGACCTATAGATGGTCATGATGTAAATGAGCTAGTAAAAACTTTAAGAATTTTAAAAGATCATAAAGGGCCTAAACTATTACATATAATAACTAAAAAGGGTAAAGGTTATACTAAGGCTGAATCAGATCCTATTAAGTTTCATCATGTAGCACCAAGTTTTCATACAGGAGAGAGTAGTGCTAAAGCTTCAAAACCAACATATTCAAATATCTTTGGTAATTGGATTTGTCAAAAAGCAGCTAAAGATCAGCGTTTAGTAGGTGTTACACCTGCTATGAAAGAAGGTTCTGATTTGATAAAATTTTCCAAAGAATATCCAAATAGGTATTTTGATGTTGCTATTGCAGAACAGCATGCTGTGACATTTGCTGGAGGTTTAGCTTGTCAAGGACTAAAACCCGTTGTAGCTATTTACTCAACATTTTTACAAAGAGCTTATGATCAAGTTATTCATGATGTTGCTTTACAGAATCTTGATGTTTTATATGCTGTTGATAGAGCTGGTCTAGTTGGTGCAGATGGCGCGACACATGATGGTAGCTTTGATTTATCCTTTATGCGTTGTATTCCAAATCATGTGATAATGACACCTAGTGATGAAAATGAAGCTCATCATATGCTTGATTTAGGTTATGAGTATAATGGTCCAGCTATGGTACGCTATCCACGAGGTGCAGGTATAGGAGCTGAAATTACAGATGAACTAGATTTAGAGTTAGGTAAGTCAAAAATAGTTAGAGAAGGTTCTAAAATAGCTATATTGAATTTTGGAACTTTGCTACCAATAGCTAAGCAAATTGCAGATAAATATAATGCTACAGTTATAGATATGCGTTTTGTAAAACCTCTTGATGAGCAAATTATAGATACTGTTTGTAAATCACATAAAATAATCTTAACTTTAGAAGAAAGCTCTATCGCGGGTGGGGCAGGTTCTGCTGTCAATGAATATCTAGTAGCTAAAGATTTAAATAAAGATTTAACTATAAGAAATTTTGGACTTCAAGATCAGTTTTTAAATCATGGCACAAAAGATTTATTATTGGATCAAAGTAATATTTCTTTTGAAAAAATATCTAGTGAAATTGATATCATTCTAAATAATTAATTTAAAAATTATATAGATATCTTATACTTATATTAAAGCTACTTTACTATAAATAAGTAAATGAAAAAAATAATTATAGCTGCGATAGCTTGTATTGTAATTTATTTAATCTACTTTATCTTTTTCTCAACTAGTTATAACAACTGGCATATTATCAATAGTCAGCCTAAAGGTAAAACTATAGTTGCTTTTGGGGATAGTCTAACAGCTGGCTATAGAGTTGATAAAAAAGATAACTATCCATCGCAACTGTCTAAGATGATTAATCAGCCTATAATTAATATGGGAATATCTGGAGAAACAACACAACAAGCCTTAGAGCGAATTAATAGTGTATTAGATAAAGATCCTAAAATTGTCCTTATAACTTTAGGAGGTAATGACCTTAAAAAGAGAGTTCCTGCTGGAGAGGCTTTTGATAATCTTAAACAAATAGTCGATATTTTGCAAGCAAATGGAGCACTTGTTGTTATCGGTGGTTTAGATATTCCTTACTATTCAAATGATTATGCAGATGATTATATTATATTTGCTAAAGATAATGGTTGCTTGCTTGTTCCTAATGTTCTTGATGGATTGTTTGGTAATAAAAAATTAATGGTTGATACTGTTCACCCTAATGCAAAAGGATATACCATTGTAGCAAAAGAGTTTTATAAAGTAATAAAGAATTATGTTAATTAAGAAAATCTAACTATTAGGAGAAACGCGTTATACTGCCTATTCCTTCTTTTTGATAAACATGAGAAACATCTATACCTAATTCTCTTCTAATAAATGGTAATGAGAAATAGCCACGAATATATTTTTCACCATTGTCATTTTTATCATAAACAACTATATGGTGGTAAGCAGAGTGTATTAGAGTATTTAATATATGGCCAATCTTAGCTCCCTTAATAATTGAATAAGATACTACGTTTACTTGTGAGATATGTAATTTTGCATCATCAGCAGTTAAATCGGCAGGTTTAACTCCAGTATCTCTAGCTCTTTCTTGTAATGCTTGTCCTTCTATATAGTGCAAAGCAATAGTTCCTGTAACCTTTCCAGATGCACTAGTTACTAGAGTAAAATCTTTATGATTATCTATTAGTTTAGATTTTACATCTTTTAGGTGAGTGTCTCCTCGTACAACTAAAGCTTTGTGTTTTTTGTAGTCTCTAAAAACTTCTAAAGCTGGACTGTCTAAATATAATAATTGATTTACATCATCATCAAGGTATTCAACAGATTTAGCATCGTTAAAGTGAGAAAGTTCTATTTGTTTAAATTCTTTTAGATCCACTATTTTCTCCTAGTATAAATGTGTGGAATAATAATTAAGATTTTAGACAAAATATTTGTCTTTTTCAAAGCTTATCCGCTATTATTTACATAAGAAAATTTTTTAGTTGATACAGTATGCCAAACTATTTAGTTACTGGAGGGTCAAATGGAATTGGAAAGGCTCTTATTGATATATTAAAACAAGATGAAAATAGTAATATTTTTAATGTCGATTGTGTAGAACCAGATAATAAAGATAATGCTAAATTTATCAAAGCTGACTTGACTAAAGAGCAAGATATTCAAGAAGTTGTATCTAGTGTTAAGGATATTTCATTTGATGGTATTTTTCTAAATGCAGGAGTATTAATCAAAGGATCAGTTTTTGATATTGAAATAGAAGATATTAAAAAAGTATTTGATGTGAATGTTTGGTCTAATATTTATCTAATCAAAGGTTTAAAAGAAAATATCCGTCAGGGTGCTTCTATTGTATTTAATGGTTCTGATCAGTGTTTTGTTGCTAAATCAAATAGTTTTGCTTATACAACAAGTAAAGGTGCTATAGCTCAGATGACAAAGTCATTAGCCATTGATTTAGCTAAATATAATATCCGTGTAAATGCAGTATGCCCTGGAACTGTAGATACAGATTTTTATAGAAATCTTATACAAGAATATGCTCAAAATGAAGGCATATCATTTGAACAAGCTCATAAAGGTGAAGAACAAGAATTTCCTTTACAGAGAATTGCACAGCCAGAAGAGGTGGCAAACTTAGTGTATTTTTTACTTAGTGATAAAAGTAAATTTATGACTGGTGGCTTGATTCCTATAGATGGTGGTTATACAGCTCAATAGTTTTACGATAAAATATAATAACAGTGTTATACTTTTAGTGTAAGTACCTATAATTTATAGATTAAGATATGATTGAAACAGATAGAATAATTTCAGCAAATACTGTTCAGAGTAATGATGAAAATGTTATAGATAGAGCCATTAGACCAAAGACTTTATCTGAGTATGAGGGGCAACCGACAGTTCGAGAGCAGATGGAAATATTTATCGAGGCTGCAAAATCTCGTAATGATGCTCTTGATCATACACTTATATTTGGTCCTCCAGGTTTAGGTAAGACAACTTTATCAAATATTATAGCTAATGAAATGGGCGTAGAGCTTAAACAAACAAGTGGCCCTGTATTAGAAAAAGCAGGAGATCTAGCAGCACTTTTAACAAATCTTGAAGAAAATGATGTTTTATTTATTGATGAGATTCATCGTTTAAGTCCAGTTGTTGAAGAGATTTTATATCCTGCAATGGAAGATTATCAACTTGATATAATGATTGGTGAAGGTCCAGCTGCAAGATCAATAAAGATTGATTTACCTCCATTTACTTTAGTAGGAGCTACTACAAGAGCAGGTTTATTAACATCGCCTCTTAGAGATAGATTTGGTATTATTCAGCGTTTAGAGTTTTACTCTGTTGAGGATTTAGCAAAGATTGTTTATCGTTCAGCTAAGCTACTTGAATTGGATATGACCGATGATGGTGCTCACGAGATAGCAAAACGCTCAAGAGGAACTCCTAGAATAGCAAATAGACTATTGCGTAGAGTTAGAGACTATGCTCAAGTAAAAGGTTCTGGAAAAATAAACTATGAGATAGCTGACAAAGCTTTAACAATGTTAAAAGTAGATCCCGTGGGCTTTGATCATATGGATCATAGATATCTATTGACGCTTATTGAGAAGTTTGGTGGAGGCCCTGTAGGTTTAGATACAATGGCTGCTGCATTAAGTGAAGAAAAAGGTACGATTGAAGATGTTATTGAGCCATATTTGATTCAACAAGGCTATATAATGCGTACAGCAAGAGGACGAATAGCTACTTTAATAGCGTACAATCACTTTAAGTTAAAAATCCCAGAAAATTTAAGCTCTGATAAACAGCAGAACTTATTAATCTAGTTTTTTATCATCTTGATATATAAGAATATCTCCTGGTTGGCAATCTAGATATTTGCAAATAGCTTCTAAAGTCGAAAATCTAACTGCCTTAGCCTTTTGATTTTTAAGTATAGAAAAGTTTTGCTCTGTAATCCCAATAGCCTTAGCTAAGTCTTTTGAACGAACTTTTTTTTCTGCCATTATAGTGCCTAAATTTATTTTTATTGTCATTTTGAAAATACCTTTTAAATTGTTAAGTCATTTTCTTCAGAAATTTCTTTAGCTTTTTGCATCACAGAAGCTATAGTTATAACAATGGCTCCTGTAATTAAAGCTAAGATATTTAGAATATCTATATTAATGGCAATAAATCTTTCTCCAACAGGATTATTATAGCTTAACGTTAGAGTAATTAGTGGGCTATAAATTAGTTTAGCAATAAACCAATACACTAAAGCATGGCCTAAACTTTTATAGATAGAGACTACTTTAGATGAGAATACTTCAAGGTTTTCATAACAAGTAAATAATCTTATGAGTAGTTCAAGAATGTTAAGAACTGCAAGGGTAGGGATTAAACTTACAAATAGCGCAAAAATTCTTGTAGTTAGCGAAAGTTCATGAGAAATATAACTTGTAAATGATTGAGAAACTCCAATAGAGCTAAAAAGATCAAAGCTTGTCTGTACACAAACCCAAAATAAAGGAACTAATATTATTATTATTAAAAATATTGCTTTAAAGAATATTTTATAGAACTTACTCTTTTTTTGAAAGTTATACATTTGTCTACCTTTTATTCTATATATAATTATTCTAACTACATATTATATAAATAATTATTGTTATTCAATATGTAATTATTGTTAAACAGTAATTTATGTATTATTATCTAATAAATTGAATTATTAATAGAATGATATGAAAATTATAATATCTTTTATTTTTTGTCTATTGGTTAACACTTTACAAGCAGAAGATTTAGGAAACTATTTAACAGAAAAATATGGTTATCAGAAATTTAATTTACTCGATAATGACCAAGAGTATCATGCGCCATATTTAATAGGAAAAGTTAATAATAATAAAGTTTATATTTTGTTTGATACAGGCTCTAATGGAGTAAGTATTTTTAATAGTTCTGTTAAACAGCTTAAGCTTAAAGAAGACAATAGTTTAAATCATTCAAAAAATATGACTGGGCAATCAAGTATCAATCATAGTGTCATTTTGAAACAAATAAAAATCGGTAATATTATTTTAAAAAATGTCAAAGCTAAGATCACTAACCAACCTAAAAAAAAGCAATATCCAACTATTGTTATAGGGACTAATTTTTTAAAGAAATACAACGCTATATTTAACTTCTCTAATAATAATATATATCTAAGTACTAGGCAGATAACACCTAAAGATCATTATCTAATAGGTCAGAAACTACAAGCTAATGATTATTTATTAATTAATCTAACAAAACTACTTTCACAACATCAGGTTATACCTATAGCATTTAATAAAAATTCTCCAGTGAATTGTTTACTTGATACAGGAACTTCAGATTTTACGGTATCTGATGATTATACTAAGAGTATTGGTCTAAAAACTACCTCTAAAAAGACAATTAAGGCAACAGATGGAACACTTACAGTCGCTAATACTAGCATTGCTAGTCTTACACTTAATCCTCTAAATACATTTTATCAAAAGAGATTACAGTTACTTAACCTTAAGGCAACTTCAGCAAATATAGGATCCTTAAGTAAATTCTTAGGAGTGGTTTGTGTTTTAGGATTTAAGGAGTTAAAAGATACTAAGTCAATTTATGACTTTTCAGCAGCAAGGCTCTATATTCAAAGTGATTTATGATTTATTTTTCACCGAATGTATTTTTATAAAAAAGTAAAATTATTAGTGCTGCTAAAACTTTAGCAAGGCAAGGTAATATACAGTAAATTAATCTTAGAATAGTATCAAGATTTTCAGGAGTTGAATAACTAATAATTGGGAAAGTAATAATAGTTGCTATAGCAAAGCTAAATTTTCCTATAAAAGCTAAAATTGCATAGTAACCATTACCAAGCTCTCTACGTTCAGGGTAGCTATCTATCCATTTAGCTAATAATATACTTGGTAGTATTAATTCTGCGGCTAATCCAGCTCCTGCAAATAAGCAAATTAGTGTAAAAGCTATAAATTGTCCTGTAGATAAAAAAAATACAAAAGAAAAAACTAAAGCGTAAAGTATTAATACTATAGCCCAAATTTTCAAGATCCCAAATCTTAAGGCTAATTTTTTTATAATAGGAATAAATACAATAGCTCCTAAAAAATATGTAAAAAGATATACGCCAGTAAAATCAGGAGTCTCTAAAACATATTTACTAAAAAAAACTAATGTAACAGCTGGCAGGGTAGAACCTACAGCACTTATTGTATATACAATAAATAATAAAATACCTTGCTTATCAAAATGGCTGATGTAGTTCTTTATATTAAAACTATATATTTTCTGCGTGTCATTATCCATTAGGCTAGCTTTGTCTAACCATTTAAAGAAAAATATACTAGAGATAATTATCAAAATAATTGAGACAATTGCATAGAGAAAATAGCCTTGTTGGCTTGGTAAGTAGATTAAAAATACTGATAATAATACTGATGCAGTTAAAACACCAATAATATTTGAGATTTCTCTAGCACCAATTATTATTGATTTACTATTGTCATCTTTTAACCACAATGCACCTTTTGTAATAGAGAATATTGTTATATAGCTAAAAGCAAATGTTGATAAGAATATACCTATTGTGAGGTTCAATATTTTATTAGAAAATATAGGTACACACATAATATACACACCGATTATAAATGCAAGTATAACTATGACTAGGCTTATCTTACTTAGTTTATGAAATCTATCACAATACCAACCAATAAAAGGATCTAATATTGCATCTAAACATCTAAGTATAAATAATACAATACTTAGTAATGTTAGATTTATCGCATAATTTGTATGGTAATAATCAGGTAAAAAGATATATATAGGAATACTTGCAAATGCTACAGGTAGGGCAATAAAAGCGTAATTAAAGATATCTTTTTTTCTCAATTCCATAATCAATATCAAAATGCTTTGGTATTAATTAGGATAACATTATTAGAAATACTTATAGATTAAATGTTTGTAAGGTAGAAGAGGATATTACCAATTTATTTTTTTCTTAGGAACCCACTTATCTAGCAGGGCTGTATATTTTTTCTCTAGGACTTCTTTGGGTGGAAGTTCTGGCAATTTTGAATACAAGTCAGCTTTTTGAAAAGCTTTTAATAAAGGTAATAGTAACCAATCTTTTTCACTAGCAAGCTCTTGATATGCTAATCCACCTGTTTGTGGAGTATGCCATGGATAGAAAGAATGATAACGAAGAAGATATAAGCCTTCATAAGGTATATCACTACCTTGTTCAAAAACTTTATAAATATATTCATCGTGTCCAAAGCTCATATCAACATTATCAAAGCCACATCCTTTTTCATATTTTCCATAATGAGTTTGTGATTGAGAGTTATACTTATCGTAATCTTTAGAGTCTTTAAAAAATTCCCTATGAGAGAAAACATTTGCACTAGCAAAAGGGCAAGCAACAGGGTAAGTATCTCCAACAGTTGACCATTGTGGTAATTGACCATATTTTGGTAATGTCATGATTTTACCTAAATCATGTACAAAGCCAACTAATGGGAACCAGGACCAGTCTTTAATATGACTATATAGATTACTTAAACTTTGCTTTTCTGTATAAAAATCTTGCCAAACTTTAGGAAGGCTTTGCCATTCATGATCTCTAAATAGTGACCTAATTAAAGCATTTTCTCTGATTTGACAATCATTTTTCAAAAACTTATTTTGACATGCTTCAGCTGTTTGATATGCATGTTCTATTTGTGGTAGATCATTATCAGGGTCACTTTCATCATGAACATCTTCAAGAAGTTTAAATACTTCATAAACATCCATATTACCCAGCTCAAGTTTAAAGTACTTCTTCTTCATTTGCCCAACATAATCAGGATTCTGATTGATATGCATTTCTCGATAAGTTCTCTCGACTCGATCTTGAAATTTACTATCAGTATAATTACGGAACTCACCAAATGTATTTTCTGCTGTTTGAGACATTGTATTTTTTCTCCTTAGAAATTAATTTGTAAAACTATAATCATCTTTACCCAAATACCTTGTAGGGACACCTTTGTTAAGATTATTTTCAATAGTCTCAAGATGTACACCTTTAGTTTCTGGAACAAAGAAATATGTAATAATAAAAGCTAAAGTTGCAATAGTTGCATATATTCCAAAGGTGAATGATACACCTAGATTAGTTAGTATCGTTAAGAATGTTGCTGCAACAACAAAATTAGCTAACCATTGCATAGATGCTACGAAACTCATAGCAGATCCTCTAACATTTAATGGGAAGATTTCTGATATAATTAACCAAAAAAGAGATCCAACACTAATACAGTAGCCGACGATATATACTAAAAGACACATTAAAGCTAAGATAGCAACTGCGCCACTTGTAACATTATTTAGTAAGTAAATCATACTAAATAAGCTTAATGCTGCCATAGCTGATCCAAGTAGTAAGAATTTTCTTCTACCTAACCTATCAATGTATATAATTGTGATAATTGTTGCTATAAAATTCACAATACCTAAAGATAATGTCATTAACATTTTAGTTTCATCACCTTGAAAACCTATGTTTGACATAATATATGGACCATAATACATAACTGTATTTATACCAAAGAACTGCTGAAATATACCAAGTGCTAAGCCTATATAAAGAACTGGGCGAACATTTTTATTAAAAATTGCAGAAAATTTTGGTTTGTCAGATTTCTCTAGATTGTCTTTAATAGCAGATAGTTCCTCAGAAACATCATGTTGAGTTTCTCTAATTTTAGTTAAAGTCTCGTAAGCTTCATGTTTTCTACCTTTAGAAAATAACCACTTAGGCGAATATGGCATAAAGCACATTCCTACAAATAACATAATAGCAGGGATTAATCCTGTAGCTATCATAGCACGCCAACTACCACTACTAGTAAAGTAATAATCAACAATAAAGGCGATAACTTGTCCACCTGTAAGAAAAGCACCATTCCAAAGTACTAAAGAGCCTCTTTTAGAAGCTGGAGCAACCTCTGCGATGAACAGTGGTGCAGCATATGAAGCAATACCTATAGCAGCACCTAGCATAAATCTACCTAGTATTAGTGATTCTATGTTTGGTGCTAGTGATGCTACTAGTGTACCAACTATAAAAAGTAGACTAGTAGCAAGCATAGCTTTTTTACGCCCAAATCTATCAGTGAAATAACCACTGGTAAGTGCACCAAAAAAAGCTCCTAAAACACAAAAACTAACAACTAATTCTAACTCCCAGTGTTCAGCTACAAATGTTTTTTGAATAAAAGGAGTTGCACCAGCAATAATAGATGTATCAAAGCCAAATAATAATCCACCAATTGCTGCAACAGCTACAATAATAAGAACATATATTTTAGATGATTTTTGTTGAGGTTGTGGCTGCATTCTATTTCTCCAGAATATTCATATTAAATATTTTAATGGATTGAGTATAAGTTATATCATAAGCTATATCTAAGGCATCTTGCTTAGATATTCTCCCTAAGAGGACCATCTCAGCTAGATATACAGCATCAACACGTCGAGCAATATCATGTCTGACTGGTATAGATAGTAGGGCACGAGTGTCATCTATAAATCCTGAACAATTATAAAAACCAGCAGTTTCTGTTACAGCATGACGGAATCTTTTCATCCCTTCAGCTGAATCATTAAACCACCAAGGTGGTCCTAAAAATACACTAGGATAATGTCCGGCTAAAGGCGCTAATTCACGTGAATAAGTTGACTCATCCATCGTAAATAATACGGTTTTAAAATTGCGGCTATTTCCTACTTTATTTAGAAGAGGATATAGACCGTTTACATAATCACATTTAAGAGGAATATCACAACCCTTATCATTACCAAATTTTCTTTGTATCCTTGTATTATGGTTTCTAAAAACACCTGCATGAATTTGCATAACAAGTCCATCATCTGTAGCCATCTTTGCCATTTCAGTAAGCATTTGACCACTAAATATTTGTTTTTCTTTATTTGTAGCAATATTTGTTACTATTTTTTTAAATAAACTCCGGCGTTCAGATTTATCCAGATCATAAGTATTTGGTACAGTAACTCCATGATCAGAAGCTGTAGCACCATTGGCTTTAAAGAATTCACGTCTCTCAGCTAACACTTGGATAAAATCATCATATGAGTCAATTTTTGTATTAAGTTTTTTAGATAATTTTTTGATGTTTTTGTGAACGGGGTGTAGTTCTGGGTTTGTAACACTGTCTGGACGAAATGTAGGTATTATCTGACAGTCAAAGTCAGAGTTAGCAATATTTCTATGGTGAGTTAGATCATCAGCTACATCATCAGTAGTTGCGATAGCTTTTATGTTAAATCTATTACATATTTCACGAGGTAGAAAATCTTTTTGTTTTAGGCAGTTATCTATATGTTCATATAGTTCATTGGCTGTTTCAGGAGTAAATGATTTATCATATTTAAATACATCTTTTAATTGAGCATCAAACCATAAGCCAACTTGAGTGCCTCTAAATAAATACCAGTTTTCTGCGACTTTTTGCCATATTTTTTTAGGATCTGTCTCAACAGCTTTACCATCTTTTCTTGCAATGCCAAAATCCTCTAGCCTTAAGCCTTGAGAGTAAAACATTCTAAAAATATAATGGTCAGGTTTTATAAGTAATTCAACAGGGTTTTCAAAAGGTCTATTTTCGTCAAACCATAACGGATCAGTATGTCCATGAGGGCTAATTATTGGCAGATTTTTGATATAATGATAAATCTCAAGAGCTAAATCTCTTGTTTGCTTATCTACTGGCATTAATACGTTATCGTTTAACATATTTTTCCTCCTTCTATATTAACGATGAACTTCCTATTGCAATAATATTTTCTTGTTCTAAATATTCTTGTTGATTTTGGGAGTTAATTCCTCCCGTAGCACAGAATCTTACATCTGGAAATACTGATTTATAGTTTTTTAAAACTTTAACTCCACCAAACGCTTCTGCTGGAAAAAATTTAACTGTATTAAAACCATAGCTCATAGCTGTCATAATTTCAAAAGGTGTTATAGCACCTGGCAGATATTTAAGATTATGCTCTCGAGCAAAGTCTAATAACTGGTCACTACTTCCAGGAGAGACATAAAAATCGGCTTCAAGATACATAGCTTTTCTAAATTGCTCAAAAGTTGTTATAGTACCTACACCAATAATTAGGTCATGATTAGATCTAATGACTTGTCTAATAACATCAAAAGAGTTAGGTGTTCTTAAAGTAAACTCTATTATATTAAGACCTTTCTCTTTAACTTTTTTTATTGCCTCATTAGCTTCTTCAATAGTGTCAACAGAGACTACAGGTATTAGTGGATTATCTCTAAGTAGTTTAGCTATTGGCATTTATTAGCTCCTTTAATTTAGTTATGTATTTATCTGTATGTTTTTTATTAATTATGGCACCTTGGTGCTGTATGACTTCAGCAGCAAAATTTTGAGCGAATTTAATACTTGTTTTTAATTTTAGTTTATTTGCAAAAGCTGCAAGAAAAGCTGCATTAAAGCTATCTCCAGCTGCTGTTGTGTCTACAGGTGAGACAATTGTGCCAGCCTCGATTAGATTAATTTGATTTTGATATTGTAAGACAGTTGGGTTTGTACCATGTTTTATAATAACTATAGGGATATTAAAGCTATTGTATCTATTAAGAGTTTGTTGGTAGCTAGTATCTTCAAAAAGAAGCTCTTCATCATCAAATGTTGTTAGAACTATAGTTACATATTTTAAAACTTTATCTAAATAAGCTTTTGTCTGTTCTTTTGATAGCCAGCATTTCGGACGATAATTTAAATCAAAAATAATTTCTTTATTTTCACCAGAGGCTTTAAAATCTTTTAACCAGTTTGCAAATATTTCTAATTGTTTATCATCCCACCTAGAAAGTGAAATACCAGAGAAATATAAGCAATCATATTCTTTATTGTATCTACCTAAATCTTCTTTTGATAAGTGATAAAAAATATCTTTGATAGGAGCTTGTTCGCGCCAGTAATAAAAACTTCTTTCTCCTTGGTTATCTGTTTGAATTGCGTATAAGCCAGGGACTTTGTCTTTAATCTTTAAAACTGTTGAGGTATCAATATTTTCAGTATCCCAGTTAGATATCATCTGAGCTGAAAAATTATCATCACCAAGAGCTGTAAGAAAAGAAACATTTCCATCAAGTCTCGCAAAGTACAACGCAGTATTTAGTACATCACCACCAAAATTTAGCTTAGCTTGAGAACCTAGTTGGATTTGACCACTAAGCTCAAGCATACATTCGCCGATAGCTAGAAGTTTATTTTGACTCATTTTCTAATTCTCTTTTAACAGCATATGCAACGCCACGAACTTCAGCAAGGCCTTTCATTCGACCAATACATGAGTATCCTGGATTAGTTTTTTTGTCTAAATCTGAAAGCATTTGTTGTCCATGATCAGGACGCATATATATTGGTTGTGATTCTTTTTCAATCTTTAGTATTTCTTTGATAAGAGCATACATATCAGTATTGCCACATAAATGCTCAGCTTCGTAAAAACTACGATTATCTGGGTTAAGAGCAACATTTCTTAGGTGCGTGAAATAAATTCTTCTACCGATTTTCTTAGCCATAAGAGGTAGATCATTATCCCATCTAGAACCTAGTGATCCAGCGCAGAATGTTATGCCATTAGCCATAGAAGGGATATTCTCAAATAGCCAATCATAATCTGCTATGGTGCTAATAATTCTTGGAAGACCAAATAACTCAAATGGAGGATCATCGGGATGTATGGCTAATTTGGCACCAACTTCCTCGGCAACAGGAATTACTTTTCTAAGGAAGTAGATTAGGTTTTCACGTAATCTTTCTTGATCAATATCTTTATACTCATCAAGAGCTGCTTGGAATTGCTCTAGTGAAAAGCTTTCCTCAGCGCCAGGTAAACCAGCTATTATATTACCAGTGAGCTTTGCTATCTCAGAATCAGACATATTCTCAAAATATTCTTTTGCTTGAGAGATGACATCAGCTTTATAATCTTTCTCAGCATTTTGTCTTTTTAGAATATGGATATCAAAAGCTGCAAATGCAACCTCATCAAAAGATAATGTTTTTGAGCCTTTAGATGTTTGCTTACCCAAGTCTGTACGAGTCCAGTCCAATACGGGCATAAAGTTATAAATAATTAGTTTAATACCACATTTTGCTAAGTTACGAATACTTTGACAATAATTATCTATATATTCATCGCGTGTAGATTTACCTTTCTTGATATCTTCGTGAACAGGTATACTCTCAACAACAGACCACGTTAGATTTGTTTTACCTAATTTTGTTGAGTTTTCAACTTCATGTTGTCTTTTTTGGATTTCGTCTATAGACCACACTTTACCATTAGGTATATGATGTAGGGCAGTTACAATATCAGTAACTCCAGTTTGCATAATATCTTCAATACATACAGGATCATTTGGCCCAAACCAACGCCATGATTCTATCATTTTATTCTCCTAATTTAGCTAGAGTTTTAGTGACGGTATTTTTATTGATTTGTTCAATAAAAAATATTATTTTAGTGTGTAAGTTTTTATTTGTAGCAATCTTATCTGGAAATATACTTTTTAGTGACAAGAAGTTTTTAACTATATCTTTATATTGATTATTGTCTTGATATATTAATTTGTAAGTATCTTGTAATGGATCACTAATTTGTAAATTTTTATCATGCTGATCTTTTCCACTACAGAATAATATCCACCCAGCTATACCAAGGGCTAAAATATCATAATTTTGTTTATTTTCTAAAAGATGCTCTAAAGAGCCTAGCCATCTTTGAGGGATCTTTTTGGAGCCATCCATAGCTATTTGTTCAGTTTTATGTTTCAGATGTGGGTTAGCAAATCTATGTAAAAGCTTATCGGCATACGTAGAAGTCGAAACTTCTTGAGGTAGTCCTTCAACTAAAGGAGCTGCAACTTCTAGCATATATTTTCTAATAAAAGTATAAAATTCAGGTTGAGATATAACTTCATCAACTGTCTTTAAGCCAGCGTAAGCACCAAGATAAGCTATTAGACTATGACTACCATTTAGCATAGTTAGCTTTAGTTTTTCAAAAGGTTCAATATCTTCAACAAATTCTACTCCAACTTTTTCTAGAGCAGGGCGGCTATTGGCAAAATTATCCTCAATCACCCATTGAGAAAACTCTTCAGTTGCTACAGCAGAAATATCTTCTTGGCCAATCATACTTTCAATATTATCTAAAGTCTGTTGTGTAACAGCTGGAACAATTCTATCTACCATAGAGCTAGGGAAACTTACATTTTTTGATATCCATGAGCTTAATTTGTTATCTAATTTATTTGAAAACTCAAGAATAGCCTTTCTTAAGATCTTGCCATTGTTTGGCATATTGTCACAACTTAGTAGAGTAATAGCTTTCGAGTTTTTTTGCCAACGTTTGCGTAAGCCAGCAACTGTAATTCCTATAGCAGTTTTTGGAGTTTTGATATTATTTAAATCATGAACAATATCAGCATTTTCAAAATCTAATTCTTGAGTTGATAAATCAACATAGTAACCTTTTTCTGTTACTGTATAGGTGATAATCTTTATATTTGGATCTGAAATTTCAGTAATTAAATCTTGAGATTGACCATTACCAGCAAAGTAGACATCTTTTAGAGCACCTATCACAGTATTTTTAGTTCCTGACTCATCATTGGTAGATAATGTATATAGGCAGTCGTTTGTTTTTAGATTATCTATTAATTTTTGATTAGTTCTAATTGTACCACTTATATAGCCCCAATTTAGAGCATCTTGATTACCTGTGTTGAGTAGTTTATCGATATAGAATACTTGATGTGCTCTATGAAACGCTCCTATACCAATGTGTAATATTCCCTGTTTTAAATTATTACGATCATAGTTCGGTAAACTACAATCATGCAATTTTTGAAGATTAAGCATTATATTCTAAATCCTTATTCATATTAATTATTTGAGGTTGAGTAACTTCGAAGTTCTCGTGACCATCATATTTCCAACTAATATCCAGTTTAGCATTTTTATTTGTAACTTGAATATGTAAAACACCAGTTTTATTATTCAAATATTCCATGGTTTCGCCATCATCTAAATATATTTGATGTTGTATAATTTCATCTCTTAAAGAGGGATAAGTTTTATATATTAAATCTTGTTTAAAGTTATTAAATTGAGCTTTTAATTTATTAGTGACAATTACACTTCCCTCTTTGACGAATATAGGAATACTTTCTATGTCGACATTTAAACTAATAGTTTTACCACCTGGGTAGATTTCTCCAGTGTAGTAGTCATACCAGTTAGATCCCTTAGGTAAATATATTTCACGAACTCTTTGGTGTTTTTCTAAAATATTTGCTATAAGCAGGTCACCAATCATAAAATCTGGATTTTCTTGGAATGTTTTAATATCTGATTCAAAATCATAGAAGGTAGGTTTTATAATTGGCTTAGCATTTTTATGAGCCTGATAGCATAATTGATAAATATATGGAATTAGCTCATTACGTAAATCAAAAGCTTTTTGTATAGTTTCTAAAGCTTCAGGATACATCCATGGAGTATTTACAGATTTATCATCATTCCATGAGTGAATAGTAAACCTAGGGTAAAAAATGCCATGTTGAATCCAACGGATTAGAAGTTCAGGTTCTGGAGCAGGACCACTAAAGCCACCAATATCATGTCCAAAATTATAAATACCTGATAGTGATAGACCTTTAGACATTTCTAAATTATATTTTAAAGTTTTCCATTCTGTATAGTTATCTCCAGTCCATGTTTGGGCATATCTTTGTAGCCCAGCACATCCTGATCTTGTAATTAGATAAGGACGTTTATTAGGAGCAAAAGCTTTTTGAGCTTCAAAACTAGATTTAGTCATAAGAAGTGATTGAACTGGTTTAATATGTCTGATTTTTATTTCTTTACCAAAGCCATAACATATAGCATCGCCATTATAGACTTCATATTCATTATTATCATTCCAGGTAGATTCTATACCTTTTTCTAAAAGCTGTCTTGTAACATTATCTTGCCACCAGCTAATTGTTTTTGGGTTTGTGAAATCTAGGTAATAGCCTAACTCATCCCAGTATTGTACAAGTTCTGGTTTGGTATAATATTTGTTATTTATAAAGCCATTAAAGCTAGCCACTTCATCCAATTTGGGGTGATCTTGGAGTAAGCATGGTTTAATATTTGCACACAATCTAATGCCATTATTAAGATATTTTTGTGTAAAATCCTCTATATGAGGAAACTTTGAGTGGTTCCAATTAAAAACATATCTTTTATCACCGATAGAGGTATATCCCGAGCTTAACTGAAAAGAGCCGCATTGGATATTATATTTTTGGCAATCATTAATAAAGTTATCCATTTGAGATTGAGCGTCTGGAAGATCTGTATAAGTCATTGTAGAACCAGAATAATATAAGCTCCAGTAGGGTGGTAAGATAGTTTTACCTGTAACAGAACTAAAAGTTTCTGTAACATCAGCAATTTTATCACCAAGTATAAAATAGTAATCAAGGTCTCCAGCTTTTGCTTCATAGCTAATATATGGACCATGATAGTTATCAATCTCTTTACCAAAGTTAAAAGAACTATCACTTAAATTGTCATAAAAGATACCAAATGATGTCTTACTCATAGGATTATGGGATATGAAAAAAGGGATATGCTTATATAAAGGGTCTGAGCTTTCTGAGTCATAACCCATGGGATCAATAGATCTCATCTCATAACGTTTTTTATCACGATTAAGAGAGCCTGTTTTTTCACCAAGACCAAAAAACATAGTATCAGAATCTTTCTTTATAGCATGATAAGAACCTCTATCTGACCAGAAATCTAAATTATATGCTTGAGTTTGTAAGTCTTGAGAAAATTTGATCCATTTATCAGAGTCTTTTTTGTACCAACTAATAATAAAGCCGTCTAGATTTATTTCACATTTTAGTTTGTTAGTTTGTACTATGGCAAAGTTATCATCTCCATAAGCTTCAAATTCAGGACAGCTAAAGCTTGATGTATTTAATCTATCGACTCCTTCAAAAGGTATGTCATCTTTTGTGATTGACCATGTCTTATCTAAAGTTGGTTTTAAAGATTTAGTAAAGAGTACTCTAAATATATTCTCCTCTAATATATAGACTCTTACAAAAATTTGTTTTTCTGGAAGTTCAAATATAATATGGTCATTATGTGTGTCTTTAAGCTTAAATTTACAAATATCTAACATAATTTAAAATCCTAAAATGCGTTGTTTCGACCCCAAGTTTTTTCATGTGGCCAGCCAGTAAGTTCTTCTACAACATTAATTGCTTCAGTCGGAGCATCTTCTAGGTTACCTCCATTTCTAAGGCGTTCTAGTTCATCAACTAATACCGAATGTTTTGTTTGAGTTAATCTAAATCTTGAGCTTGCTATTGCTCCGATAATACAAAATAGTATAGTACCACCTATAAAGCATATATTTATACCTAATAATGCTGAACTAGATTGAACTGCAGCTCCAGCTTTAAAGTTAAATATAGATAATGTAAAGCCTACAATTGCGAAGGCTAATGCCTGGATCAATTTACGAGATACAGTCATAGTACTTGCAAAAGTTCCTTCTCTTCTTTTTGTGGTCAAAGCTTCATCTATATCGGCTATAAAATTATAAACATTCCATGGAGTAAAGTAGCAACCAGCTCTAGCGAAGCCTAATACAAATATGATTAAAACAAAAAGTATTAATGAAACAGTAGGACTAAATATTGGAATAATGATAAAGCTAAACATACTTAAAATAAGACAACCAATAGCAACACGATAACTCATTACACTACCAATTTTTATACATAAATAAGCAATTATTGGTACTGAGATTACTTGAATTATCGAAAAGCATGTATATACAACAGATGCTGAACTAACATCATAATGAAGAATAAATGTAAAATAATAAGCAAAACTTGCACCAAAAACATCTAAAGCAACAAAAGCTCCTATATACATTAAAAGATTAAGTCTAAATGCTCTAACTCTAAGAGTTGAAAAAATATTGATGAAAATGAACTTAACTTCTTTAAACAAAGACGTATGTTGTTTTTTTGAAACCTCAATATCTCTTTCCCATGTGAATTTATATACAAAGATCCATGGCAACATAAATAAAAATGAACAAATAAGACCCATAATGATAAAAGAAGTTTTTTCATTAGCAAAAAAGTACATAATTGCTGCAGGTAAGAAGCCAGCAACAATATTTGAACTTTGTGAAAAAAGCATTCTAATCCCAGTCATTTTAGATCTAATATGATAACTATCTGTCATCTCAGCAGCCAGAGTTTCATAAGGAACTTGGATCATTGAGAAAATAAAGTTAAATGTAATATATCCAGCCAGATAGTACCAAAAGCCAAAACCTGGTATCCATAATAAAGCAAATACCCAAACTAAAGGAGCTCCTATAACAAAGAAGAATTTCCTTCTGCCGATAGGACCACGCCAGTTATCTGAAATATATCCCATAATAGGATCAGCAAATACATCTAATCCTCTTCCTATAGCTACTATCAACCCAGCTTCAGCAGCAGATAATCCAGCTATGTTTGTGTAGAAGTACATTAACCATAAACCAAGAATAGTAAAGGCTCCACCACCAAAGAAATCACCTGAACCATAGGCAATCATATTTGGCAGTCTAACTTGTTTATTTGACATTTTAAATTTAACAATTAAGAACACTAATAATTTAAATATAGAGTATTACTTACTTTTTTGAAATAAAAAATAAGCTTTTCTAAACTCTTGCCCACAAAGAAGTTTATAGATGATGCTATACTTCATAAAAATATAGATATGCTTAAAATGGTTATAGCTACATAACTACTAGGTATACTGTTGAGTTTTACTTTCTTAATTTTAATCATGATTACGAGTAACCGGAATGAAAAAAGTTTATATTAGAAATTATAAATATTGTATAAATATTGTATAAATATTGTATAAATATTGTATAAATAAGGTTTATCAATATTAGTTTTATAGTTAGTTTTTAAAAAATAAAATAACAAAGGATTTGTTAATAATTGATAGTCCTAGTCAAATTTAAATATAAACCAACTTTAATTATTAATATATTATTATAAGCATAAATAACGATAAATTTAAAAAATTATTATGGTTAAAAAAGTTTTATTTTTGTGTACTGCTTTATTTTATTGTGTAGGTTTTTCTGCAAATCCAACAAATATGCAATTAGCGCATAAGAATAATAATGAAGGCTATGGTATTTGGGTTTCGGGTAAAGGATATATAGGTATTTCTCCAACTAAGTGGTTTCTTATGAAAAATAGAACCGAAGGAGCTAAATATAAGTGGGTATATGATGAAGTTGGCAATAGGTTCTTAGGTTTGATGTATTATAATGTAGGTGGAAAATACACTTTAAGGTTAGTAGAAAGTAAATCATCAGATAATTATGAAATTAATACTCTTTCACAATTATGGTCTACTTATAATCCTAACCTGCATACAACTATATCTATTAATAAAGAAGGTGATATTTTTGTCGCAATATCTACAACCGAAGATTCAAATCAGTCGTTAGGAATTTCTGAATATAGTGTAACTACACATGCATGTATTTGGCGCCGTAATCTTTCTGCACCTATGCAGTGTGTAGATAAAGTGAACGTATTTAAGCATAATGATACAACTACTATAGATCAAGTTACTGTTGATAGCATTCCAGGGGATTATAAATCTACACATAGTCGTTTTTTTGCAGTAGCTGGTAATATGTTTTATAACTGTTTATATTATGGTGAAGAGAGAGATCCTATGGGTACTAGTTGGCAATTTGACTGTTACAGTGAGACTGTTGTTAAACAAAATGATGAAGAAAAACAGGGAGCGTTGCAAGCTATAACTAGTGGTGGAAATTATTCAGATAATGAGATTATTGTAGTTTCTAGTAATGGTTACTATTTCATCAATAAAGATGATTGGTGGAATTTTGAGGAAGGGGGCGTTAATTATCCTAAATTTAACACTATTATGGTTGGGAGTAAATTTTTAACGAACAGTATTTCTAATGATATTGATTGTTTTATTAAGTATTCTGAGCTTAGTGAACTTGTGTATAGAAACACTGCTTGTGGAACTGAATTTGATAAAATAGTAAATATTAATTATATATCAAATAACGAAGGTAATTTAGTGTTGGGAACTGGGTTACAAGGTTCTATAATTGCTTCTCCGAATGGAGGCAAAGATTGGTTTACTGGAATAATTAATACTGGTGATGTTAATGCTAATTTTAACGATAGTATAGTTTCTAGGTCTCATTTCGCTGCGTTCTCAGGCGAAATAGGTATATTAGAGACAGATAAAGGTGATATATATCTTTCCCAAGATCCAGGTAATATTCCTAATTCTTTTTGGTATAAAGCTCCCGATCCAGAATCTGAATATCATTCATAATATAAATTTTAAACTAATTCGATAAAAAAATAGGGACTGCTTTGGTAACTTTATTTTTAGATATCTATAGCTTAATGTTTGACTATATTATTTGTAGGCGATAATTTTTATATCATAAAGATTGAAGAAAACTTTCTCTTAAAAAAATAAAATATATAATTACTTTAAATTAATTTAATCTATAAAATGTTTAATGTTAAATATAAGAAAACAAAATCCATTCTTTTTATTATGCTTTTTTGAATATTTCGAAAGATTTGGTTATTACGGTTTTAGTTATACATCAATCTTATTTTTTATGAGTAGTTATGGATTTAATTTTACCGAAAAACAAGCTGTCGTATTATTTGGAGCATTTGCAGCGTTAAGCTATGTTTTTAATGCTGTTGGAGGATATATAGCTGATACGATACTGGGTATCAAAAGAACAATGTTTTCAGGTGGTGTATTATTATTGCTTGGTTATGCAATGATTGCTATTGGAGCTGCTATTGCATTTAAAGAGCTTATATATATTGCTATAGCATGTGTTATTTTAGGGGCTGCATTATTTAAGCCTGCTCCTACCAACCTTATTTCTAGGATATATACAGATCATTCAAAGATAGATTCTCTTTATACCATATTCTACATGTCTATTAATCTTGGCTCATTATCTGCATCATTATTAATACCTATTTTATCAACTAGATTAGGATACACATTTACATATTTTATATGTTCTTTTGGATTTGTATTAGCAATAGCAAATACTTTATTAAGCTACTCTAGTATTAAAGAAATTGATAATAGTGTTGGTAAAGCAAAACTTGAGATTAAAACATTTAGTTATTTTATATTAGGGGTTTTAGCGACAATACTTATTCTTAGCTATATTTTAAAATACGGCTATTTATCTACTTTTATACTTTGGGCTGGGGCTATATTTATATTTTCTATTTTTGTATCACAAATATTTATCGAAAAAGATGTAATGGCTAAAAAGAAAATTCTAGTAGCAATAGTTTTACTTTTTTATGCTGTAGTATTTTTTATAATATATCAGCAAAAATTTACTACTGTCTTACTTTTTAATGTTCATCATGTAAATTTACATTTCTTAGGTATGGATGTTGATGCCCAGCAAATACCAGGAGTATTAAATACGCTAGGTGTTGTAATATTATCGCCATTACTTGCATTAGTATATACCAAGCTTAAAGATAAAGACCTTTGTCTCCCACATAAATTTGCAATGGGGTTATTCTTATGTGGTCTAGCGTATGGAACAATGTATTTAGCTTGTTTATTAAATGCTCCAACAGCAAAAATAAGTATTTGGTGGGAAGTTTTAGCTATTACAGTATTCTTCTCATCCGCTGAATTACTTATAAGTGCTTTAGGGTTAGCTCTTATGGCTAAGCTTTTACCTAAAAGAATTATGGGATTTGCAATGGGAACTTGGTTTATTACATCAGCAATAGGTATCAAACTAGGAACTATGATTGCAACTTATGTAAGTAGTAGTGTCAGATATGATTCTAAAATAGGCTTTGATACGCAAATGACTATTAGTAGTTATTATAGTTATCAGCATTTATTTGCGATGATATCCATAATAACTATAGTTATTGCATTTTTTGCTTTTATTATAGGTAAAAAGCTTAATAACATGATTCAAGAATAATATTATGAACAAAACTTTTTCTTCTTATAAAGCATTTATCTTACTTTTGATTACAATAACAATGTGGTCGACAGCTTTTATTGGTATCCGTTATTTGATGCTAAAAGGTTTTAGTGCAGGTGGTTTATCTTTATCCAGATATGGTGTTGCTAGTATAGTGATGTTAATAATTTTTATAAAACAAAAGAATAAAACTATCCCTAGCTTATTGGATTTAATGAGATTTGCTATATTAGGGTTCTTTGGCTTTTTTTCATACAATGTTTTTTTAAACTCTGGTGAAGCTAGGATTACAGCAGCTAGTGCAAACTTTATTATTGCTCAAGCACCTATTGTAGTAGCATTGTTAGCATATGTGTTTTTTAGAGAAAAGATTACAAAGCTTGGTATTTTGGGTTTTTGTATAGCTCTAGTTGGTGCTGGTATAATTTTCTTATCAAGTGATGATACATCTTTTGAGTTTGTTGGAATTTGTTTTGTATATTTAGCTTGCTTTTCAGGTGCGATATATTCAATTTTTCAAAAAAGTATATTAACAAAATTTCATCCTATAGAAGCTGTGGCTTATTTTATATGGTTTGGCACTGCTATGCTTCTTATATACTCAAAAGAAGCTTTTGTAGAGATTAGTTCTGCAGATTTAACTAGTATATTAGTAATAATTTATATAGGGGTTTTCCCTGGAGCATTGGGCTATTTATTTTGGGGATATGCGTTTAGAAACTTAAAAGCAACAGTAGCTATCGCATCGTTATATTTTATGCCAATAATATCAATATTTCTTAGTTGGTTATTTTTAAATGAGGTAGAAGATATCTTTGGTATTATTGGTGGAATAATTAGTGTGATAGGTGCTTATATAATTAGTAAATATGGTTTAAGTAAAAAAACTGATTAAAACCTTTAAAGTTTGTTACTCTCAACATTTTAATAAAAATCTTTTTTGTCTATAATATCTCTCAAGTTTTGAAATAAAGGATAAATATGCAAATAGTTGATCAAATGAAAGATAAAGCTTTAGAAGAGCTTAATCTTGTCAAAGATAAAAAATCCCTAGATGATATTCGAGTAAAATACCTTGGTAAAAAAGGTGAGCTAACAGGTATGATGAAGCTTATAGCTACTCTACCTAATGAAGAAAAGCCTAAATTAGGCCAAGCGGTAAATATAGCTAAACAAGCTTTACAACAAGCAATTAATACAAAATTATCTCACTTTGAAGAGGCTGAGCTAAATGAAAAGCTAGCAAAAGAGAAAATTGATGTAACTTTATCTGGCGTAGGACAAAATCAAGGTTCTTTACACCCAGTGACAAAAACTTTGAATAGAATAGAATCATTTTTTAAACAAAATGGTTTTGCGATTGAGTTTGGTCCAGAAATTGAGAGTGATTATTATAATTTTGAGACATTAAATATTCCATCACATCATCCTGCTCGAGCTATGCATGACACTTTTTATATAGATAATAATCATGTTTTAAGAACGCATACTTCTGGTGTGCAGATTAGAACAATGGAAAAGCAAGATCCACCAATTAGAATAATTGCTCCAGGTAGAGTTTATCGTTGCGATTCAGATGTTACTCATACTCCGATGTTTCATCAGGTTGAAGGTCTACTTGTAGAAAAAAATGTATCTTTTGCTGATTTAAAAGGTTTATTACATGCGTTTTTAAATTCATTCTTTGAAAAAGATTTAAAAGTACGTTTTAGACCGTCATATTTCCCATTCACTGAGCCATCGGCTGAAGCAGATATGGAGTGTGTAATGTGTGATGGTAAAGGCTGTAGAGTTTGTAAACATACTGGCTGGTTAGAAGTACTAGGTTGTGGTATGGTTCACCCTAAAGTTTTAAAAGCTGGAAACGTAGATCCAGAAGTATATCAAGGCTTTGCTTTTGGTATGGGTGTAGAGAGATTATCAATGCTTAGATATGGAATTGATGATTTAAGAATGTTCTTTGAAAACGATCTAAGATTTTTAAAACAGTTTTAATTATTATTTGAGGTTTATAAATGAAATTTTCACATAATTGGTTAAATGAATATTTAAGCGATACTCAAGATAGCCAAAATCTAGCAGATACATTAACTCTAGCAGGTTTAGAAGTTGATGCAATAGAACCAGTAGTAGCAGAAAAAGTAACAAATGTTGTAGTTGGACAAATCAAAAGTATCACAAAACATCCTGATGCAGATAAATTAAATATTTGTAGTGTTGATGTTGCAGAAGGAGAGCCTTTAACAATTGTTTGTGGTGCTAAAAATATTTATGAAGGTATGAAAGCTCCTGTAGCAAAGATAGGTGCAGTATTACCTGGTAATTTTAAAATTAAAAAATCCAAATTACGTGGACAAGCATCTTTTGGTATGATGTGTTCAGAAGAGGAGTTAGGCCTAGCTGAAAAAGCAGATGGTTTGATGGATCTACCTGTAGATGCTCCTGTAGGTGAAGATATTAATGAGTATCTAAAACTAGATGATAATATAATCGAAGTTGATCTGACACCAAATAGAGCAGATTGCTTAAGTGTATATGGTATTGCTAGAGAGGTATCAGCTCTTACAAAAGCTAAACTTAAAGAACTTGAAACTCCAGATATTGAAACAGATATCAAAGATACTAAAGAAGTAAATATCACAGCTACTGATGCATGTAAGTCATATTATGGATGTATCATTAAAAATGTAAATAATAATGTTCAAACACCATTATGGATGGTTGAAAAACTAAGAAGAAGTGGTGTTGGTAGTATCTCATTTTTTGTAGATGTGACAAATTATGTAATGCTTCTTACAGGTCAACCAATGCATGCTTTTGATCTTGATAAGTTAGATGGCAGTATAAATGTACGTTATGCTAAACAAGATGAGGATCTAACACTTTTAGATGATACTCAAGTTAAGCTAGACTCAGATACTTTAGTAATTGCAGATGATAAAAAAGCTTTAGCAATAGCAGGTGTTATGGGCGGTCTTGATTCATCTATAACTACTGATACTAAAGATATATTCTTAGAAAGCGCTTTCTTTGTTCCAGAGAAAATTGCTGGTAAAGCGCGTAAATATAACTTACATACAGATTCATCACATAGATTTGAAAGAGGTGTTGATCCTCAACTTGCTAAAAAAGCTATGAAATTAGCTATTAAACTAATTACAGAATTTGCAGGTGGGGAAGTAGCTCCTATTCACGGTAGTGAGGATTTAGAAAGCTTAAATAAACAAGTTAAAATTACTCTATCTATTGAAAAGTTAAATCGTGTTTTAGGTACTGATCTAACTATTGACTATGTTACAGAGGTTTTAGAAGCTCTACATATGGATGTTGATACAACTTTTGACAGTAATTGTATCGAGGTAGTAGCTCCATCATATCGTTTTGATATGGAGATACCTGAAGATTTAATCGAGGAAGTTGCACGTATTTATGGATACTCAAAACTTCCTGAAACTATGCCTAAATATGCTGCTTCTAAAACTAATATCTCAGAAACTAAGCAATCATTTGATATCTTAAATGCTAGATTAGTTGATAGAGGTTATCATGAAGCTATTAATTATAGTTTTATTGATCCAAAGTATGATGAATTTTTCTTTGAGCAAAAGGGTATAGCTATTCAAAATCCAATATCGCAAGACTTATCTATAATGAGACAGTCCTTGATACCAGGCTTGATAAATTCTTTTAAAGCAAATACAGCTCGTCAGCAAAATAGAATAAGAATATTTGAAAAGGGTGCTTGCTTTAAATTAGAAGATAATCAAAGAGTTCAATTTGATAAAATTGCGGGCTTAGCTTATGGTGAGTTACTAAATATAAATTGGTCAAATACTAAGAAAGTAGATTTCTTTGATGTTAAAGCTGATATTGAAGCATTGTGTAGTGATATTACTGATCTAAGTTTTGAAGTTTGTGATGATGTGAAATGGCTACATCCTGGACAATCAGCTTATATTTTAGCCGATGGTAAGAAAATTGGTCTAATAGGTGTAATTCATCCAAATGTATTAAAGACTTTCCAAATTAAAGCAAAAGCTCCTATCGTATTTGAAATAGATTTAGAAGTTTTAACTAAGAAACAGATACCAAGCTTTGAAAAAATTTCTAAATATCCATCAGTATCAAGGGATATTTCATTCTTAGTGGATAAATCTGTACTTGCTGGAAATATTACAAAAGCAATAAAAGATTTAGATATAAATATTCTGAAAGATGTAAGCATTTTTGATATTTATGAGTCTCAAGAAAATGAAAGAAAAAGTATAGCATTAAGTATGCTTTTCCAGGATAATGCTCAAACTTTAGATGATAAAGTAATTATAGAAAGTACAGATAAAGTTTTAGAAACTCTAAAAACTAAGTTTGATATTGAGCAAAGAATGTAAATTGTTTTAGTTCATAAAGTTTATTAATAAAATACTCACTTGAACCAAAGTCTAGGGGGGGAGTTATAAATAAGTATCCTTGGATAAAAAAGAGAGTATTCTATTAATATTTGAGGCTTATTTAAGCTTGTAAAATTAAGTTTTTCTGCTTACCTAAACCTTGTATTTCTAATTCAAGTATATCATTCTCTTTTAAATAACGAGTTTGTTCACCAAGAATCTCATTTTCTAACTGAACACCTTTAGGTGTACCTGTTAAAATAACATCGCCTGGCTCTAAGGTGAAGTACTCACTTAACTTAGATATTAAATAAGGAATACTAAATATCATTGTTTGTGTAGAGCCATCTTGGACAAACTCATTATTTACTTTGGTTTTTATAAAAAGGTTTCTAGGATCTATTTCATCTTTAGTAACTAAATATGGTCCAAGAGGACAGAAGGAGTCACAACTCTTTCCCATATTATATTGTCCAGGCTTTTGAAATTGTAAGCTTCTATCTGAAACGTCATTACCAATACAATATCCAAAGATATATTCATTAGCTTGATCTTCTTTGATGTTTTTTGCAGTTTTACCAATAATTACTGCTAATTCATTTTCATAGTCGAGTTTTCCACCAATTTTAGGAATATATATAGGATCATACGGACCAGTAATACTACTTGATGGCTTTTGGAAAAATATAAAACTCTCAGGTTTAACTTTTGGTCCGCCAAGAAAATCTACTCTTTCTAAATGATCTAAATAGTTCATGCCTATAGCAACAATTTTTCCAGGATTAGATATACAGCTTTGTATATTTTCTTTTTGTATATTTTCTGAGAGAATTGGTAAGGAACTTAAATTAAAGTTATTTACTATAGACTTTAGTGCATTAATATTTTGCGGAGATATCTCTTGTGTAAGGTTTTTAATATTAAATAGTGTATTATTTGATAATATACATGGGTATATATTGCCCTTATGTTTGTAACGTAAGAATTTCATAGTAAGACTCCTTTTTTATAGAAATAAATCATTTGAATCAATGATTTTATTCAGGATTTAGTTCTAATTGTTTAAATATGATGCAGTGTACCGAAAATAATGCAAGATTAATTTAATGCTTATTTAATGTTATATTATAATAAAAGTAATATGAACTATATTTTAGAAGCTAACTTAGATTTTTTAGTAAAATAATTAGAGGTATGTGAATTTATGAATCAAATTAAAAAAGCCATATTAATTACATTTGCTTCATGTATATCTATCCTAATTTTATATCTATTAGATATAAGTGATTTTATGATATATTTTTGGACTATTATTTTTTCTATATTCTCAGCGATTAGCTGCTCGAGGGTTAAGAAGGCTGATCAGGTTTGGTTTATTTTAAAGTCTAGTCTTTTAAGTATTTTGGTTATTTTTATAACTTCATTTAGTTTATATTTTTCATTACCAATATTTTTGCTAGTATTATTCCTGAGTGTTTTTTTCTGTTATTCGATTCCTGCTATTTTTAACTATTGTGATAGGTTAAGTGTTTTTTTAGTAGTTTATATTGTTACAGCATTTCTATTTAAACAACAAATACAGTTAGATTTTTGGTTAAGTGTGAGCCATTTTATTTGCGGGTTATTTTTAGGCACGGCTACTACGATATTATGTTTATTAATTTTACCTAGAATTGATTTTCCGGAAGTCCGTAAGGTAGGGTTTAACCAGTATCATTTAGCGCTAAGAGCGGCATGTGCTATTTGTTTAGGTTTTTTAATATTTAATATAACACCTTTGTATAACTTTGCTTGGATTTGTTATTCAATTTTAGTTTCATTAAGACTTAATGTTGCAGATTCAATTAAAGTTAGTATCCAACGCTTATCAGCAACAATAATTGGTATAATCTTAGGAAGCATATTGAGTTATGAGGCATTTATATATTTTCCAAGCTCAATATATGCAACTACTATTTTATTATTATTTTTAACAATAGTTTTTATTGAGAAAAATTATTTTCTGGGAGTGTTATTTGTTACGATGATGCTCTCAAATATTTTTTATATTATTAATCCTATAGGATATACAATTACTAGCTATTTATTAGTAAGGATTAGTGATACTTTAGTTGGTTTGGGTATAGGTATATTTTGTTCTTTATTAATATTACCAAAATATGTTTTTTATGAGTTAAGGCTAGAGTTGATAGATATCTTAATAGGACTAAGTGAGATATGTAAAAGCTCTAAGAAAGAGAGTTTTAAAAATTTAGACTCATCATTTGATTCATTTAATACAAGTTATATTAAGTCTAAATATGAACCTATTTCGTTATTCTCTAATAGATTTCCTTTCTTAGAAGAAATGATGCCGCATCTAGATCAAGTGTATAGTTTTATTAAAGGCAAAAACTTTGAAAAGGCCAGTAATTTAGATTTAGAAATACTTTCTAATAGACTAGAAAATTTAATATACCTAATACAGACAAGAGGTAATCCAAGATTTTCTAATTATTTATTAGATAAAAAAATTAGTAATAAAGATATTTTAAATATTGAAAATCATGTTTTCTCCATCCAAGAAATTTATTTGTCTATGTTAGCAGTTAAAGAATGGAAATTTGATTTCAAATAAGTTAAAAATAAGCCCTTATAATTCCAAAATACTCATGAATAATTCTTTGAGTTATATAGAAGTTATAAGCACTTGGTAATACTTTAATATTTGGAACAAGTTTGGATGAAGCTAAACTCATAGTATTTATATCAAATTTATCAAAGAGTATTTTAGCTCTTTTATAATGAATACCTCCAGTAATTAAACAATAAGTTTTATCTTTTTTTATAAGCTCTTTAGTATACTTGGCATTTTGATAAGTATTTTTAGATTTCTTTTCTAGTAGAATATCAGAGTTAGGTATACCTAACTTATATAATTCTTTGGCATAAATTTCAGCTTCTGATATTTTATATCTAGTAGGAACTCCACCAGTTACAATAATTTTTTGCGGGTATTTATTATAAACTTCCGCAGTCTTAATTATACGGTCATATGCTCCAAGGCTTGGTTCTAACGTTCCAAAAGCATCGTTTAGGCCAGCTCCTAACATGATAATACCGTCTGTTTTGGCACAGACTGCTATATTTGAAGTTTCTGACTGAATTGGTTTTGCTAGAATATACCCTAAAATACCACTACCAGTTAGGTAATAAAATATAGTTATAAGTATTAAAAAATATCTTAAGTATCCTTTTGATAGAATACATCCAATAATTAAAACAATTAAAAATAAACAACCAAGATCTAATAAACTACTCATTCTTAAACCATATCTATTTTGCAAAAAAACCACCAAGCATTTGAGTATAAGTTTCAGTATCTTTATTATTACATCCTCTAAATGACACACAAGTATGTTTAGCAGTTATCTTTACAGAGACATCTTGTGTACCGAGGATAAATTTTAAACTTTCAAATATTTGTGCAGTCATTCTTTCTTGTATCTGAGGACGTCTAGAAAAAAAATCACAAATACTATTTATGCGACAAAGGCCTATAATATTATTATTTTTTGGAATAAATGAAACCTCAGCAGTACCTTCAAATGGCACAAAGTGATGCTCACAAAAAGACATTATAGTAATATTTTTTTGGGTTAAAACTCCATTATATTTGAATTCATTTTCATATAAAGCACAAGCGGGGAAATTATTATAATCAAGACCATTGAATATTTCTTGAGAAAACATTCTTGCTATTCTAAACGGAGTTTTATCAAATTCATGAGTTTCTAGACCTAAAGTATCTAATATTTCACGATACGCCTTAGAGATCTTTTGTATTTTTGTATCATTATCTATGTTGAATTGTCTTGGTTGTTCTAAACCTAGTTTTATTAGATGGTCACGAACATTTTTACCTAGTTCAGAGCAGTATGTGTTTGACATTTTTAGTCTTAAATCTCATATAATCGAGTATTAGCGATATTATATTATTTAATAAATCATCTTTATAGAGTAAATGTTAATTATTAGTGTTAATATAGCTAGGTTAAAAATATAGGAAATAAAAATTCATGCAATTCTCAGATCTAGGTTTAAACTCTTCAATTTGTAGTGCTTTAGAAAAAAAAGGCTATACAAAACCAACACCAATCCAGTCAAAATCTATTCCATTAATTTTAAAAGGCCATGATGTTATGGCATCAGCACAAACTGGGACAGGTAAAACAGCGGGTTTTACACTACCTATTATACAAAAGCTTTTAGATCAGCCTAAAGCTCAGGCAAATAAAATTAAAGTTTTGGTTTTAACACCAACAAGAGAGCTAGCTGCACAAATCCAAGATCAGGTTAGATTATATGGTGAGAATACTCATATACGTTCAGCGGTTGTATTTGGTGGAGTAAGTATAAATCCACAAATGATGAAGTTACGTAAAGGTGTAGAGATACTTATAGCTACTCCAGGTAGGTTACTTGATTTATATAGTCAAAATGCTATTAAATTCGATAGCTTGAATACTTTAGTTCTTGATGAAGCAGATAGAATGTTAGATATGGGATTCATAAATGATTTAAAGAGAATTCATAAACTTTTACCTAAAAAGATTCAAACTTTAATGTTTTCGGCTACTTTCTCACCAGAGATTAAAAAGTTAGCAAATGAGTTTCTTAATAATGCTCAATCTGTATCTGCTGATGTTGTAAACACTACCGTTAAGAAAATTACACAGAAGATTTACACTTTAGATAAAGCTAATAAAATTAATGCGCTAATAGCCTTAATTAAAGAACAAAATTTACATCAAGTATTAGTTTTTTCTCGTACTAAGCATGGTGCAAACAAAATTTCTGAAAAGCTTAATAAAGCAGATATAACAAGTAGTGCTATTCATGGTAACAAAAGCCAAACAGCTCGTACAAAAGCATTAGCTGATTTTAAAGCAAAAGAAATAAATGTATTAGTCGCTACAGATATAGCTGCTCGTGGTATCGATATTGCACAGCTTCCATGTGTTATAAATCTTGATTTGCCAAATGTTGCTGAGGACTATGTTCATAGAATTGGTAGGACTGGTAGAGCAGGACAAGATGGTTTAGCAATATCTTTAGTTAGTGCAGATGAAGTAGAATCATTATCAAATATTGAGCATTTGATAGGCCATCTTTTACCTCGTAATGATCTTGAGGGCTTTGAAGCTACTCATAATGTACCTGTAACTAGTATGTCACGTAAGACTAAAGTAAAAAAGATTAATGAGGTTAAGATAATTGCAGCTAAAAGAGCTAACAAAAATAGTAGAAACAGTACTCAAAAGAAAACTTCAAACCATAATAAAGATTTCGCTAAAAAGATTAGACAAAAAATTAATGCTAATAAAAGTGTTAGAAAACCTAAGAGTGACGTATCATAAACTAGGTACAAGCTTTAAATTTCTCAATCTCAATTTCTACATCTAGATCTTTAATCTCTGCTAAAAAGTTTTGAACATGTTTAGAATCCATATGAACTTTATGACTATTTTCGTCTGTAAAAGTTATAACTTCAAATACAGTTCCATCTTTATTGCAGCCTAACTCATAATGAATGCATCCTAGTTCTGAATTTATTGGCTCTATAAGTTTTTTTGCAAGTTCATAGAGTTCTGAATTTCGGCCATTTTTAGAATCTAATCTAACAAAAACAATTATTTTTTCTGACATAAGCTCTCCATTGCTATATTTGATTTTTAAACTATATGTAGCTTAAATTTAGTCTATCATAGTTTTAATATAAGAGTTATTTTGATAAGTATCTATTATGATATATTCTTAATTAAGTATTTATTAATATTATTTTAACAATTTGCCTTTAAATCTTTTGACAAATCTTTTAGCCTTCCATATTATCCGTAATAATAATCATTATCATTACTTGTTATCGCTATAAATTAGTTTTTTAGACAAATATATCTATGGTGAAACTAGCAAGTTTTATATAAAAATATTTAGGAGAAAAAATGCCTGATCATACTAAATCAGCCTTAAGTTTTGTTTTATTAACCTGGTTTTTAGGAAATTTAAATGTTTACTTTTTTATGCCATTTCTACCATTGATCAAACAGGACTTTATGGCTTCGGCAATGATAGTGCAATACACTATTTCAATATTCTATATCTGCAAAGCTGGAGGAATGTTACTTTTTGGAACCATGGGAGAAGTAATTGGTCGTAGAAAGGTAATGCTTATAGGAATTGCTATGATTTGTATAGCCAGTTTTGTGAGTTTATTTATTACTGATATGAGAGTGCTTTTAATTTGTAGGATGTTCCAAGGTTTAGGAGTAAGTGCTACAGTACTGATGGGGCGTACCATTATAAATGATATTTATGAAGGTAAAGAAGCTGCTCGTGTATTTAGTAAGGTAATGTTGGCTGCATGTATTATAATTACATTACTACCGATATTAGGTGGATATATAGCCAAATTAGATAGTTATAGAATTGCATTTTTTGTAATAATGGCTTATACCTTAGTTATTGGATTGTTTGCTTACTTTTTCTTGCCTGAAACCTCTAAGACTGAAAATAAAGAAAAGTTTGAGATTTCTGCGGTATTTAAATACTATCTAATAGTTATAAGAGAGAGATATTTCTTAGCATTTATCTTATGTACTATCTTTGTAGTAGCAGGGGAGTCTGTATTTGATACAGCTTCACCATTATTAATGATGAATACATATGGTTTTTCAACTATTAGTTATGGATACTTTGTAAGCTTTATGTCATTAATTAGTTGGGTAGGCATCTTAGCTGCAGGAGCGTTACTTAAAAAATATTCTTTAGAAGAGATTATGGGTGTTGGTGCTATATTATCGCTAATTTCTGGCTTAATTATTCTTTTACAAATATTCTCAGGTACTATTCATTTAGTTTTCTTTATCATAAGTATGATTACATTTTTCTTGGGTAGTGGTTTTATACTTACAGTATTTAATGTCGGAGTAGTTAAGAATCATCAAAAGACAGTAAGTATTGCATCTTCAGCATCACTCTTCTTATATTTTTCATGCTCTGCATTAGGAAGTTTTATTATTAGTCACTTCTCTAATAAAACGATTATGCCTCTTGCTATTGCAATGATTATATTATGTTTTATAGTATTTTTATTTTGGCTTGTTCTTTTAGCACCATTGATAAGACTAAACTCTAAAGAGAATTATGCGTAATCGAAAAAAATGTTATAAATCTGAGTTACTCAGATTGTTCTTTCTCTAAACCATTTTGTAATAACATATTTTTCTCCTTTAATAATAGGCTTTGCCCAATGTAAAGTATTTGGATTTACTCTACCTTTTTCATCAAGGCTATTCCAAATAACAGCTGTTCCCAACTTAGGTTTAACAGATAGTTCAAGTTTAGGGAAATCTGTATGTCCACCTTCTTTAACATCGTTCAAATAAATCATAAAAGTCCAAGTTCTCTGTCCTTGCAATGCTGTAAATTTATCATATCCAGCAGTACCTTTCTTAAAATAATCTGTATGTAATTTAAATTCATTACCAACTTGATAATATTGACCTTGGATTATTTCTGAATAGCTAGGATCAATATCTAAATAATCTGCTATTTTTTGATCAATATATTTTATAAATTCGTTACTATGAATTCCTAAATCACAGGTTTGACTAGTACGGAAATACTGATCAGATTCGTGAGGGTTGGTAATAGTTGAAGGTCGAAGATTTTTTTTGATTAGTTCTATTACTTGATTGCATTCTTCTTCTGATAGAAAGTCATGTTGAATATATGCTCTAGCTTTATCACTAGTTACTTTGTTAGCATTTTTGAATCTATCTTCAGAAATATTAAATAGCTGCGGGGGAGTTATTTCATTATTAATTAGATTTTTTAAATATTGACTTAGTTCTTTTAACCCTAGAGCAGATTGAACTATCTTAGGGTCAAATTGATTATCTAGCATTATTTTAAATAATTCTTCTTTATTGCAACCTCGATCAATATTCTCCTTTACCCATGCTTGCCAAGATGCATCTAGTTCGGTAATCATTTTATTATATTTATTTAGTTTACCCTGCTTTCAAGTTTAATAAATCTAGTATCATTTATCTAGCAACTACCGCTGTACCATAGCAAAAAACTTCGGTGCCACTAGTATTACCACCAAGACTACTAGAATCATATCTAATCGCTACAATAGCATTAGCACCTAGTTTCTTAGCTTCCTCTATCATCTCTTGTTCAGCATGTAGCCTTGCTTCTTTACAGACATTTGTATAAGAAGTATTTTTACCACCAATAATATTTTTTAGGCCTCCTAAGATACCTTGAGTAATAGTAGGTGTACGAACAATAATTCCTGTAACTAAACCTTTATGTTCTAGGATTTCTCTTTTATCAAGATTGTCTGCTGTAGTTAATATCATATAAGTAATGCTCCTATTTTTTATTAATATGTACAGATGTGTTCATGTATGTTCCACCAACTCCATCGCCTGTATAATTAATATCTACAAGATAATTTTTTCCAGAACATGAGATATTCCATACTTCATTCCAAGTAGGAACATTTACTAATTTTTTAGAATCTTTACTACCCCATGGAACAACTTGAGTTTGTGTTACAGATGACGCTATATATGGCTTTATATTTGATATATCTTTAATATTACACCCTTGAATACTTAATACAGGAGCTACTTGCTTGAGAGTATCATACTTCAGAGTTTTCTTTGCATAAGTTCCTGCAAATATTGCTCCTGGTGGTATAGCATCGCCTTTTTGTAAAAAGCTAAAAGAGACTTTATTTGTTTTAATATTTTCATTATAGTTTACAACTGTTTGCTCTTTTTTGTTGCATGCATCGGTATATATCCATTTATCTTGCCAAACTATTTGATTATTTTTTTCTTTAGGTAACTGAGTATGGACTATTTTAAGATCTTTAATTTTACCTTTTTGTTTACAAACTCCCTGTACAGAGGCTTTTGCTAAGATATTTCGAAAGACATTTATTTGTAGATCTTTATACTTAGCTTTATCTTTCAAAATAGATTTTGAAAGATCGTCTTGGGTCAAGGCAAAAGCGGTAGTACTTAGTAAAAGACTAGCTATCAGAATAGTTTTTTTCATTAAGATAGTTTTTCCTTACATAGTTACAAGTTCTTCAGAGCTAGTAGGGTGAATAGCTATAGTATCATCGAAATCACGCTTAGTTGCACCCATATTGATAGCTACTGCAAAGCCTTGAAGCATTTCATCAACATTTAGACCAATCATATGGCAACCAACTACCTTTTCATTTTCGCCAGTTACAACTAGTTTCATTACAGTTGGCATTCTATGGCCTGAGATAGCGCAGTATAGAGCTGTAAAACGAGATTTGTATACTTTAACATTATCATCGCCATATTTTTCTCTAGCTTCTTTCTCAGATAAGCCAACAGTACCAATAGCAGGGTGAGAGAATATTACTGTAGGCACATTCTGAAGATTAGCTTTTAGGTTGGTTTCACCATTAAAAAGTCTGCGAGCAAGGTATCTACCCGTTTTAATAGCTACTGGAGTTAGTTGAGGGACACCTGATGCATCACCTAAAGAGTATATACCATCTACATTTGTCTCACACCACTCGTTAGCAGGTATTATACCTTTGCTAGTCATTTCTATATCAGTATTTTCTATACCTAGGTTATGAGTATTGGGAGCACGACCTGTTGCCCATATTAGAGTATCAACATCTTCTAAAACTTTACCAGTATCTGTAGTTATCTTTAGATTTTCACCAACTTTTTCTACTTTAGTAATATTTGTATGGTTCATTACTTTAAGATTAGTCATTTCCATACATTCAACTAAAGTATCACTAATATCACTATCAAAATCCATTAGAGGCTTATCTCTACGTACCATTATAGTAGTATCTGTACCATGAGCGTTTAATACACCTGCGATTTCAACACCAATATAGCCACCACCAACGATAACAGCTTTTTTAGGAGTCTCTTCTAACTCAAAAAACTCATCTGATGTGATACCTAGCTCAGATCCTTCGATATTATTTAACACGATAGGATATGCACCCGGAGATATAAAAATATGATCGGCAGTTATTTCAGTACCATCGTCTAAAACTATAGTTTTATTATCTTTGAATTTACCCCAGTTATTAAAATGAGTGATATCCCATTTATCTAATAATCTGTCATAAAAACCATGGATGTTACCGATATATTTAGCTCTTTTTTCTTTTAAAGTAGCCCAGTTAAAACCTTTAACTTCAACATCAAAACCATAACCTGCAACATCATGCTGTAGCTGTTCTGCAATCATAGCACCATAAAACATTGCTTTTTTAGGTACGCAACCACGGTTTACACATGTGCCACCAAGCTCACGTTTTTCAATAATTGCAACTTTTTTACCAAATTTAGCAGCTTGTACAGCAGATGCTATACCACCAGAGCCACCACCTAAACTTATTACATCAAAGTGATTATTTTTCATTTGTCTTCCCTATATTCTTATTACTCTTGTTCAAAAAATATTTTTCTATTATCAGTTTTTTGGATAGGTCTATCATTGTTAAAAGTCAAAATATCTCTAAATGTTTGGACCTGTTTTTTTGATATCTTAGCTTTTCTTTTTAATATAATCCACTTAACTCCTTCAGTACATGGCGGAGTTGTTAAAGATCCTGTATATTCATAAAAAGAATGGTGACCATTAGGAAATGGACTATCAGTCTTATTTACAGTAAAGCTAAATGTATTAGTTTCACCAACTTTTTTAGGAATATGTGGCCATATTTTGCTTATAAAAGGATTAGTTTTTGTATCACTATATTGATAAAGCAATGCTAATACAGCTATTTTGCCATCTTTTGATATATTTACAAAGTGAGCTTCAAAAGGATACTCTTTACCATCTACATAATTTTCACTTGGAGTATGGAAATGCATTTGTTTTAACTCATACTTTTGTTTACCAACAAATATATAGCTGCCTGGCTTAAATAAAATTTGTATTGTGTGACCGTTATTTAATATTGACTCAACATGTAAATGATAATCAATTTTTACTTTATCTGCTTCATTACCTTTCACTGCTTTCGTTGTGACTAAATTTATCGGAGATTGTTGTTTTCCTATAGCACATTCTTTATATCTTTTAGACAGATCTCCCCAATGTTCAGGGCCTTCAGCTCCAACGTATCCCCATTGAGCATTTTCTGTACTTTTACTATTTGAATATGCAAAACTAAAAATGCTAAAAGAAGATGCTAAAATTAATCCTTTAAAAATATTTTTGTATTTCATTTTATTTCCTTGCTATAACTTCACTATTAAATTAAAACTTTATAATTCTAACCTTTTAAATTATAAATATGTAGTGATTTAGTTACTTGACCGTATTTATCTACTTCACCAAAGCTGATAGCTTTTATTTTGAAGCTTTTTGGTTTTAGTTTGGTCTCTTGTATTATTTGATTAAAATCATTTTCAAAACTAGCTCTAGCCTTATCACTATCTAAGTCAGCTGCTAATATACTTAGATGAGGATTAAACTGATTAAATGTGTTAGGGGAGCCATATTCTTTGAAAGATTTTAATTTAGTCGGATAATATTTTACCCAACTAGGAGCAGCGTAGTCTTTATTTCTATATTTAGACAAGTCAGTTACAACCTTATTTGATAGTTTTTGAAGTTTTGAAGAGTTCTGAATATTCAACATTACAAAGCCACTTTTACCCGCGATAAACTTATCTGTTTTAATATCAAACGGAGATGTGTTTTTAGCGATTTCTGCTAGTTGTTTTTTAATATCTGGAATATTTTTACTACTAAAACTTGTTAAATAAAGTGTTAAATGTACAGGGTGGTTTTCAATAAAAGGCCTAGTGTTATATTTTTTAAGAACGTTTGTTTTTTCTAAAGAATCATCAAAACTTCTAACATATTTAGTTGCCTTATTAGAAGGTATAAGATAAATATTATATTGCTTAAGACTTTCTGCAAATACATTGCAACTAATAAGCAGAAAAAGAATCATTATTAATTTAGAAAAAGTTTTATTGCTTACCATTTAATTTCCTTTATTTGATCTATTAAAATTTTAAGCGAATCTTCTATATTAGAATTTGCTGTATCAATTTTAATTATAGATTGATCCCAAGCTTGATAATCTCTATCTAGTATATCTTGCCAAGTAGGGTATTTATTTGGGTTTGATTTATATCTAGTTTCTACTCTATTTTGATGAGTTTGTTTATCACTACATATGACTTCAATATTTATTACTTTAGTGGAATTTACTTCAGATAGTTTATTCCACAATTCTCGAGATTCTAAAACAGGGTTACAACAGTCTATAATTACACTTTTACCAAGCTCAAGATTTTCTTTTGCTTGATAGAATGCTATTTCATATCCTTGTTTAGTTAGCTTTTGAGAGTATTCTTTTTTTAGATAGTATTCGATTGTGTCTATTCTAAAGTAGACTGTATTGGGTATAGCTTTTGCTAGTTGCTTAGCTAAAGTTGTTTTGCCTACTCCTGGTAGACCTGAGAGTATATAAGCGTTTGGCATAACGTCTTAATTCTTAGTGTATCGACATTTTGGAAAATTACTACAACCTATAAATACTTGTCCTTTTCTTTCTCCTTTCTTTATAACTCTTTCAACCAGTTCATTTGAGCATTTTGGACAAATAGTATCTGAGTTGTATTTTTCCTTAAGATTTTTAACATGACTATAGTTATTTCTTATAGTATTTTTTTGTTTTTGATTCTTAAGAATATTACAGTACTCTTGTAGTTCATTGTGAGAAAAAATATTTTCAGTTTGTCTATTTAGAAGTTTTCTTAGTTTAAATATACTGTATACACCTTGAGGGATCTGAGTTTTAAAGGTAGCACTCCCTACAAAAACAACAATATTATGAACTTGAGTATCATCTAGTTCTAATAAAGATTTAATAGTTTTAACATGTTTATAGTTTTGATGGATAGGGTTTTGAAATTTAGATTTGTGTTTATATATTTGTTGAGTCCAAGTTTTACTTTTAGCATCACCAAATATCCATCCTTTCATATTTTTAGTTTCTATAATAAATATTCCAGATGGAAGAAGTAGCACATGATCTATTTGAGTAGTATCTTTATCACAAGGAAGCAGCAAATTATTTAATAATATTCCTTTTTTAGCTTTAACAATATTTTTAATAGATAAAGCTAAGATTTTCTCCCCAATCCATCCTTTAAAGAAAGGTGTTTTGATAAAAAGAAAAATTATTGCTATAAGCCACAAATACCAATAACTTAAAGCTGTGGAGATCATTGGTGAAAAAATAGCAGCTATATCCATATTTATATTATCCTCTAGTAGGAGTTAAACCTTATAATCATAACTAATAGTCAGTGGTGCATGATCTGAGAACCAGTTTTCTTTATAAACATAGTCAGACTTAGGAACTACTTTATCTTTCAATGCTGGTGTTGAAATATGATAATCAATTCTCCAGCCGACATTTTTTGCTCTAGCTTGACCACGATTTGACCACCAAGTATATTGTAGAGGCTCATGGTTAATAACTCTAAAAGTATCAACCCAACCTAAATCATCAAATATATGATCTAACCAAGCTTGCTCTTCTGGTAATACTCCTGATGTCTTACCATAATTAGATTTCCAGTTTTTTATATCTATTTCTTTATGCACGATATTAAAATCACCACAAACTATAAAATCTCTACCAGACTCAACTTGTTCTTTTAAAATCTCTTTGTACTTTTCAAGAAATTGCATTTTGTATTCTTGACGTACATCACCACTAGAACCACTTGGCAGATATAAACTAGCAATACTAAAGTTTTCATAGTCAAATTGGATATATCGACCTTCATTATCTGCCCAATCAAGTCCAAGCTCTTTGGTAACCTTTAAAGGCTTTTTCTTAGCATAGATAGCTGTACCACTATAACCTTTTTTTACAGCATCTTTAAAATCATAATGATAGCCTTTTGGGAAATATTGACTATCTCCCTCAAGTTGATGAAATTGAGCTTTTGTCTCTTGAATACATAAAAAATCTATATCTTGAGATGTAAACCATTCCCAAAAACCTTTACGTGTAGCCGCACGAATACCATTAGCATTAAAACTTGTTACTTTAATCATTGTAAATTTAGATGGTTAAAATTATTTATTAATTAGAAATTCTAACATTTTTAGCGATGAAAAAGAGGGGTTTTGGATAAAATTAAAATAAGCCTTTAGCTAACATTTGTATTGCAGCTAAGATAATTACAACAAAGAATGTCATTCTAAGAACATTTGTAGGAATGTGTGGCATTAATTTTGAACCAATCATAGAGCCTAATAATGTACCTAAAGCCACTGGTAAAGTTATCAAACTATCTATATAACCAGCAAAATAATAAGTTGAAGTAGCGGCAAAAGCAGTAATTCCCATTATAAAATTACTCGTAGAAGCACTAACTTTAAATGGGATTCTCATAATATTATCCATAGCGATAACTTTAAAAGCACCGGCTCCAATACCTAGTAGACCACCAATAAATCCAGCTCCAGACATACCTAAAAAACCTAAAAGAGGTCTTTGGACATTATATTTTTCTTCTATACCATTTATATTAATATTATCATTAAGTTGTAATTTAACAGCCATCTTAGATATCTTATGATTTCCATCAGATACAGATGGCTCTTTTTTAAAGAAACTTAATATCGCAACAAATATTAAAATTCCTCCAAAAATTATAAATAATGCTTTAGATTGAAGCATAATAGCAATCTTAGCGCCAAAGATAGAGCCTATCGCTGTTGCTAATGCTAAAAATAACCCTAATTTTTCTTTAGTATAGCCATGAGATTTTAGAGAAACTATAGATGTAGAAGTAGATGTGCAGATTATAGCAACTAAAGATGCCCCTATAGCATGGTGAATAGATACACCCAAAACTGTAGTTAGTAGGGGAGTTATAATTAGAGCACCACCTAAACCAATAACTGACCCAATACTTCCACCTATTATAGCAATGATGAAGATAGCTATTTCAAAAAATATTTGTTGATCCATTTTGTGTTTAAATCAAATAAAGCATTTTAGCTTAGTATAACCTTTATTTATAAGTTTTTTAAAAGATTTGTATTTTTATTTAAATTCTTTTAAAATATATGCTTGTTTTGTCTAATCATGTAATTAATTAAAAATTTAACAAACTGGAGAAGAGGCCAATATGGCAAAAGAAGATTGTATAGAAATGGAAGGTGTTGTACTAGAAGCTCTTCCGAACACAATGTTTAGAGTTGAACTTGAAAATGGTCATGTAGTAACTGCTCATATATCAGGTAAGATGAGAAAGAACTATATCCGTATTTTAACAGGTGATAAAGTAGTTGTTGAAATTACTCCATACGACCTTACTAAAGGGCGTATCAAATTCCGTAGTAAATAATTCTAAATTTTCTCTATAGTAATATATTTTCTAGTATTAATAAGATTGGCGTTATTATAGTAAATATAAGACCGATTGATATTGCTAATGGTACTACCTTTGTGCCATAGTTGTCTTTGATAACTGGTAAACAAAAATCCATAGCTGTATTTGCCGCGTATCCAACTAGTTCTATTGATAATGTTTTTCTAACTAGAGGTATCAATGCAATAACAAAGATTTCACGCAAAAAGTCTATCATAAAGGTTACCATACCATAATATTCACCAAGAAAACCTGTATTTAATACCACGGATAGAGAATACCATCCTAGACCAGAGCAAATCATAATACTTTCTTTAATAGGAATACCAAATCCTAAACTAATAAGCAATGATGATAATAAAGATGTTAAAATAACGATGGCTACAATAATAAGAGCAACCTTATTTTTAAATAGATCTTTTAGCGATATCTTTTCTAATCTTAATAAAATACCAATAACTAACATTAAAGCAACTAACATTATAAATACCATATTATCGATGAATTTGGTTATATCGATATTTATAATCTCACCTATCACATATCCTACAGCTAGATATATTAAGTACTTACTAGCTTTTAAAATATTTAATATAATATTACCTTTTATATCTTTCTTAGGAATTGATATGAAATTAGCTTTTATTTGCTGATTAAAATAGCAGTATATTGATACTCCTAAAATATTTAAAATTAAAATAACTACACTATAGCCAAAACTAATACCTATAACTTTAAATACAATACTATTTGTATGAGTAAATATACTAAAGTTATATCCCAATAGAAAAATTATTGATATAACTATAAAATCTAGAGCTAGATTTATACGTTGTACAACTTTTGGAGTGGGTTTAAGATCAAAAGAGTAATAGCCGATAATTAAGGTAATAAAGAGTATTAGAGATTCGAACATTTTATAATTTTTGTTAATTTGATTTTTCTATAAACCATGAATAGTACTACAGGTATAATAGAGAAAGCAAAGCATATAGATAATGTTTGGACAAATTCAAAAGGATTATCATACATATTATCAGGAGGTATAAATCCTATAAAGACACATATAATAGTCCCGAATATACCTAATAGACATGCAATAGACATACCTACTTTTCCAAAAGGAATATTGAAGTCATCTGTGTTTTTAACAGTGTCTGTATTTGTGAACTTAAGTTTCAAAGCTGCAAAAAACATCATTAGATACATCAAAGAATATATCTGTGTACTAAGCGCAGTCAATAGCCAATAATAAGCTTGAACTGATGGAACTAGCTCTAAAAGAGCGCATATTATTGTCATAATAATAGCTTGTAAAATCAAAATACCACTAGGAACATCATGTTTGTTAGTTTTATCTAAAAAATCAGGTAAGAAATGATCATCAGCAGCTTGTAATAATCCACGTGCTGGAGAAATCATCCAGTTAATCATAGAACCTATAGAACCTATAACTACCATCATACCAAGTAGATAATAGAAAAATACAGGTATACCTAAGTTATCTAAGTAAACTTTAAAAGTTTTAATTGTACCATGAACAACATCTATTTGATCTTTAGGGAAAATAATAGCTACAGCTAATGCTCCTAAAACCATGGTGAAAACTATAAACACAACTGATATTAATAAAGCAAGTGGAAAAGTTCTTTTAGGATTTATAACTTTTCTAATATGTACCGTTGCTAATTCAAGACCTAAAAATGATGCTATGATAGCTGTTAGACCCATCCAAGAATCTGTAGTTGTAAAGTCAGGTATTAGGTTGTCTAAATGAAAATGTATATTAAGAGAATAATTATTCAATAGCCAAATTAAAGTAAATATCACCATTAGCAACATTGGGATAACCATACCTAAAAAAGTACAAATACTAGCAAAGATAGCCGAGACTCTTAATCCTTTCAGATTTAATATTGTTAGTGACCAGAATACTACCGTTATAAATACTATGGTAAATTTTATGTTTTGCGCAAAATCTGGGTTGAATAAGTACGCAATAGTACCAGCTAAGAATGTTAAAATACTAGGGAACCATATTAAAGTATTTATCCACTGAAACCATACTGCAAGCATACCGACGTTTGGACCAAAAGCTTTTTTAACCCATCCATATACACCTTCTTCACCTTTTGCTGTATATGTTGCTGTCATTTCAGCAGAGACTAAAGCAACTGGAGCTAAAAATAAAACTACAGCAATAATAAAAAAGAAGAATATATAAGTTCCTGAAGTCGCTGTAGAAGGAAGGTTTCTAATATTATCGATAGCCCCTGTCATTAATAAAATTAATAAAACTAGGCCAATTTTCTCCTTTGCTGAAACGTTTACTGACATTGATTACCCGACTACTTAACTATAAAATAATACATACTAAAACATAATACTTAAGCAAGGATAAATTAGCAATTATTTAAGCTATATATAGAGGCATTACTTGAAAAAGTTTTTCAAGAATTTCTAGGGCATTTTTATTGGCAACTTTAATTATAAGTCGGTCACCATCTTCGATTAATAAATTATCAGCGAAGAATAAAGGTGTACTATCATTTCTCATTATTGCAAGTATTCTTAGACCTTTAGGAAGCTTTAAATCAGAAATATTTTTGCCTATAACTGTAGACATATTTTCTTGACCATGAACCTTTATCTCGATAAACATCTCTTCACTATCTTCCACTTCATACATCTTTATCATATCTACCTGAGTCAAGAAAGCTTTGACTGTAGTATAAGAGAAATTATGTGGCGAGATAGATATATCAATAAGTTTTAAGTCACGAGTAATATCATAGTATTCGGCACTATTAACTGTCGCGATAGTTTTCTTAGCTCCTAACTTCTTTGCTAAGATTGATGACATTATATTGATTTCATCAGAATTTGTTAGAGCAAAAAACATATCTGCTTCATCAATACCTTCAGCTATTAAGAGATTATTATTTACAGGGTTATAATGTAGGATAGTTGACTTTGATAGCTCATCTAGTGCAAATTCACATTTTTTAGCATTAGGATCTATCATTTTTATAATATATCCTTTGCTTTCAAGAGATTTTGCCAGTGTAATACTTGCATGGTTAATACCTGCTATAAATATTTTCCTAACATTTGCTTTTTTAGGTTGGAATATTGATAGGATCTGTGATGAATATGCTTTTTCGGACAAATACATAACTCTGTCACCTGGCTTTACTAGAATATCGGTATCATCTATATCTAGCTTTTCATTACCTCTATATACAGAGATAATATCTACTTTAATATCTCCAAGTCCAAGGTGTATGTCTTTGATTGAAAAGCCAACTAGTGGAGAGTCATCTGAAACCTCAACACCAATTACTTGGACTCGCTTATCAAAAAAGCTTGAAATAAAGAAAGCACCTGGTAAAAATATTAGTTGTTCTAATCTTTTTGTTGCTTCAAAAAATGATTTTATAACTAGATCAATATTATTTAGTAATTTAGGAAATCTGTTATATTCAGTATCTCGAATTCGTGCTATTTTATATGGAGTTTTATAAAGCTTATACGCCATATCACATACAGCAATATTAGTAGTATCATCAGATGTCACAGCTATAATCATATCTGTATCTTTAAAGTTTGCTTCCATCATAATATTAGGCTTTGTAACATCACCAACAATAGTTTGCACGTCAAAAGCAGAAGATATAAAGCCGAGTTTTTCCTCATCTAAATCAATAATTGATACTTGATGATCTAAGCTTAATCTTTGGGTTAAATATATTCCTAGTTGTCCAGCACCTAAAATAGCAATTCTCATAATTACTTGTTATAATATAAAACTTAAAGTATGTTAGTTTAGACATACTAATCTAAGGATCTAAAATAATCAATTTTTTATTTACTTTCGGCATATTTAATACTATCATAATAACAAAATGATACTAAATCGGTATAATTAAGTAATTTATGCTTAGAATAAGTAAATTACTCGACTACGGATTATTAGTTGTAGTTACAATAGCAAAGAATAATTCCACACCTTATAGTGCTGCAAAAGTTGCTGAAATTACTGGTCTAAATATTCCTACAGTAAGAAAGCTACTTAATCAGCTTTCAATAGCTGATATTGTGGCTTCAAAGCGTGGTGTCGAAGGAGGCTACTCACTAGTAAGAGATTCTCGAGAAATTACAGTTTTAGATGTGGTCGAAGCTATTGAGAAAGATGTTAATCTTACAGAATGTTGTGATATTTATAAAAAATGTAGTTTAAAAAACTGTACAGTTAGTAGTTATTGGAAGGTTTTAAATTCTCAATTATTAGGAATACTTTCTGGTACATCAATCTATGATATTGTCAACAACAAAGGCAAGAGCTAAATAAAATGAGTGAAAATTTAGATAAAATAATAGAACAAGACTATGAACATGGTTTTGTGACAAATATTGAAGAAGAAACAATAGCTGCAGGGCTTAATGAAGATGTTATTCGCTTAATATCTGCAAGAAAAGACGAGCCTGAGTTTCTATTAGAGTGGCGTCTGAAAGCTTATAAGAAATGGTTGGAAATGAAATCTCCGAGTTGGGCAGACTTAAACTATCCACCAATTGATTTTCAGGCTATTAGCTATTACTCATCACCAAAATCAATGAAAGATCACCCTAAAAGTTTAGATGAAGTTGATCCTGAAATTATTGATACATACAACAAACTAGGAATACCTCTGCATGAGCAAGAGATGCTCGCAGGTGTCAAAAATATTGCTGTTGATGCAGTATTTGATTCAGTTTCAGTTGTTACAACTTTTAAAGAAAAATTAGCAGAAGCTGGTGTTATATTTTGTCCAATATCTGAAGCAGTGCAAAAGCATCCAGAACTTGTAAAAAAATATCTTGGCTCTGTAGTACCTCAAGGTGATAACTTTTTTGCTGCTTTAAATTCTGCAGTATTTAGTGATGGTTCTTTTGTATATATTCCAAAAGGCGTAACTTGTCCGATGGAGCTATCTACATACTTTAGAATTAATGCTATGAATACAGGCCAGTTTGAAAGAACTCTTATTGTAGCTGATGAAGGAAGTTATGTTAGTTATTTAGAGGGTTGTACGGCACCAATGCGTGATGAAAATCAGTTGCACGCCGCTGTAGTTGAACTAGTTGCTTTAGATGGTGCTGAGATCAAATACTCTACAGTACAAAACTGGTATCCTGGTGATAAAGATGGTAAGGGTGGTATTTACAACTTTGTAACAAAAAGAGGTATGGCGCATAAAAACTCTAAGATCTCTTGGACACAAGTTGAAACTGGCTCAGCTATAACTTGGAAATATCCTTCAGTAGTTTTACGTGGAGATAATTCTATAGGTGAGTTTTATTCTGTAGCTCTGACAAGACATGCTCAACAAGCAGATACTGGTACAAAGATGATTCACCTTGGTAAAAACTCTAAGAGTACAATCATCTCTAAAGGTATATCAGCAGGTAGAGCATCTCAAGCTTATAGAGGCTTGGTTAGAATATCTCCAAATGCTGCTAATGCAAGGAATTTCTCGCAATGTGATTCATTACTTATAGGAAATAAATGTGGTGCTCACACATATCCATATATAGAAAATAAGAGTAACTCATCGCAAATAGAGCATGAGGCTACAACATCCAAAATATCTGATGATCAACTATTTTACTGTAAGCAAAGAGGCTTATCAGAAGAAGATGCTATTGCAATGATTGTAAATGGTTTCTGTAAAGAAGTATTTAAAAAACTACCTCTTGAGTTTGCAGTTGAAGCACAAAAACTTATGGAAGTAAGTTTAGAAGGTGCTGTTGGTTAAAACTGTAATTTTACATAATTGATGAAAAAGGTTAAAAAATGTTATTAGAAATAAAAGATCTACATGTAAGTGTTGGAGATAACAAGAAGCAAATATTAAAAGGACTAAACCTAACAATGAAAAAAGGTGAAGTCCATGCAATTATGGGACCAAATGGTGCTGGTAAAAGTACATTAAGTAATGTTTTAGCTGGTAAAGATGGTTATGAAATTACTCAAGGTTCTATTAAATTTGATGGTAAAGATCTTGATGATCTAAGCATCTCTGAAAGAGCAGCAGCCGGAATATTTCTAAGTTTACAATATCCTATCGAGATACCTGGTGTTAGTAACGTTCAATTTCTAAAAACAGCTGTAAATAGTATTAGAAAGCAAAATGGCGAAGAAGAAATCAATGCTATTGAGTTTATGAAAAAGCTTAAGCAAAATATGCAGGTTTTAAAGATAGATCAAAAATATATGTCTCGCGGTGTTAATGAAGGTTTTTCTGGTGGTGAGAAAAAACGTAATGAAATGCTTCAGCTAATGATGTTAGAGCCTAAATTAGCAATTCTAGATGAGACAGATTCAGGTCTTGATATTGATGCTCTTCAAGTTGTTTCACAAGGTGCTAATACTATGAGATCACAGGATAGAAGTTTCTTAGTTATTACACATTACCAAAGACTTTTAGATCATATCGAACCTGACTTTGTTCATGTTTTAGCAGATGGTCAAATAGTTAAGACTGGTGGTAAAGAACTTGCACTTGAATTAGAAGAGAAAGGATACTCTTGGTTAAACAGCTAAAGGTTAAAAAATGTTAATAGACAATAAATCTCTACCTACTACTAAGCAAGAAAGCTGGAAGTATACAAATATTGCTTCAATATATTCTAAAAATAATATTACAGAGATATTAAAAGAAGCTCCAAAAACAAAAGATTATCTTGAAGGTTTTAAATTTGATACTCAAGAGAATGTAGTTATCATCTTAGATGGATCTTTAGCTATTGATTATAATAAAAAGCTAAATCATATCAGTGCTCTAGAGTTTCATAAAGATGATAGAAATATGTCAAGATTAGCTATCGAGAACTCTAAACATTTTGGTATAAAGGTACCTAAAGATACAAAAGATACTCTTAGCCTTATTTTTATAAATACTGAGATGGCTAAAAATAAGCTATCAAATGTTTCTTTAAAGTTAGATGTTGATATGTTTGCAAATCTTGATTTAGATATTGATTTTGTAAATCTAACAGAAGAATCTGCAATAAACTTATTTTTAGATGTAAAAGTTGCCGAATCTGCTAAAGTTAATTTTACAAATAATGCTGATAATGCAAACAATACAAAACTATTTACTACAGCTAATTATCTAATAAATCTTGATAGGGCCGCTGAATTTAATGGTTTTAATCTACTTAATAAAGATGCTTTATTAAGAAATGATTTTGTTGTGAAGCTAAATAAAGAGCATTCAAGATTTGATATTAGAGGCTTGTATTTAGTTGGTGATAGCGCTATTGCAAATGCTTGTTTCTTAGTTAATCATAATGCCTCAAATACGTATAGTAATGTTAACTTTCGTGGTGTTGCTAATGGTTCTGCTAAAGCTTGGTTTAATGCTAAGGCAGTTGTAAATGAAGGTATTGAGCAAATCCAAGCATTTCAAAATAACAAAAATATCCAACTAAGTAATAAAGCTGAAATAAATACAAAACCTGAGTTAGAAATTTTCTCAGATGATGTTGTTTGTACTCATGGTGCTACAGTTGGCCAGTTAGATAAAGATGCTTTATTTTATCTACAATCTAGAGGTTTAGAGCTGCATGATGCTCAGCATTTACTTCTAGAGAGTTTTGTAAAATCACAATTAACATCAGATGACTTTCCTTTTGAAAATGAAATCAAAGAAGATATTACTGAATCTTTAGATGATATTCTAGATTCTATAATATAAAAAATCTTTTAATCTTTTATTATCTTTCTAATTAATTATATAGCGTAATCTGCTAAACTGAAACTAATAGAACAAATACTTACAATGAGGGTTTCGTTTATGAAAAAAATTATTCCAATTACTTTAGTTAGTTTTTTAGCTACAAGCTCAGTTGCTTTAGCATGCGATAAAGCTCAAGAACATAATACTATTCAATATACAACTCAAGCTGAAACAACAGTTAAAAGTGATAGTATACTTGTACAAGTTACAGGATATGCAACAACAACGCTCCAAGATCAAAATAATATCCAAAAGCAAATATCTGATGAAGTTAATAATATTGTTAAAGCAGATTGGAAAGTTAGAAACGTTGAACAGAATACTAGTAATAGTGGCGCGTTAAATATAACTGTACAGTTACAAGCTAGGATATCGCAAAAAGATCTTAATAGCCTGCAAAAAGCATTAGAAAACCAAAAAGCTTCTGGGAAAAAATTAGTTGTCCAAGTTCTTGACTATAATCCACCAGCAAAAGCTATCCAAGCGGCTAAGCAAAAACTTATGATTAAGATCTTTAAAGATACTCAAAAGTATCTAGATGATTTTAATAAAGAAACAAATAATACTTATACTATCCAGTCAATTAAATATAATGACACTACAAATAGTTATAGACCAAGAAACACTGTAATGTATATGAAAGCTGGTGCTTCTAATGAAATGGACTCAGCAGGTAATAATAATCCAGTAGCAGTTTCTCAAGATATAAATATTAGAGCAAATGTAACATTTATGGAGAAATAATATGGCTTTGAGTAATGTTATAAAAACAGATGAGGCTAATTTTGAAAAGCTTATAAATAGTACAGATAAACCTGTATTAGTAGATTTCTATGCTGATTGGTGTGGCCCTTGTAAAACATTAGGACCTATTCTTGATCAGTTATCAAAAGATTATAAGGCTGCGGTAATTGTTAAAGTTAATGTTGATGACAATCAAAACTTGGCGGCACAATTTGGTATTAGAAGTATTCCAACAATGATGATCTTTAAAAATGGTAAGCAAGTTGAAACTTTAAATGGTGTTCAGACTGGTTCTCAACTAGAGCAAAAGCTTAAGGCTTATGAATGATACTTTAGATCAAAATAATTTACTTAAATGGTATTTCCAAACAAAATTTGAAGTACCTGTAAAACCTACTCAATATCCTAAGCAGTTCGCAATTGTTACAGCATATAACCCTATGAATCGACTTCTTAGTGATTATGAAAATACAACTAGAAATAAAATCTTAAAACAAGAGTTACAACAAAAGTATGATTGGGTTTATCAGATTAATGGCTTTGATGAATCTACAGATCATAAAGAAAATGGTTTTATGTTTAATTGTAATTCTCTATATGAAGCTTGTAAATTAGGTGAAAAATATTCTCAAGATGCTATATATTATATTCTTGATGATACTCTCTATGTTTCAAAATGTACTAAGGATCAAAGAAATCTTGTAAAAGTGGGAGATTTTTTTAGTAAGGTAAAAGAATAAAACTATCTAGGTAAACTATTAATTTTGTGATAATTAATAGTTTAAAGATATTTATTTAAGATAGTCAAAGACTACTTCGCCAAAACCTAAAGTTACATCAGCAATAAAGTGAGATCCTTTAACAATTTCTTTAACTGGTAAATGATGAAGCGCAGCTTGTACATGATTAAATACTTGTAGATCAACTGGCCCCGTCCAAGCACCTTTAACTGTTACATCTGTAACATGATATTTAACAAGCTCACAAATACTTACATCTTTACCATTAACATGAGGTATTGTTTTAAGTAAGAAGTTTGGAGTTTCTTCTAAGGCTTTTTTAACAGCTTCTTTATCAAGTTCTTCATATTTATAGCCCATAGTACCAAAAGCCACATTTACACTATTATATTTAACAGTACCTAGCAGAGTATCAGAATCTACAGTTAGGGTCGGATGAGCATATTTTTTTGGAAAGCCCCAAATTTCACGACCAGCAGCAATAGATGGTAAGTTATCTAATAGCATAATGTGGGAGTATAGGCCTTTCTTACCATCTAGTTCAACTTCAATAAGTTGACCAGCCTCATTAAAGCTACCAAACCCATTAGCATCATGCATTTTCATGAATTCAAACTTTACAAGACCTGTTGGTTTAAGAGGCTCCGGGACATATTTTTTTAAGACTTCAATATCAGCTAAATAGTCAATAATAAAATATTCTCTATTCGTAAATTTATAAGCAATTCTGTTTGCTGTGGGTGATACCAAAGGCATTGAGAAAACATTTTTTTTAACATCTTCTATTTTCATTCTTAATTCCAAAATATGTATATTGTTAACATTTATTATAATCTTAAATCATATTTTTTGGTAATTAGAAATGTAATTTTATTTTATTTTAAGGTATAAATCATATTTTGGTTATGTATACTAATTTGGTAAAACTGAAAAAAAATGTTTTACAATGAGCAATAAAACTATATCTTTTCTAAAGATATCATATGGAAATATTTTAGAGTGGTATGATTTTTCACTATATATTTATTTTGCGACATTTATATCGGTTAATTTTTTCCCCTCTAATAATCATGAGTTATCTTTACTGCTAACTTTTTCAGTTTTTTTCATAGGAACCATTATAAGGCCATTAGGTGCTTTAATTATGGGATATCTTGCGGATATGTTTAGTTATGCATATGTTGTTAACGCATGTACTATTGCTATGGGTGTTTCTACAGTGTTGATTGGCTTAATACCAAGCTATTCTAATATAGGTATTTTAGCACCTATGTTGTTAATAATATTCAGGGTCATACAAGGCTTATCTGTAGGTGGACAGTTTCCGACACTTATAACACTGGGGGTAACAGATTCAAAGAATAATGCTGGATTATCTGTTGGGATTATTTTTGCTATATCTTCTGCTGGATTTCTTTTAGCATCTATTGTTGGGATTTTTTCTGAAGTTATATTTACTAATCATAATCAGCTTATATGGCGAGTTCCATTTATATTAAGTGGTTTACTCTTTGCTATTTACTTATATTTAAATAGAAATGAGCATTATACTGAGCAGCCACCCAAGCAAAAACATCAAACAAAATTAGTAGAGGCATTATTCAAGCAATATAAGCAAATAATAATAGTTTCATTAATAACATGTATGTGTGCCTCATTGTATTATATGGTCTTTACATATCTTGTTAATTATCAAGTTGAATATCAAAATATACCAAAGAGTAGTGCTCTATTTTTAAATAGTATAGTATTATTTTTTGCATGTATCTTATATCCAGCATTTGGCTATATTTCCGATAGATATGGTTATATAAAAGTCTTTTATTTAGCTTTAATAGCTTTAGTCTTATTATTTTATCCATTGATTATGTTAATAGCGGTTAATAACTTTATTATAAGTTTTTTAGCTATTTTAATATTTTGTATTATCATGGCAGCTATTCAAGGAGCAGTATCTCCCTTTTTTGCATTAGTTTTTGATAATGAGTGGCGAGCTACAGGATGTGCTATTAGCTATAGTATTGGTAATGGTATTAGTGGTGCGGCACCATTATTAGCAGGTATATTTACAGCTAAATACGGTATCTTAGGATTAGCTCTATATACCTTAATATTAGTTGTAGCAGGTACAGTAGGATCTTTAGGGATTTACAGAACTATGAAAAATAGTATTTAGCCTATAACAAGTATAATTTACACAGTAGTATTTAGAGTCTATAATTCTTATATAGGTAACTCATTTATCTTAATATTTTATAAGTGTAACCCCCTCTGGTTACATTTATAGGTTTGTTTTGCCTTAACACTAAAAGGATAAATTTAATATATGAAAAGAAATTACTTAATAGTATGGGTTGTGATGCTTGGTTTTTTCGCAGTATCATTTGTAACTAATATTTTAGGTCCTATAATTCCTGATGCAACGAAAGATCTTCATCTTACACTTTCTCAAGCTGGGGTTCTACCTTTTGCTTTCTTCATAGCATATATTATTTCTATCCCTGCAGGATATATGTTAGAAAGATATGGCTCTAAAAAAATGATTTTATTCGCATTTTTGTTAGGATCTCTTGGATCTATATTATTCTGTCTTAAAGTTTCTTATATAACTTATATTGTAAGTTTATTTACAGTTGGAACAGCCGCAGCGATTTTACAGGTAGCCTTTTGGCCTTTATTAAGAGTAGCTGGAGGTGAAGAAAATTATTCATTTTTCTCAGTGTTACAACAAGTGTTTTTTGGTGCAGCATCATTTGTCAGTCCATTTGTTTTGTCTTATTTAGTCATAAATTTACCATATAGTGGAGATAGTAACTATTTTTTAATATTCTTTAATAAATTAATAGCTACGAACTTTAGCTGGGTTGCAATATATTGGTTCAATGCTATTGTTATGTTTTTACTAGTAATATTTATTAGCTTAATTAAGTTTCCAAAAGTTGAATTAAATGCTGATGAGAAATTAGAGGGTTTTGCTACTATTAAGAAACTCCTAAAAAATAAAATAGTCTTAATATACTTTTTTGCTATATTTTCATATGTTGGTCAAGAGCAGGGAATTAGTGTTTGGATTTCAAAATTTCTAAATGAGTATCATGGATTTGATACTGAAACAGTTGGAAACACTACAGTAGCACTATTCTGGATTATGCAATGTGTGGGCGGTATATTAGGTATTGTGTTGTTAAAGCTATATAATGTTAAGAATATTCTAAAAGTATTTCTAACATTACAATTAATATCTTTGAGCTTAGCACTATTTGGCTCAGCAGATATTTCACTAATATTTTTCCCTGTTTGTGGTTTTTTGACATCTATTATGTATGGAGGACTTTTCTCATTAGGAATGAATTCTCTAAAATCTCATCATGGGACAATTTCAGGAATATTCTGTACGGGTATAATTGGTGGAGCTATAGTTCCTTTAATCGTTGGAAATATAGGAGATCTTCTTGGTTTAAGAGTAGGAATGTGTTTTGTTTATTTTACGATTATATTTATGCTATATGTTGCAATAACAGCAAATCCATTAGTGGATAATAAAACAATAAAATTAAAAGAACTATTATCAAAAAATAATTGAAATGAACATGATTAAAGAAGCTAAAAATAATAAGACTATTGTTGGTGTTGATATAGGTGGTACTAAAGTAAACGCAGGTAGAATTATCGGAGATACTTTATTAGAATCATTTTTAAACAAAATTCCAGATAATGCAGAGCATGATGCTCAATCGGTTATAGATGTTGTTATAGATACTATTTCAAAGGTATTTTCTGCAGAGGTTGAAGGTATAGGTGTAGGTATACCAAGTGTTGCAGATAGAGAAAATGGCATAGTATACGATGTTCAGAATATAAAATCATGGAAAGAAATTCATTTAAAAGAGATTTTAGAGAAAGAATTTAAAGTACCTGTTTTCATAGATAATGATGCAAACTGTTTTGCTATAGGCCAAAGACTTTATGGTAAAGGCAAACAATATGAAAATTTTGTTGGTATTACAATAGGTACTGGTATTGGAGGTGGAATTATAAATAAAGGTTCCTTGTTAAATGACTCTAATTGTGGTGCCGGAGAGTTTGGTATGCTACCGTATCTAGATGGGATCCTAGAAGATTATTGTAGTGGGCAATTTTTTATAAAAAAGATAGGTATTAATGGTGTAGAGATTTTAAAAAGAGCAAAGAACAACGACAAAGAAGCCATTGATATTTATAAACAGTTTGGCAAACATTTAGGGGTTGCTATAAAATCTATTATGTATACCGTAGACCCTAAGGTCATTATACTAGCGGGTTCGATTATCTCTGCTAGAGAATACTTTGAGGATGCTATGTGGGATGAGATACAAACGTTTGCTTTTACGCGATCTATTAATAAACTCAAAATAGAGTGGTCTGATACAGAGGGAGATTTTCAAGTTTTTGGGGCGGCCGCTGTTTATTTAGATAGATGTAAAAATTTATAGTATATTAACTAACAACAAATATGAAAAATTTAAATGAATAAAACTCAAATCGAAATCTTAAATTCTTTAGGTGATAAAAAGTATGTTAGTGGTCAAGATATTGCAAATAACTTAGGTATCTCTAGGGCTGCTATATCAAAAAATATAAAAACACTAAAAGATAACTATCAGATAGATATATTTTCTAATTCAAAGATAGGGTATATACTAGATGAAAAGCTTGATCTAATTAAGCTAGATGAACTTGAAAAAGTTTTTAAAAATGTAAATTATTTTTATTCTATAGACTCTACTTCAAAATATGCTATTGAGAATCAAAATAGTTTTCAAGATAATGCAGTTGTTATTTCAGAGCATCAAACTGATGGTTTTGGTAGATTTAATAGAAAATGGGTGTCGCCTTTTGGCAAGAATATTTATTGTACATTATTTGAGATTGTTAATCTGGATGTATCTAAGTTAAATGGTCTATCGTTAGCAATAGCTATAAGTATAGCTAAAATATTAAATAGGTTAGACTTAGGTGCTAAGCTAAAATGGCCTAATGATATTTATATAAATGATAAGAAAATAGGTGGGGTAATTATAAATATCTCGGCAGAAATGAATGATAGAGCTAAGCTTTTTATAGGTTTTGGTTTAAATGTAAATATGCAAAATAACCAAGAAATTTCAAAAGACTGGACCTCAATAAAATTAGAATCTGACCGACATGCCAATAGAACAAACTTACTTATACAAATAATAAATGTTATAAAAGAAGATTTAACAACTTTTGTTAAAGAAGGTTTTTCTTCTTTTAAGAAAGAATATGAGAAATTAAATTATTTAAAAGACAAAGAGTTTACCTTAATATTAGCAGATAAGAAATTTACTAACTGCAAATATAAAAATTTATCTGATATAGGTGAGATAATTATTGAAAATAATAGTGGTACTTATTCATTCTCTTCTGGAGATATTAGTATTTTAGATAACTCTGTAAAATCTGAATAGTCGGCATTTTGAGTTATTTTTGCGTTGCATTTATATCCTGAAAATTTCTCGATAGTTTCTATCTGTTCATTTATAAAACTAATATTTGAGTTATTACAATTAGCTATCCAACCAGTTAATTTTACATTATGTCTTTTTAGTTCATTCATAGTTAGTAGTGTATGGTTTATGCAGCCAACTTTTATAGATGAAACTAATAGCACAGGTATTTTTAAGGCTCTTATCAGGTCAAATTGAGTTATTTGATTAGAGTATGGTGTTAGTAGTCCTCCAGCTCCTTCGACTAAAAGCATTTCTAAGTCTTTAGTATATTTACTTTTAATAAATGATTCTAAGTTTTCTAAGGATATATTTGTATTAGATTTTAGCGCAGCTATATGTGGTGCTATAGCTTTTTTAAAAGATATTAGATTTATTTCATCAGATGAGAATTTATATTTATATGCTTGTATAATACTCTCAACATCTTCACAGAGATCTGATTCTTTACTTTTACCAGAAGCTACTGGCTTTAGGCACAGAGATTTAATATTTTGTGATTCATAAGCTTTAATTAAGTTAGTTGAGACATATGTTTTGCCAACTTCTGTATCAGTTCCTATGATGAAAATTTTTTTCATAATTTTATTCCTTAAAACAAATAAATAAGCCGATATGATAACTAAGCCTAAACTGTTTTTGATCTGAGTATAGTTGTTTTATTTTTTTATAATTATAGTTAGATTTATTGCCTGTATAAGTGTTTACACCAGTAGACTTTAGATGATTAATAACTTCTCTAAAATTATTAAAACTTTTATTTAAATAAAAACTATTATTGTATATACAATTTAAATTGGCTTTTTTAATAAACTTTAAAATGGATGATTCAGCATGCATTTTATTTATGCGAAGAACATCTTTTAGCTCATGAAAATTGTTATCCAGAATTGTACTAAAAGCTAAAATAGAATGATTATTTAACTTACTTGAGATATTTTTAATTAAATTTTCAAAGTTCTGACTCCATTGAAATGACATATTTGAAAATATTAAGTCATAATCATTAGCAACTATATTCAAATCTTTATCGAAGTTGAGTTTATAAGCATTTAGGTTTTTTATTCTTTTAGCGTTTTGGGGTGGAGCAATATCTCCAATATCAATTTTATTGGGATTAAATGTTTTATTTAATTCTAAAGGTTCACTAAGATCACGAACCCCTAAGTTTAGTATCTTATGTATATGATTATAATTTAGTAGTTTTGAATATCTTAATGTTTCAGCTAAGAGTATTTGCCTGACTTTATTCTGAATACTACTTTTTTGTGTATATTGATTTGCATTAGAAAAGTTTATTTCGACTTTATTGTATAAATCCATAATTTACCTCCTTAGAGATAATTTCTAAAGCTTCTTGAATCTGGTCTAATGTATTACTTGAATGTAATGAAAACCTAAGAAGAGCTTGGTTTTTAGGGACTGTTGGATACCTAAAACATGAAACTAATATATTCTTAGCATAAAGCTTATTTTTTAAACTTATTGCTAAATTATTATCTTTTATTAAAATGCTTTTAATAGGGGATATATCATCTGATAATAACTCTAGTTTTTTTTCTTTACATAAATGATTAAAGAGATCTATATTCTTATAAATAGCCTCTCTTTGGCTATCTGCAGATTTTAAGTTTTCTAATTGTAAAATAGAAGTTTTTATTATTAATGGGGGCAGGGCTGTAGTATAAATATAGTTTCTAGCGAATTGGATTAGGTATTCAGCAATTCTATCTGTAGTGCAAACCATAGCACCAACTCCACCAAAGGCTTTACCTAAAGGAAAGATACTAATAGGGCAGTCGGTATATCTAAGTTTATATTTATCTATAGAGCCTTTGCCATTTTCTCCTAGAATACCAAAGCTATGAGCCTCATCAACTATTAGTTTACCTTTAGCCACATTTGATATCTTATCTAGTTGACTAATAGTTCCATAAGTACTAAAGACTCCTTCTGTAGTTATATAGCTTTTATTATCATAAATATTTTTTAGATGAGCTAAATCTTGGTGTGTATATCTTCTTAATTTTGCTTGTGACAGTTTGATACCGTCAATAATGGAAGCATGAATATATTTATCAGCAAATATTGTTTGGCTTTTATCAAATAAAGTTGAGTAAATGGCTAAATTTGCCATAAAACCTGAGCTAAAAAATATAGCTCTAGGGTAATTAACAAATTTAGCAAAACTAGTCTCAAATTCTTGAGTTTCATCAGTATAGCCACAGACTATATTAGACCCTTTACTACCAAAACCATATCTATCAAAACCATCGATTAAACATTGTTTTAGATTGATAGAATTAGATAAATCTAAGTAGTCACTAGTAGTAAAATCAGTGATAGATTTATCTGTATTAATATTGCTGACTTTTAATTCTCTTAACAAGTTATCTTTTTGATATTGAATATACTTATTTTCTAGATTTAGCATGATTTTGATATTAAGCTGTTAATCCTAATTTTGATAATAGATAGTTATCTGAATTTACAGTAGCATTATTTTCAGTTAGAAGTTTGTTACCATAAAAAATAGAGTTAATACCTGCAAGAAAACACAATGTTTGCGTTTCTATAGACATATTTTCTCTACCTGCTGATAGTCTAAGTCTAGCTTCAGGGAAAAGAATTCTAGTTGTTGCTATAAATCTCACAAGTTCTATATTATCAATCTGTGCTTCTGAATATTTATCTCCTAGAGGAGTTCCCTTTACAGGTATTAAGGTATTGATAGGTATACTTTTCGGAGGTGATGGTAATTCTAATAATTCCAATAATAAACTAAGTCTATCATCAAGGGATTCTCCCATTCCTAATATACCACCACAGCAGACATTGATATCTGCATTTGCTACATTTTTTATAGTTTCAATTCTTTCCTCAAATTTTCGAGTTGAAATTATTTCAGGATAGTAGTTTCTTGAAGTATCTAGGTTATGGTTATAATAATCTAAACCTGCATCTTTTAGTTTTGTTGCTTCTTCAGGATTTATGCTACCTAAAGTTACACATGTTTCTAAGCCTAGTCTTTTTACTTCAGATATAATGTTTACGACTTTATCTAGATCTTTCTTGGGTATGTTTTTCCAAGCAGCTCCCATGCAAAATCTTTTAGAACCACTTGCTTTAGCTTGTTTTGCTTCTTCTAGAATATTGTCTAGTTCTAAAAGCTTATGTTTTTGTATTTCTGTATTGTAGTGACCACTCTGGGGGCAATATTTACAATCTTCGGGACATGTTCCAGTTTTTATACTTTTTAATGAGCATAATTCTATATCATTATTAAAATTTTTCTTATGAACTTCTAGAGCATTAAACATTAGTTCGGTAAGAGGCTTATTATAAATTGCTTTAATTTGTTCTAAATTCATATTTGTGTGGTTGGTAACTTCAGGTTGTAAATCATTGTATATCTTGTATATAATTTATGTCAACCTAAAAATATAAAAATAGTTTACAATGAAATATAGCACTAATATATGGCACCCTTGCACACAAATGAAAGATTTTGAAAAAGTACCTCCTTTAAATATAAATAAAACTGAGGGAAGCTATTTATATACTCAAGATAACAGAAAGCTTTTTGATGCTATATCTAGTTGGTGGTGTAAATCTTTAGGGCATAGACATCCTTATATTATTGATAGATTAAAAAATCAGCTTGATAAGTTTGAACACACAATATTTGCTAATACAACTAATGATGAAGTTGAACATTTTAGTAATAGAATATGCAAATTAACATCAATGGATAAAACATTATATGCCGCTGATGGATCATGTGCTGTTGAAATAGCTTTAAAGATGACGATACATTTACGTCAACTTAGAAATCAAACCTCTAAAACTAAATTTGTTTGTCTTGAAAATTCTTATCATGGTGAAACTTTAGCAACTATGAGTGTTAGTGATTGTGGTTTATATTCAGAGCCATATAAAATATTACTATTCGATAGTTTGATTATAAAAGATCTACCGTATGTAAATGGTAAGACAGCCCCCCTATGGGAGGATGCAGAACATCATTGGAATAAGACACAGAAGTTTTTAGAAGAAAATAAGCAAAGCATAAATGCACTAATAGTTGAACCTCTATGTCAAGGAGCTGGAGGCATGTTGCTATATAGTAAAGATTATCTCAATAGACTATGCAAATGGTGTAAGCAAAATGATATTTATATTATTTTTGATGAAATTATGACTGGTGTTGGACGGTTAGGTAAGTTATTTGCATTAGATTATCTAGATATTTCTCCAGATTTTTTATGTATATCAAAAGGCATTACATCTGGAATGATACCTTTTAGTGTTACTCTAACAAAAAATCAATATTATGATATGTTTTATAAAGATAAAATGTCTGAGGCATTTTTACACTCACATACTCATAGTGGTAATATTCTTGGTGTGGTAGCCGCTAATAGTGTTTTAGATATTTTTGAGCAGGAAAATATATTAAATAATGTAACTGGGCTAGAAACTCTAATGCATAATTGCTTCTTAGAGATACAACAAGAGGTTCATATTTTTAAAAATATTAGAAATCTTGGTGGCATGATTGCTGCAGATTTAGATATAGATAAATATAGGTTTGGTTTTGATGTTTATAAAGAGTCTATTAAGCTAGGAGCTTTGCTCAGACCACTTGGTAATACACTTTATTGGCTACCACCTTTAAATTCCAAGTCAGATGATATTATTCATTTAAAACAAGTTACCAATCAGGCAATTATAAATGCTGTTGAAAAGCTTTGATAGAAGTTAATCAAATATATTTATGTAACAATAGATTATTGATTTGTTAATTATTTCGTATAGTTAATATATAACAGTACAGTGTGTTATTACTATAATAAACTCAAAACATAATATGTCATCAACTATGTTAATAATTATAGCTTATAAAATTTTCAAATCTCTTTTTAAATCTCTAATTTTAGCGTTAGCTATAACAATAATTTTTCTCATAACAGCAATAAGAGCAACCATTTTCTTTTTTCCATTTTCGACAAGTTTATTGTAAAAAGTTCCAAGCTTTCCATTACTCCTAGAAGCTGTCATAGCAGACATAAATAATACTGGCTTTAAGTCAGCTCTACCACCATAAGTTTTCCTATAACCAATCTTCTTACCACTTTCATAAGCATAGGGAGCGACTCCAGCTAAAGAGGCTACTTGCTTACGATTTAAACTACCTAGCTCAGGCATAAGAGCAAGTAATGATGCTGCTGTAGTTTTTCCCAAACCTGCAACTTCTTTAACTAACAAGTCTCTTGCTTTTGTTAAATATTCACAATCCTTTATAACTGAAGTTACGCACTAAATATATTTTGAGTGTTATAAGTTGCGTTGAAGAACTAGGAAACAAGGTCAAGAGCTACTAGTAGCTTCAAATCTTGGTAACGACGTTATTTAATGCAAATTATATCATCCAAAGGACAAAGCTAAGTATCATCTGACTGCCTTAGAACTTTATCACCATAGCTACTGCTATGCTAATAAAAACCTGCCTTGCATATAATACTTTGTCTTTATGCTCAAATTTATGTTTAGTGCGTAACTTCAGTTTATAAGATCATCAATTAAACTCTCTACAATAGTAATTTCTTGCTCTAGAAACTCTATTACTCTGATATGTGACTCTTTAGTATATTCTTGATCTGGAGCTTGAGCTCTGTTTTTTTCAGCAGCTAATTGCTTCTTAAGTTCTTGCTTTCTAAGTGTATATTTTACAAGCTTTTGAAGGTTGTTATTAGTAGGTTTATAGCAACCAAGACTAGTATGCCTTTCATAGCCATATCTAGCTAGACATATAGCATCAATATTGTCTGATTTAGCTAACTGTCCAGTTGAACGAATAAAATGTTTAACAACACGAGTATTAGCCCTATGTACTATAATTTTTTCAACTAATAAATATTCAACCAAAGCTTTTTCATACCCTCCTGTAGTCTCTAGAACCACAAGACTGTTATCTTTAAGTATAGGATGTTTTTCTAACAGATCACTAAAACCTTTAGAATTATTAAGATATTTAAAAGTTTTTTTACTACCATATATAGCTACTACAAAATCATTTTTTGATATATCAATATCTACGAAATTATGATACATTTTTAAATATCTCCTTAGTATATTTGTTCTATGTTTACGATTGTAAGCGGTCGTTATAGACCATCCAACTATTCAAACGTATTAAGGAGATAACCTAAGTACCTTGATGACAACGATTGTGTAATCTATTCTACGACGGTCGCTTAGGTTATAACTAAAGTTTTACACTCTAGTTTGACTCCTTAAACATAAATTATAAAGAAGATTTAACTTACAATTCTACGATACTGAATCAAGTTCAGCACAGGCTTTGATCGTAGAATCCAGTTTTAAAATTTATATTTTATCAATGAATACTATAATCAAAGCTGTAATATAATCCAAAATTAACTTTTTATACTTGCTTAATTAACTAAAAATTCACCTAAAATTTGCTATAAATTATTTTGCAAACTAGCTTCCAAAACCCTTTGAAAATACGTTCTTCAGGATCTAAAATATTTAGAATTGATTCTAATTTCTTACTTGATAAATTTAAAGGTTGTGTAAATGAAAAAAATATTATTGTTAATGTTGTTAGTGGTTCCCATAACGATAAGTAAAGAGGAATTGATAGTATGATGACTATTATATTATTATTTGATATATTGATTTTAGTAGCTATATTAAGTTTATTTAGTTTTGTAGAATTTTTTATATCTAAAGCATTAAAAAAAAAAGCCAAAGAAGTACCAACTGGTGGAGGTTGGCAAATATTATATTCATTTGGGGTAATAGCTCTAATAGGATGTATATTTTTCTATTTTAATATAGGTGGTAAATATTACATAGAGGGTCATAAGTTTGCTACTAATTTATATTTATATTCTGGAGTTATAGCTGCGACTATATTATTTGCTTCTAATATGTTCTATGCAGACAATAACAAAGTTATAAGTAAAGTATGCGTAAAAACTTTTTTAATTATTCTTAACTTAGTATTTATATGTTTATATCTAAATATAGGATTATCATTTGTAGCAGTTGCTGGCTCTAGTGATAGAGCTATTGAAATACTTTTCAGTATCATAAAGTTTAGTATAATATTATCTGTAATAGCATATTGTTGGTATTTAGTAACTTATTTATGCTTTAGGTTTTTTAAAGCAAAGAATGTGTTTATAGTTTCTTGGCTACTTTTTATAGTTTATTTTGTAAGTGTTCCAGCAGTTTTATATTCAGCTTATAAGTATGCTCAATACAAACAAGATCATAATGTTTATACAATTAATTTAGAATTTGAGAACGGGCAGAGATTTCAAATTAAAACTCCTGGTAAATTCTTAAAAACAAATGGTTATGTAATAGATTGGTATTGTAATAAAGATACTTTGATATGTAATGCAAAGAGAAATTCTATTAATTTTGATTTTAGTAAATTTTTAAGTGGTGAAAAATTTATATCAAGTAGTTTTTTTAATTATCAAAACAGTCTTAAACTTAAAGAAAAATTAGGAGATAGTTATTTTTATTTTTCTCCTGAAAAAAACAGATATTTGGCTAATTCTTTTTATGGGAAAAATATATTGAAAAAGGAAGATTATTTTTACAAAATCGGTATTCAAATAAGATGTAAAGATAAGAAATATTTTGATCAAAATAAAGAAAGAATTAAAGATAAATTAGATAATTTAGTAAAACAAATAAGTATTAGAGCTGTTAATTAAAGAGAGAAATAAATTTTATGAATACATTATTTAAATCAAGTGAAGAATTACAAAGTGATAGACAAAAAAGGCTATTAGATATTTTTAACGAAACGAAAATTAATGAAAATGGTAAGGAAATTAAAAATACAACTTATATTGGTACAGTTTTTTCAGATCAAAATATAGAAACTCGCACAGAACTCAATGACTATAATTTCAATATTAGTTCAGATTTAAGATCTGAGCTTAGAGCTACTTTAAATAGTGAAGCTGGAGCAATAGGTGCAACAGCTGAGTTTCTTAATAAAGCTTATGCGGCTAAAGCTAATGGAAAAAATGTAGATTCTCATTATCTATCAGCATTAGAAAAGAATATTTTAACAGCCTCAAATGGTACACAATACTATAGTAAAGAGTCTGGTAAGATAGAATCTACTCCTGATATCTCAAGCATGACCCAAAGTCAAAAAGATTCATTAAATCAAGAGCAAAAGTCAGCTATAGCAAATTTTGAATATATAAGAGAAGGCTCATATACTCAAAGATTAAAAGCAGAAGTTTTTAATACTCCTATTGAAGATTATATGACAACGGATCAACTAGAGGCTTTTAACTCTATGAGATACCCATCAACTGGAAGTACAGCTTATACAGCGGAAGCTTATAATCAAGATTCAATTATTAAATTTAAAATGGATGCTTATGAACAAAAATTTGGTGATGAGTTAAGAAAGAGTTTTGATACTAGTTTTAAAGAAACAGGTAAAGCCTCTCTAGAAACAATGGTTCATTACGGTATGTTAGGTGATAGTTACACAGATTCAGGAACATGGACTGCTAATTTATCAACAAATCCTTTAGGAGTTCAAACAATGAACTCATTTGTAGCTATTGATTCACTGACAAATACTATTGGCGTAGGGATATATTCAACTCAATGGATGGGTTCAAATATATCAGGAAGAGAAACCTTAGATTATGATTTAAATATTTCTGCTTATGCTAAGTTGTTGAATGGTGGAATAGAGACACCTAATGCAACTATAATGGATCAGCTTACAGCAGTTAAAAATACAGATTTCCCATTAGTAATAATGGAAGAGGGGGCACTAGGCATCTATGAAACAAAACAACCTGCAATATATGACTTAATGCTTAAGTTTATAGAAGTGTCTGCACCATCAGGACAAACTCTTGTTGAAGCAACAGAGGAGTATAGTTTAGCTAGCATTATCTCAGATAAATTCACCCAAGCAGCCACTCAGCGCTACGGCGACCCATTGGTTGTCGATCTCGACCGAGACGGCAAACTTGAGACCACCTCAGCAGATGGAAGCGTACTGTTTGACCATGACAACGACGGCCAAGCAACTGGAACTGGTTGGGTCAATGCCGAAGACGGATTGTTAGTTCGTGATAAAAATCTTGATGGCCAAATTACCAGTGGTAGAGAGCTTTTCGGGGATAATACCATAAAGTCAGATGGCACTAAGGCAGTAGATGGTTTTGATGCTTTGAGTGATTTAGATAGTAATTCTGATGGTGTATTTAATGAGCAAGATTCAGCATTTTCTGAAGTCAAGGTATGGCAAGATGCCGACCAAGATGGTGTGACAGATCAGGGAGAATTACTAAGTTTAGCAGAGGCTGGTATCTCAAGTATTGATCTAAATGCAAAGACAGTAAATCAAAGTGTGGCAGGAGGTATTTTAAGAAAGACATCTACAGCTACAACTACAGATGATGGAACTACAGCAGTAGGGGCAATGGATTTTGCAGAGAATAAATTTTATAGCAAATTTGAAGATGTATTAGAAACTTCTCAAGAGTTACAAAACTCAATCAATGTGGCAGGTCAAGGGGCTTTAAGAAGCTTACATGAATCAGCTAACCTATCACCAGGTCTTAAAGAGCTACTTTCAGGACTATATTCAGGAGAAACACCAGTTACAGATAATGCTATCCATGAAGTATTACTTGAGTGGGCAAGGACATCACAAAACTTTGAGACATCTTTAGATATATTAGATGGAGTAACATTAGATGATGGCACACAGATAAATGTAGGAATATCAGATAGAGTAAGAACAGTAATAGAAAAGACTGCTGTATTAGAGTCTTTGAATGGTAGTAGGATTCTAGAGTATAACATTAGAGATAATGGTAGCACTTATACAATAAATGCAAAAACAGGAACAGAGACATTTTGGGATACTAGAACAGTTGCTAAAGGTGGCACAACGACTACAGGAGATTGGTTCTTTCATAGATTAGCAGATAATGCTAGAGCTACAAACATATCACAAGGTTATGCAAGTGCATTTAACTCAATTAAAGAATCTATAGAAACAAGTCACTTTGTTAAAGAAGTATATCCAGTATTATTAGAAAATTTATCATTTGAGTTAGGGTCGGTGGCTTAGATGAATATTAAGAAAGAAGATATTAAAGAGTTGTATGCAGTAGTAATAATCATGAGTGTCATATATCAGTTTGTACCTTTTATGATGATAGGAGCTATTGTAAATATTATTTTTGAATTAATAGGAATAAATATAAATGCTACTATTCTAACGAGCTTATTTTTCTTCTTATTTTTTTGTTTTATAGGTAGTAAAGTTATAAAGAATTTTAGTTATAAAAATATAATCGTTTATTTATTTATTTATTTATTTATTTATTTATTTGCTTATTTGCTTATTTGTTTATTTGTTTATTTGTTTATTTGGTGATTATAAAGCTATCGGGACAAATTTGTATGATTTTAAGAAATTTTTATCTTTTGATAATCTTATTTATGTAGTAAACCTATTGGTAGCATATATTTTTTTAAATGAGGTTAGAGATAGCCAAATTAATAAATTTCTATTTAATCTATTTTTTTCACTATTCATGATATTTGTAACAATGTTTATTATTCAGGCATTTACGAAAGCAGCAGCTCAAGCTAATTTTATTTTTATAACTGTATATATGGAAATTTGTTTTATTGTTGGCATATTTTTTCTTTTTTCTGGAAAAGTCAAAATAGCTTTTTATAGTATTTCTTTATTATTTTTATATTTGTTTAATACTTATAGTTTTTATAATCAGAACATTATTATTAATTCAAGCGTAAAAGTCATTATGTCTAATGGAGCCGTGAATAAGGGTTTCATGATATCAAATGAATTTTTGTATTATGTTATTTTATTTTTAGTAGGAATAATTGTTTTATTAGAAATTTTTTCAATAGTTATAAATTTAAGAAATAGTAACAGGTAGTTTATGAGTGATAAAAAATATACTTTTACAATATATAGTAATAAATTAAGTCAAGGGTCTGGTACACATGTTTGGGTTGAAATATCAGATGGAACTTTTGCAGGAACAATTAAGTATTCTTATGGACCTATAAAAGATGCTGATGGAAATATTTTTTTTGGGAAGTCAGGAACATTTGATGCTAAATTATCTGGAGTAAGTGATTCTGATGAAAGAGGTGCTATATCATCTAGCTATACTGGCACTATTTCAAAGGCTCAATATTTGGCAGCTATTACTAAGGGCGAACAGTTAAGACTTGATCCACCTAAATACGAAGTTTTCGAACTAGGAGGAGACAATTGTGTAGAAGTAACTTCTAAAATACTTGAGGCAGCAGGTATTGATATTGCTTTGGGATATGTTATGCCTGATAGTTTAGCAGAAAAGCTTGATTGGATGAAAACTATGGGAGATGATATTTTCATTAATCAAGAAAAGTATAAAGCATATAAAGAATTTGATTATGCAGACAGTTTATCGAAAGATCCTGATGATGCTTTAGCGTTTGGAAAAGCGATGGTTTCAGATAAACTTGCAGAAGCAGATTCACAAGTTTATTTTAATAATTTAGCTAAACTAGAAGCTGGTTTGGTGATTAAAGAGTTAACTAACTATAAGGATTTAATATCTAAAGTTTTAGGTACTAATGGCGATACAAGCCAAATGTCCATTGATCAATTAGTTTTAGGTAAATTCCAACAAGCAGCCACACAACGCTATGGCGATCCATTGGTTGTCGATCTCGACCGAGATAATCAAATTGAGACTACATCAGCAGATGGTAGCGTGTTATTTGATCATTCAGGTAACGGCCAAGCAGTTGGAACTGGGTGGGTAAACGCCGAAGATGGTTTATTAGTTAGAGATGTTGATGGTTCAGGTACTATCGATAGCGGTAGAGAGCTTTTCGGGGATAACACCATAAAGTCAGATGGCACTAAAGCTAAAGATGGCTTTGATGCTTTGAGTGATCTAGATAGTAATTCTGATGGTGTATTTAATGAGCAAGATTCAGCATTTTCTGAAGTCAAGGTATGGCAAGATGCCGATCAGGATGGTGTGACAGATCAGGGAGAATTACTAAGTTTAGCAGATGCTGGTATCTCAAGTATTGATCTAAATGCAAAGACTGTAAATCAAAGTGTAGCAGGTGGTATATTACGTAAGACTTCTACAGCTACTAACACAGATGGTACTACTACAGCAGTAGGAGCAATGGATTTTGCTGAGAATAAATTTTATAGTAAATTTGAAGATGTATTAGAAACTTCTCAAGAGTTACAAAACTCAATTAATGTAGCAGGTCAAGGAGCTTTAAGAAGCTTACATGAGTCAGCTAGTTTATCACCGGACCTTAAAGAGCTACTTACAGGATTATATTCAGGAGAAACACTAGTTACAGATAGTGCTATTCATGAGGTATTACTTGAGTGGGCAAGGACATCACAAAACTTTGAGACATCTTTAGATATATTAGATGGTGTAACGTTAGATGATGGTACACAAATTAATGTAGGTATCTCAGATAGAGTAAGAACAGTAATAGAAAAGACAGCTGTGTTAGAGGCTCTAAATGGTAGTAGGATTTTAGAGTATAACATTAGAGATAATGGTAGCACTTATACAATAAATGCAAAAACAGGAACAGAGACATTTTGGGATACTAGAACAGTTGCTAAAGGTGGCACAACGACTACAGGAGATTGGTTCTTTCATAGATTAGCAGATAATGCTAGAGCTACAAACATATCACAAGGTTATGCAAGTGCATTTAACTCAATTAAAGAATCTATAGAAACAAGTCACTTTGTTAAAGAAGTATATCCAGTATTATTAGAAAATTTATCATTTGAGCTAGATGATGCAGGAGAAGTGGCACTTAATTTTGACGGGATTAATGATGCTATAGTTGATAAGATCAAAGTAGATCCTATTAGTGGTTTAAGTTTCTTTGATAGGGTGATTAAAGCCCAAGATCAGACTTTTTTGAGAGATGGTTGGGATAAAAAAGAAATACTTAATGATGATTTGTTTGATTCCATTAATGCCCGCCTTGTCGAGTCTATCAAAGTAGATGTTATTACAGGGCTACAGGAAGTTAACAAAATTAGCACAGTTGCAAATGGATTGCTTCTAGAGAGTGGCTGGGATAACAAAGAAATATTCAATGATGATATATTTGATTTCATTAATGATCATCTTATCGAGTCTGTTAAATTAGATATTGGCACAGGATTTCAAGAAATTAATGAAATTAGCACAATTGCAAATGGACTGCTTTTAGAGAGTGGTTGGGATAAAAAAGATTTTTTAGAAAAGGATTTATCACAAAAGACCTCTTGCGAAATACTAATTATTCACCATATATATAGAAAGATTGCTTAAGAGATCCATAAAAATGCAAATAAGCTACGCAATATTGTCAAAGAAAGCCAGAATATTTAGAAAACTAACAGGTTTAAAACTAAAACATTTCAATAAAATCTTAACCGATGCCTCAAAATCCTTAGATGAAGGATTTCCAAGGATTGGCAGAAAGCCAAAAGTTGATAATCATGCAGATAGATTATTGTTAGTTTTAATATATTATCGTTGCTATATGACACAAGAATTTTTAGGCTACTTGATAGGATTAGATGAATCAAATGTAAATCGCCTAATTAGACGAGTAGAGTTACTACTAGTTAAAGAAATACATATAAAAAAAGATAGAAGCATGACTAATCAAAAAGTAGAAAGACTTTTAATAGATGCAACAGAACAGCCAATCCAGAGACCTAAGAAATTAAAACGAAGAAAGGCTAACTATTCAGGGAAGAAAAAAAGCCATACACAGAAAGTAGAAATAGCTATCAGTGAAGCAGGTCAAATAGTTAATGTTTCGAAGGTTTATCCAGGCAGTGTTCATGATATAACTGTTCGCAGAAAATCAGATAAATTAGCTCGTGATGTTGATAAATATTGTGACAATGGCTACCAAGGTATTCAAAATGAATCTACTAAAGTAAAACTCCCCTATAAAAAGCCCAAAGGAGGTTCTTTAAGTATAGAGCAGAAGAATTATAATAAATGGCTTAGTAAGATTAGGATTTATGTTGAGCATAAAATTGCAGAAATTAAAAAGTTTCGTATACTGGGTGAAACCTATAGAAGTTTTGGTAAAAAAGCTAATCTTAGGTTTAATTTAGTGGCTGGAATAGTTAATTTACAAAACGGATTCTAAAAAGAAAATACCTACTTAGAAATAAAATGCCTCTGAAGTAGTATTTCGCAAGAGGTCTAAACTTTATCCGAGCTATTGGATGGTAATGTTACTCATGTAAGTGATCTTAAATTTAACATTAATGATAAACCTCTAATATTTAATGATGAAGGTAAGGTTATTATAAAAGGTAGTATTGAAGCGGATGATATAGTAGGTACTAAAACTGATGATATTATTCATTCTGGTAATGCGGTGGATAGTTTAGATGGTGGGTTAGGAGATGACTATTTACATGGAGGCAGTCAGTCAGATAATCTACAAGGTGGAGAAGGTAACGATACTTTAGTAGGGGATAATATAACTACTTCAAGTACAAGTTATGGAAGTCGTAGTAATTGGAGCTCTAGATATAATGAGATTAGATATAATAAGGGAAATGACATATTAGCTGGTGGCAAGGGAGATGATACTTTAGCTGGAGGTTATGGAAGTGATACCTATATCTTTAATAAAGGAGATGGAGTAGACACGATAACAGAGATGCTAGTCAATGATTATGTTGGAAGGTCTTATGATAGTGGTTCAAGGGATACGATTAAGTTTGGGGAAGGATTAAATCAAGAAGATGTAGAGTTATCGTTATCAGGACAGGATTTGTTAGTTAATTTCAAAGGAAACGATACAGATCAATTAGTGTTAAAAGACTTCATGAGAAATAACACTATCAATAACTTTGAGTTTGCAGATGGAAGTGTTTTAGATAAGACAGAGTTTATGAACTTATCTAATGAATATGAAGGAACAGATGCAAATGATAGTTATTCACTATTTGGATCTAATGATACATTACATGCAGGAGCTGGAGATGATGTAATCTCAGGTAACTCAGGAGAAGATAAGTTATATGGTGAAGCTGGTAATGATAGATTATCAGGGGGAAATCAAGATGACTATTTATATGGAGGAGAAGGCGAAGATACATTAAGTGGCGGAAACAATAACGATACACTTGATGGAGGCGAAGGTAACGATAAGCTATATGGTAATAATCACAATGATACCTTAGATGGTGGATTAGGAGATGACTATTTACATGGAGGCAGTCAGTCAGATAATCTACAAGGTGGAGAAGGTAACGATACTTTAGTAGGGGATAATATAACTACTTCAAGTACAAGTTATGGAAGTCGTAGTAATTGGAGCTCTAGATATAATGAGATTAGATATAATAAGGGAAATGACATATTAGCTGGTGGCAAGGGAGATGATACTTTAGCTGGAGGTTATGGAAGTGATACCTATATCTTTAATAAAGGAGATGGAGTAGACACGATAACAGAGATGCTAGTCAATGATTATGTTGGAAGGTCTTATGATAGTGGCTCAAGGGATAGGATTAAGTTTGGGGAAGGATTAAATCAAGAAGATGTAGAGTTATCGTTATCAGGTCAAGATTTGTTAGCTAATTTCAAAGGAAACGATACAGATCAATTAGTGTTAAAAGACTTCATGAGAAATAACACTATCAATAACTTTGAGTTTGCAGATGGAAGTGTTTTAGATAAGACAGAGTTTATGAACTTATCTAATGAATATGAAGGAACAGATGCAAATGATAGTTATTCACTATTTGGATCTAATGATACATTACATGCAGGAGCTGGAGATGATGTAATCTCAGGTAACTCAGGAGAAGATAAGTTATATGGTGAAGCTGGTAATGATAGGTTATCAGGGGGAAATCAAGATGACTATTTATATGGAGGAGAAGGCGAAGATACATTAAGTGGCGGAAATAATGACGATACACTTGATGGAGGCGAAGGTAACGATAAGCTATATGGTAATAATCACAATGATACCTTAGATGGTGGATTAGGAGATGACTATTTACATGGAGGCAGTCAGTCAGATAATCTACAAGGTGGAGAAGGTAACGATACTTTAGTTGGAGATAATATAACTACTTCAAGTACAAGTTATGGAAGTCGTAGTAATTGGAGCTCTAGATATAATGAGATTAGATATAATAAGGGAAATGACATATTAGCTGGAGGCAAGGGAGATGATACTTTAGCTGGGGGTTATGGTAGTGATACATACATTTTCAATAAGGGAGATGGAGTAGATACGATAACAGAGATGTTAGTCAATGATTATGTTGGAAGATCTTATGATAGTGGCTCAAGAGATACTGTTAAGTTTGGCGAAGGCATAGAAGCTAGTGATCTTAACTTTGCCTATGATGGTAATGATGTTCATGTAACTTTTAATAGTTCTGATACAGATAAGCTAATCCTTAAAAACTTTCAGGGAAGTACTTTAGATAAATTTGAATTTGCTAATGGAGATATTTTAAGTAAATCAAATATAATAATAGGCACTAATGCAGATGATGTAATAAATGCTAGTAGTGGTGACTTATTAATCTATGCAGGATCAGGAAATGATGTTATAAATATGAGCTCTGGGAATGATACTATAAATGCTGGAGATGGTGACGATATTATCACTACATCATCAAATGATATAGATTTTAATAGTAAACAACTTACTGGAAAAGCTTCATCTAGTAGTATTAAAACAATGCTTGATGTTAATAATGATGGTTTAGCAGATTTAGTTGAGCAAGAAAGTGGAGAAACATTTGTATCTTTGTCAAATGGTACAAGCTTAGAGGAAAGGAAGAAATACTCTGACTTTGAAAATATATCTAGAAGTGCTAATCAAAACATAACTCCTGAATTTGATACAGATATAAATGGAGATGGAATACAAGATAAGGTTAAATTTGATACTACAGGAGTTCATACAGCGTTAGGTCAAGAAGATGGTAGTTTTTCAACCATGTCTAATGTGTATGCAGCTTTTGGTAGAGATGCTGGAGGATGGTCAACAAATAATACATTTCCAAGACACATGGCAGATGTAAACGGTGATGGTATGGCCGATATTGTTGGTTTTGCATCAACAGGTGTTTATACTGCTTTATCAAAAGGAGATGGCTCTTTTGCGACTGCTCAGAAAGCACATGGGAGTTTTGGAACTAGAGCTGGTGGTTGGGCAAGTAATGATAGATTTCCTAGATTTGTGACTGATGTAAATAATGATGGTATGGCTGATGTTGTAGGTTTTGGTAATACTCACACTTATATAGCTTTAGCAAAAGGAGATGGTACATTTGGCTCCACTAAATCTTTATCAACAGGTTTTAATTATCAAGATGGTTGGACTAGTAACTCATCATATCAAAGATTAATGGCTGATATAGATGGAGATGGGAAATCAGATATTATTGGAATTAATTCTGCAGGAGATATTTATACTGCTATAACAGCAAAACAGGATAATGATATTGTAGATGGAGGAGCAGGTAACGACATTATTTCAACAAGTATAGGTGATGACATTATCGAAGGTGGTTTAGGCTCAGATGTAATCACAGGCGGTCAAGGTGATGATATCTTAGCTGGAGGGGCAGGTTCAGATATTTACAATTATTCATCAGGAGATGGTAATGATACTATCAATCTAGCAGGCGATGGCTCTACAGATACTCTGAAGTTAAATGATATTTCAAAAGATGATATATTATTTTCACGATCAGATAATGACCTTCAAATTAATTTTCACGATCAGTTATCATCATTGATTGTGGATGATTACTTTGAATCACAATTTAATAATGATTCACTTATTATAGATACTAATGATGAATTTCAGATGCAATTAGCAGCAAATGCAAATAAGATGGCTGAGATATTAGCAGCTAATATATCAGATGATGATATCGATGGTGGAAGTGTAGATGGTAGTAATCAAGTCACTACACAAGTAGACGCCTCACAATTAGCTGATTTATGGGTGCCTAAAGAGAGCTAGCTTAAAACTAATCCTCCCTGTTTGTTCATCAATAAGCTTTATGCTATTTCAAAGTAATTTATTTCTTTTTATTATTAAAATACTCTCTATCTGCTATATAGATTGTTTTTGTAGCCTTAGCATAGATATTTTTTTCTAGATCTTCATAACACACAGGTAAACTAACTATTGATTTATTTTTAGTTTGAACATCTTTTTTGATGTTAGTTATAGTTGCCTCAGATAATAAAAATCTAGCATATACATGATCGGTAATTGGTTTAAGATAGTCTATGCTTGCTGATAAATCCCATACAACATAATCATCACCAAGAATCCTACATAATTGAATAGGATATATTGGATCTAATGAAGAATATATCGCGCCACCAAAACCTGTACCATGATAGTTCTTAGTATTTTCATTTAGATTAAATCTTAAATGAACTTCAAGAAAATCATTAGATACAAACAAAATTTCGCCGCCAGTTGCTACAAAAGCAGGTAGCTCATTAAATCTTTTTATAAGCTGCTCAGATTGCTCACCTGGTTTTTTATCTGTTTTAAAGATTGGGTTCATATCTTATTAGTTTTTTATCTTTTATTAATAAACTCTATTGTCTTATCTAAAGCTATTTTAGCATTTGGCAATGGGCTAATTCCAATTATACTCATAAAACCATGATACATCTCGTCATCATAATGAGTTTCAACTAAAGTTCCTTGTTCTTTAAGTTTTTTCTCATAAGCATAAACTCCATCAATTAAGATATCATGAGTAGCCGATACTATTAATGTATCAGGCTGTTCTGAGGCTTCATAAAATAAAGGAGAAATTTTAGGCTCTCTTAATCTTTTAGGTTGAGACATAATTTCTTCACCAAGATATGCTTTAAGAAACATTTCACACCATTCTGCAGTTAGATGATATTTATATTCATCAAATTTACGAATACTTTCATATTTTGTATACATATCAACAGCAGGGTAAAATAGTATTTGAGCTTTAGGCATATTTTGCTGACGTTCGTGACATATAATTGTCACAAGATTTCCTCCAGCACTATCACCCATTGCAAAAATATTTTCAGAATTTATATCAAATTTATTAATATTTTTATACAACCAATCATAAGCATATAATGCATGATCTACAGCAATAGGGTATTTATGTTCGGGCGCTAAACCATACTCAAGTGAGAAAATATCAAAGTTTCCTTGGTCACAGAGATACCTACATACATGATCATAAGTATCTATAGAACTTAAACACCACCCACCTCCATGAATAAAAAATAGAGCTTTACCATTTGGATTTTTCGATTTATAGTGCCTTAGTACAGTATTATTCTCTAGTTTAATATCTTCTTCAATAATATCTGGGCGACGAATTCTTTTTATCTGTTCAATAGAAAGGCTACTAAAAATATCACGCTGTTCTCTTAGATCTAATTTTTTTATCTTTCTAATCTCAGGAGTATCTAGCATTTTTTCTAAACTTGGATGATATGACATTTATATTTCCTTATTAAATTCTATGTATTCTTATGATTTCAATATTTAATTTTTCTAATTTTCTTGAAAGCTCTCTCGTTGCACTATCTAGAGTTCTAATATCACTATCTTTTGTTAGACCTAAAACTGATGGTTTACGTGAATGACCAACTAATGTTTTTAGGTTTAATTTTTCTTTTATTTTAACAATATTTTCTAATAAATGATTAGCAGTATCAGCTTTCTTACCAAAACCAAAACCTACATCAAAAAAGATATTCTCTTTGGTTAAACCACAATTTAAAAGAGTTTGCTTCTTTTGCTCAATATATTCACAAACATTATCTATAGCATTATCTTTTTCTAAATACTGATCTCTATTTGTTATACCTAAATTATGAGTTAGCACATATTTTTTATTATATTTTGCAATTAATTTGGCTTTCTGCTCAATATCATTACATTCAACATCATTTATCATCCATACAATATCATGATGTTTTTCTAAAACTTTTTGCATTACCTCAAATTTACGTGTATCGATGCTAATTAATGGTTTATATATTAAATCTGCAGCATTAGATTTGATATACTCTAGAAAAATATCAAGTTTTTCAAACTCTTCATCTACTGATATTGCTTTTGCATTTGGTTTAGTTGATTCAGCACCGATGTCTATAATTTCAGCACCATTTTCGATAAGCTCATGTAAGTTTGATTTGCGACGATCATCATCAAAATATCCATCTGAGAAAGATTGATCTGATAAATTTACAATACCCATACGCATAGTATTTGAGAGAGTTTGTTTAAGCTTTTCAATCTCATCAAGCTCTTTTAATCTAAGGTTAAGATCTATATCTACTTTTTTAGGGTGATACCAGCCTTTGGATAGTTCTAACAAAGGAGCTAAAGCAAAGTTGCGATTAAGTAGCTCTTTATGAGGGACTGTAAGCTCATCAGTTTCTAGAATCAAATCTTCAGCAGCTAGAATATCTAGATCAATAATTCTTGGTGACCAGACAGGAGCATTTAGATCTCTTCCTATATTTTTTTCAATATTTTTTAGAATAGTTAGAAGTTCAGTAGGTTTTAGCGTTGAGCTGATTTTTACAGCTGTATTTATAAAATTAATGTCCCAATCTTTAGGGGCACCTTCTTTTAGTAGAGCTTTACTACTATATAATCCAGCTTTTCTTATAATTCTTATATCTTGATGAGATTCTAAAGCATCAATTGCTAAATGAATATTTTCAAGAGTAAAACCAATATTTGTACCAATTCCTATAATATATTGCATACTAATTCCTAATAATAAAACTAGCAGATTTTATTTGTGAAACAGGAGGGGCTTTTATAAGCTTCAAATACTTTAGCTCTACATCATTATAACTTTTTTGAATAAAAAGAAATATTTGTTTTGCCAAATATTCAATAAGGTTACAACTAATATCATTACAGAAATTTTGGATATTGTTTCTTAGAGTATAGTAACAAATAGTTTCTTCTAAGTTATCAGTATCACTAGCAGAATAGTTTTGATTAAATTGTAGCTCTATATCAAGCTTAATCATCTGTTTGTGAGCTCTTTCTTCTTCAGAGCAACCTAAGCTGACATAAATCTCTAGTTCATTTAAAAATAAGGATTGTTGCATTTTATAAAAAGATGTTAAATATAAATTTTTAATTTAATATATCATATTAATAAACTCTTGGATAATTAATTGCCTAAAAATGAATCAACTTAGAAAATTTTTGGATAATATTGAAAAACATAGTAAGGATAAAGGTGTTTTATTTAACCAGAAAAGAATCTCGTATCAAGAAATTTTATCTAAATCTTATGATTTAGCGAGATTGTTAGAATTTTATGATTATAGAAAAATATTTTCTAACCTTAAAAATTCACCATTATCAATTAGTTTATATATAGCTAGCTGGATAGCTGATATAGATCTTTTTGTACCTATTAATCCCCGTTTAATTGATTCAGAGCTTGAAGGAATATTAGAAGAGCATTCGCTATTTATAACAGATAAACCATGTTATTTAGAATTAGATGGATTAAAAGTGCTTAATATTAATGATGAAATAGAGTTTTTTGAAAATCTACCTAAAACACAAGATCATAGAATATTCGCAAAAACAATAACAGCGCATGTAAGTTCAGGAACTACAGGGTTTTATCAAAAGCACCAGCATAATATTAGCCAAATTATTGAGTATGCACAAAATAGAGTTGATGATTTAGGACTTAGGCAAGATGATCATTTATTAATAGCTTTATCAATAAATCATGCATTTGCTTTTTCTTATCAGCTATTACCAGCTTTAGCTATGGGGTTAGATATCACCGTTATTTCAGAATTTAAGCCTAAATTAGTTGCTAAAATTATTAATGAGACTAATTTAACTGCTTTAGCATTGTTGCCAACGATGTATCATTTCTTAACCCAAGAGAATATTATTGAAAACCACAATTTACGTTATTTAAGTGTTGCTGGAGATATAGCATCAGAATCTTTAAATAACTTAGTAAAACAAAAGTTGGGCATACCATTATTAAATGGAATAGGTATGACAGAGGTTTTTGGTTATGGTCAAAATATATCTGATAAAGATTGTAACACTATAAAGGTTTTTGCAGATACTAAGGTTAAGATCGCTAAATTTATAAATAATAATTATGGCAAGATTTTTATTAAAAATAATATACTCCCTTTAAATAATAAAGATGAATGGTTAGAAACAGGGGATATTGGCAGTTTTGATAATCAAAAGCATGAGCTTACTTTTTATGGTAGGTATAAAGATATCATAATTAAAGGTGGTTCGAATATATCACCAGTTGAGTTAGAGAAGTATATTTTAAAAATACCTAAAATTAAAAGCTGTGTTGTTGTTGGCAAATACGATAAAATATGGGGAGAAAGTATTTGGGCATTTTTAGTCGTTGATAAAGAGTATACTTTAGACTCTTTAAATATTGAGCTTACTAAATATGTATCTGAATATAAAAAGCTAGATGGTGTTGTATATCTTGATAAGATTCCTATGACATTAACAGGTAAAACAGACAGAAAAAAGCTAAAAGAATTGATAAATAATGAGTTCTAAAAAACTTCCCCAATTTGCGATATTTGAAGATACTTTAACAGATAGTGAAAATTACTATTTTTATAATCCTATTAAAGAAATAATAGCTTATGATAGGGATTCTTTAGAACTAGCTTTTTGTGAGCTAGAAATGCTTCAACAGCAAGGACTATATTTAGCTGGTTATATTAGTTACGAGGCTAGCTATTATCTCAAAGATGAGCTTAAACATTTACGTTTATCTAATGATGAAAAACCCTTGCTTCATTTTGTGGCGTTTAAAGATCTTAGTTATGATGTTCCTAGCTTTTCTTGTGCTGAGGCATCTATAAGTTTAATGCTAGATAGTCTTAGTTTAGATGATTATTTGGTTGATTTTGAGAAAGTTCAGCAAGCACTCATTAATGGCGAAAGTTATCAAATCAATTTAACTAAAAGCATTAAAGCAAATACTGAGTTTAGTAGTTTAGAAATATATGAAAGTTTAAAGCAAAGTCAACTTGTAAAGTATGCTGCATATTTACCATTTTTAAATCCTGATATAATTTCAATTTCACCAGAGCTATTCTTTAAAAAGGAAAATAACAATATACTAGTAAAACCTATGAAAGGTACCGCTAGGCTTAGTGGTGATGAGCAAAAAGATTTAGAAATCTTTGAAGAGTTAAAATTTTGTGATAAAAATAAAGCTGAGAATCTAATAATAGTTGATTTATTAAGAAATGACTTATCAGGCATAGCAAATGTTCATACAGTTAAAGTAGATAAACTCTTTTCAATAGAAAAGTATAAAAACCTTTTGCAAATGACCTCGCAAATATCTGCTAATGTCGATAAGCAAATATCTTTTAAAAGAATTTTAGATAGCTTATTTCCATGTGGTTCTATAACAGGCGCGCCTAAAAAAAGAACTATGGAGTTAATCGCACAGATAGAAAGACAAAAGCGGGGCGTCTATACAGGAAGTATTGGCTATATATTACCTAATAATGATATGTGTTTTAATGTTGCTATTCGTACTATCCAAAAGTATCAAGATAGTATGCAAATTGGAGTAGGTGGCGGCATAACTGTATATTCTGATGCAGAATCTGAATGGCATGAGATGGATACGAAAATAGGGTTTATTAAAAGGATTTATAAGCCAAACTTTTCTTTGATTGAGAGTCTTTATTATCATAATGGATTTAAATATTTAGATTTACATTTAGAGCGTCTTGAAAGCTCTGCTAGAAGATTGTTTTTTGATATAGATATTAAAGATATTAAAAGCCAGTTAGAAACTTATTCTAAGAAATTAGAGGAAAATAAAGAATATAAAATACGCCTTGAATATAGTTATGATAAATCTCTTATTATTGAGCATAATCAAATAGAAACAAGTAGCATAGAGTCTATCAAGTTAATAGTTTGTCCAGAAAAAATAAACTCCAAAAATAAATTATTTCAATATAAAATAACTCATAATTCTACGCGTGGCTTTTATACGCAAATGCATAATAAATATATTGCTAAACAAAAAGATGTTGAGCTAATATTTTTAAATGAAAATAATTATATTACAGAGACTAGATTTCATAATATAATCATTGAAAAAGATAGTCAGTTATATACACCAAAATTAGATGATGGAGTTTTAGACGGTGTAGCTAGAAAATCAATGATAATTGAAAAAAAATTGAAACTGAAAAGCTTAAGTATAGATGATCTAAAATCTGCAGATCAGATATATCTTATTAACAGTGTCAGAGGTTTGATACCAGTATACTTAGAGGTCTAAAATGGTTTTATATATTGATCATTATGATTCATTTACTAATATTATAGTTGATTATATAACTTATCTCGGTCATGAGGTATATATCAAAAAAACAGATCAAGAAATAGATGATATTACACAATATGATCACATCATAATTGGTCCAGGTCCAGGACATCCTAATGAACTGAAAGATAAATATTCAATTATTGAATATTGCGAGCAAAATAATATACCATTACTAGGTATATGCTTAGGTCATCAATTAATAGCTCAATATTATGGTTCTAATATAATAAAAGCGAAGCAAATATATCATGGTAAGATTTCTAGAGTTTCTCAAATAAAAGAATCTAAGCTATATAAGAATCTTACCTATAGTTTTGATGTTACACGTTATCATTCGCTAATAGTAGATAAAATTTTAGATCCTCTAATAACAATAGCTGTGACCAATGATAAAGAAATTATGGCTTTTGAGCATAAAAATGCAAAAATATTTGCAGTTCAATATCACCCAGAGGCATATTTAACTGAAAATGGTCTAGTAACTTTAAAGAATTTTTTAGAAATTTAGAATGGAACTGGGTACTTTCTTCTAACTTCTTCAATATCAACTAAAACCTCTTGAGATAATTCAATATTAATAGCGTCGATATTTGTTTTTAATTGTTCCAAAGATGTCGCACCAATTATACTAGAAGTCATATATGCTTTTCTAATTGTAAATGCTATTGCCATTTGGCAAACATCTAAATTATGTTTTTTTGCTACAGCAAGATATTCTTCTACAGCTTTGTCTACTGTTGGATTATGTCGGGTAGCAAATCTAGCTTTTTGCTCTTCAGAACCCATTACTTCATCCGACATTCTACTACCAGCAGGAACCTTACCATTTAAGTATTTACCACTTAATATTCCCATTTGTAGCGGCGACCATGGTAAATATGAAACTTCCTCTAGTGCACAAGTCTCCATAACATCAGTTTCATCTCTACGACGAAGTAAGTTATATTCATTTTGAATACTAGCAATCCTAGGTAGGTTATGTTTTTCAGCAAGTTTGATAAATTGGCTAACTCCCCAAGCAGAATCATCTGAAAGACCGATATGACGAATTTTTCCGGCTTTTATAAGCTCATCGCATGTTTGTAGAGTTTCTAAAATATTATCTGAAATCTGTTGTTTTGCAGCTTCTCCTTGAGATGGTTCAAAATCCCACCAATCAGCAAAGTGGTAGTTAGGTCTATTAACAGGCCAGTGGAACTGATAAAGGTCTATATAATCAGTTTTTAATCTCTTTAAGCTATTATCTACAGCTGTAATGATATTTGCTTTATCAATTTTTGGATTTTCTTCACCTCGAGCCCAAGGAATTGGTGAGAATTTTGTTGCTAGAATGATTTCTTCTCTTTTTTGTCTAGATTCAATCCAATTTCCAATGATCTCTTCAGTTTTTCCATAAGTATCAGGAGTTGGGGGTACTGCATATAGCTCAGCAGTATCCCAAAAGTTTACACCTTGAGATAGGGCGTAGTCCATTTGTTCAAAACCTTCTGACTGGGAGTTTTGTAATCCCCAAGTCATAGTACCAAGACATATTCTACTAATATCTATATTTGTTTTACCTAATTTAGTGTATTTCATTGTTTACAAAAATTTTTGAGTTTGAAGAGATTATAACAAATAATAAAGATGGTAAAGAAATAAAAACTTTAAGTATTTTAAAATGGCACAGGATATTTTCTTCTGACTGTTTCAATATCTGCTAAAACTTCTGGAGATAATTCAATATTAATAGAATCAATATTCGTCTTAAGTTGTTGCATTGTAGTTGCTCCAATTATGCTACAACTCATATATGGCTTTCTAAGCGTAAATGCTATCGCCATTTGACAGATGTCTAAGTTATGTTTTTTTGCAACATTAATATATTCTGTTACTGCATCATCATTTGTAGCAAATCTAAAACCATAACGATCTTCTTGGCCATCTAAAATTTCAGCCGACATCCTAGTACCAGCAGGGCGTGCACCATTGCGGTATTTACCAGTTATAACTCCTTGTTCAAGAGGAGACCATGCTAAATAAGAAATATTCTCTAAAGCACAAGTTTCCATAATATCTGTTTCATCTCTACGTCTATTGAGATTGTACTCATGTTGAATACTCTCAATACGTGATAGATTATGTTTTTCAGCTAAGTGAATAAACTGATTAATACCCCATGCTGAATCATTAGATAAACCTATATGCCTAATTTTTCCAGCTTTTACTAATTCATCACATGTAATAAGAGTTTCATAAATATTTTCTACTATTAGATCTTTATTTTGTTGTCCTACTAAAGGTTCGAAATCCCACCAATTACCAAAGTGATAATGTGGCCTATTTGTAGGCCAGTGAAATTGATAAAGATCTATATAATCAGTTTTTAAACGTTTTAAGCTATTATTTACAGCATCAATAATATTTGATTTGTTAGTTATTGGATTTTCTTCATTTCTTGCCCATGGCATAGGAGAAAATTTAGTAGCTAAAACTACCTCATTACGTTTACCAGTTGCCAATTATTTCTTCTGTCTTACCGTATGTTTTAGCAGTAGGAGGGATTGCATACATCTCAGCAGTATCCCAAAAGTTGATACCTTGCGATAGAGCGTAATCCATTTGTTCAAAACCCTCTGATTGAGTATTTTGTCTACCCCAAGTCATAGTTCCTAAGCATATTCTACTTATATCAATATTTGTTTTGCCTAATTTTGTATATTTCATAAAGATTTATAAAGTTTTGCTATTGAAAAAATTATAACAAATATTTGTAAAGTAAAGCTTTTTAAAAGTTACTATTTTGGATAACTAACAGATTTAAAGCTTAAGTTAGAGTTATATTTTATATCTTTATTTGGAAAAGCATCATAGTTTTTGCGTGCAGCATGTAGCTTGGATATATCTAGTTTTTTTACTATAACATCCTCTTTGTTAAAGTTACCTTTAGCTAAGTAGCTGAGAGGAAAAGCTTTATTTTGAGGTGATGTAAATAGTATTTGACTAACTCCATCAATACCTTGAGTATGATTTTTATCTAAGCCAGAAGCCATACCAACAACTACACCATAAGCAAAATTCTGTATTGATAACATTTTTACTGCAGTATGAACTCTATTTAAACCATAAAGATCATTGGTATATGATGGTACAATAATTAAATCTGGCTTTATCTTTGAGAGCTCTTGAGAGATATTTGGAAATTCGCTTGTATAACATACTAAAATTGCAATTTTAGCGTCTTTATAGTTTAAAACTAAAATGTTTTTACCATATTTGGTATAACCAACATTTCTCTCTTCAGGGGTTAAGTAGATTTTATCATTTTCTATAATTTGTCCATTTGGTAAACCTATTATAACTGTATTAGATATCTTACCATTATCATCTTTTGCAATAGTTCCACTTATTAATATGATCTTATATTTTTTAGATAGTTGAGAAATCAAATCTTTTGTCTTTGTATAATACTTACTAAGTTTGATTATGCTTTGTTTGTTCCACGGTAAATCATTGATAAGGTTTACTGAATCATCTTCGGGGAAAACAACAACTTCAGCACCTTTGCCTTTAGCTTGCTTGGTTAACCTTTCAATATTATTAGCAAATTGATTAAAAGATTGTTGCTTAATTAGCATCTGAGCAGCAGCAAGATTGATTGTTTGACTATATCCAAAACTTATAAATATTATAAAAAATAGTAGGTATTTTATACTCTTAAACATTCTAAAAAAATCTTAGCATTACAAATACAACAAATTATACTTTTAAAATAACAAAGGTATAGTAGAAATTTATCTTATGATTGATATTTATAGTCAATCCGATTGTATTGTGTACTTTTATGCGGTCATCCTGAACTTGATTCAGGATCTCTTTACTTTGGCTAGGAGATTCCGGATCGAGTCCGGAATGACAGGTTTTATTTTACATAAGTCATTCGGATTAACTATATCTGATAAATATAACTATTTTAAAAGAGAAAAAGTTATTAAAATAGGTTTTATCTTAAGATATTTATTTTTAATATGATTTCCCAATTTAAGTTTTATCAGCAAGTCTATAAAAGTGTTGATATTTTTCTACTAAAGATAGCAGAAAATACCAATTCAATAGATCTAGATATTATACCGACTAGTCAAATATTAGAAATCAAAAAATACAGATTTGAAAATGATAGAAATAAAAGGCTATTAGCTCGTAGTTTTTTATATAATTATTTGAAGTTTAAATATCAGATAGATAACTTTGCATTAAAATATAATCAGCATCAAAAACCTTTGTTGGAGGCTAATGAAAATATTGATTTTAGTATATCTTACTCCAAAGAGTATGTGATGGTAGCAGTTAGTGATAAATATAGTATTGGTGTAGATATTGAATTTGTAGATACCAAAATTAATCATCAAGACTTAATCAATATAATAATGCATCCAATGGAAATATCTTACTATAAGCAACTTTCAAAAGAGGGTGAAAGGTTAGATTTTTTCTTTGAAGTTTTTAATGTCAAAGAAGCAGTAATAAAAGGCTTAGGAATGGGTTTATATTTTGATGTTACAAGTATAAATATTTTAGATATTCCTGGTTTTAGTAATTTTATAAATGAGGAATGCTTTTTAGAGACAAGCCTATTTAAGCAATTAAATAATTATAAAACTAGTATATGTTTGTTAGAGAGATAAGTAATATCTTTACTTTATCCTACAGTTATAATTTTTTTGAATATTTTCTAAAGCTTTTAATAACTTGATATAGTAATGAAATATTTACACACCCTTGTAGTAAAAGCTCAGATATAGAGTCTTTTATATCAGTAAAAGGTAAAAATGATTGAATAAACCCATTAAGTTGATCTTGCCACTTATCATTATCTACAAAAAAGTTTGATAAATGCTTAAAGAAGCTAACAACATTATTTATTGCAGATATTGTTAAATGATAAATACTTTCGAAGAATCCATATTGAGGTTCTGGTTTAATCGTCATATCTTTATATACTAAGACAGCCAAAATAGCGTAGAAAAAATATAAATATCGATATTCAATTATGAAGTTTAAAATAAATTTAGATACAAAAGAATCAAGTTTCATTCTCAAAATATAGCCACATATTTGTATAAATAAACCAAGTATTTCACAAAAAACTATAATACAGAGTAAATATAGAAAAACATAATAGTATTTCAGATATAAGGTTAAATTTATAGCTAAAAACCATAATAAGACTCTAAGAACAGACGTTCCAAAATTACTGATATTTTTATCAAAAAAAAGTATAAATTTGTTGCCTATATTTTTAAACCACCATAGTTTCAAATAATGTTTTTCATATTCTTTTTGATTAAATTGAATTGCTAAAATATTATCTTTTTTACTTATTGCTTCAAGCTTCAGTAACCTATATGTTTCTTGGATATCTTTATGTTTAGGTAGTTCTTTCCACATATTTTCATTCTTAGATAAATCATAACCGATACTAGCACTAGGAATACTTTTCCAAGCAAGTTTAATATCATGAGATTCTATTTTTGAAGCATTTCTAAGATTTATATAAGCAAGATTTAGAGATCTTCTAAAAGTTGTACTTCTAAGACTAAGAGTTTCATATATATTCGTGTATAAAAAGACAACATTCTCTTTAAACTCGCAACTATCAAGTATAGCTAAACCTTTAAAAGAAGTATGGTCAAAATTAATTGGTGAATAAAATTTCGAATTAGAAAAAATAGCATCTGTCTCAAATATTGCATTTTTAAAACAGATATCACCCAAAAACTTATTACATTTTAAATCGACAGTTTTTGTAAAATTAATATCCTGAAAAGATGTATTATAAAAAATACAATTTTTAAACTTAATGTAAAACTAGTATTTTTTAAGAAAATACAGTTTTCAAATTCTGTATTCTCAATAATAGGAATATTTTCATCATAAATTTTGAATCTAATATTTTTAGATATAGCATAACCATTTTTTACTTCTACTTTTTTAGTTTGACCAAATCTATATTTAAACACTATATATTGTTTATTTATTTCTCCATTTTTATCAACACACCAATCAATAGAAATAAGTTTGTTACTGACTAGTTGAAATAAGTCATATAGCATTTAATTTAAATTCCTTAAAATTTTTCTAAATTATAACAAATATGACAGATAAAATTTGATTGAAAAACAGTCTTTAACAAATACAGTTATCACAACTATATAGTTCAAAAGTAATTTTATGATCTGCTTTTTAGCTTTTATATAAGGTTTTTTTAAAGATATTAAGATTTAGTTTTTAAGATAAAAAAACTATAAAACCTAAGCTGTAAGGGATTTTGGAAATTAAAACCTAAAGAGTTGACTTTATTTAGCAGATGTATCTATAGGTTTACCATTGATAGCTATTACAGGACCAGGTTCTAAAGGAATATCCTTAATAGTTTTATTATCTTGACAACTTGGTAGATCAAGTTTTTTTAACTTATTAAATGATGAGGCAGGGCAATCATCTTTAATTTTGCTAGGAAGACAGTAGCCTTTCCAAGTTCCAAAGTCATGTGTTTCTAAGCATTTTTTATATTTAGAAATAGATAGATATTTTGGTGTATACGTTCCTGGATTTCTACCAACCATTTTAGAGTCATTTTGAGTAGCAGTTTTATCTGTATAACAGCTAGTTATTAATGTTGATAGCACGACAGTTATCAATAATATTTTTATTAAACTTTTCATATTTGATCCTTGTATAAGCTAATATAAGAGATAGAGTTCTTCATGATTCTCTAGCTTATTTTATTTGGATTATATTATTTGATAAGGTGCTATTTTTGCAACTTTTTTATGCCTTTTTTATGAAATTTCCTCTAAATAATTACGTGCTATAAAATTATTGATTATTTTTTATTCAGGTGTTTTAATGCAGCTGACATAACTTTGCGGAGTGTTTTCTTATGACTTTGATTAAACGAAATTTATTATTTAAACATATAAATACAAGGATCAAAATACCATGGGAAACTCTAAACAAGAAATGTCATCAAAACTTTTTCATCGCATTATTTATGAATGGAATCAAACAGATTGTAACTATCCTAAAGAGAAAGCTGTTCATCATTTATTCGAAGAGCAGGTTAAGAAAACCCCGAATGATATTGCTTTAGTATTTGAAGATCAAAATATAACATATAGCGAGCTTAATAATAGATCTAATCAACTAGCTCGTAATATTAGATCGACATATAAAAAGCTTAATAAAAGTGAACTCAAAAGCGATAGTTTAGTAGCTTTAATGTTAGATAGATCTATAGAAATGGTGGTATCTATACTAGCAGTGCTTAAAGCGGGGGCTGCTTATGTACCTATATCTCCGGATTTTCCTAATCAAAGAATAAACTATATTCTTGAAGATATAGGAGCACAGATATTAGTATCACAGTCTCACTTAGAAGATAAAGTTAATTTATTGGACTTTAACTTAAATGTAATTTATGCAGATAAAGACTTCGATTACCCAATAGATAATCTAGACATACATATAAGCTCAAAAAACCTAGCTTATGTAATTTATACATCAGGAACTACAGGTAAGCCCAAAGGGGTGATGATTGAGCATAGCTCTGTTGTCAATACTATTACAGGTTTATTTGATGTTTATCAATTAGATAAGACTGATAGTGTTAGTTTTTATACTAACTATACTTTTGATGTCTCAGTATCTGAAATATTTATTACTATTTTTCAAGGTGCATCTTTACACATATTAAACGATTTCACTAGATTAGATACTAGTTGTCTTAGTAATTATTTAATTAATAACCGTATTACATATGCATTTTTACCACCTGTTGTATTATCAAACCTTCCTAAGAAAAAGTATTCTAATCTTAAAAGTATAGTTATAGCTGGAGAAAAGTGTGATATAAAAACAGCCCAGTACTGGAAAGATCAACTCAAATTATTCAATTATTACGGACCTACTGAAGCTACTATATATGCCAGCGGTAAACAGATAAATGATAATGTAATCAATTCTATAGGTAAGCCAATACAAAATACTAGACTTCATATACTCGATAAAAATTTAAACCCTGTACCAAAAGGAGTTGAGGGTGAATTATATATAGGTGGGATAGGGTTAGCTCGTGGATATTTAAATTTACCTGACTTAACCCAAGAAAAATTTATATCAAATCCATTTGCTACAGACAATGATAAAAAACTAGGCTATACAAAACTTTATAAAACTGGAGATTTATGTAAATGGCTAGATGATGGTGAGGTTGAGTATATAGATAGAAATGATTTTCAAGTTAAAGTAAGAGGATTTAGAATAGAGCTAGGAGAAATCGAAAGTGTAATCTCTGAGATTGAGGATATTCAACAGGTTTATGTTATCGTCAAGCATAGAACCATTAATAATCAGGAGCAAAATATTCTTGTTGCTTACTATACAAGTAATGATAATTCAAAAGTCTCTAATGAATTAATCAAAAATTATATTAAATCTAAGCTTCCAGCATATATGCTTCCTAATGCTTTTGTTAAGTTAGATAAAGTTCCGCTAACACTTAATGGAAAACTAGATAGAAAAGCATTACCAGATCCTAACTTTAGCTTGAATAAAAATGTAGCTACAAATGATTTAGAGAAAAAACTTTGTAAAATATGGTCACAAATATTAGATATATCTGAAAATCAAATAAACACGAAGCTAAGTTTTTTTGACTTAGGAGGTGATTCCTTATTAATAACCCGCTTGAAAAATGAGTTAATGGCTTTACCTGAATGCCAAGACTTATCAGTTACTGATTTATTTACGTATAACACTATTGATAAGTTAAGTTCGTTTTTAGAACAAGAAAAAGATGATTATATAACGTCTGATTTACAAAATAACAATGTTACTATAGATAAAGATATAGCTGTTATTGGTATTTCTGGAGCATTTTCAGGTTGTTCTAATCTTGATGAGTTTTGGCAAATGTTGATTAGTGGCGAAAGGGGATTAACTTCATTTGACCTTGAAACATGCCGTGAACGAGGAGTTCTAGAAGAGAAATTACAACACTCTGATTATATTTCTACATCTGGTCATATTGGAAATGAGGATTTATTTGATAGTAAGTTCTGGAATATATCTGCTCATGAAGCAAAACTTATGGATCCGCAAATTCGTAAATTCCTTGAGCACTGTTGGCTAGTATTGGAAAAAACTGGTTATGCTCCAACAAGGTCTAAACATAATATAGCGGTGATAGCTGGAAATACAACTTCCCAATATTTTCAGAATAATATATTAAACTGCAATGAAAGAGATACTTTAGATTTATGGGAGGCTTCAGTACTTAATACCAAGGATGCTTTAGCTACTAAAGCTAGTCATTTACTAGGATTAACAGGGATATCTGAAAGTATCAATACTTCATGTTCTACTGGATTAGTAACTATTATTGAAGCTTGTAATAAATTATCTAATGGTTTGTGTGATATGGCTATAGCAGGCAGTGCTTCTTTACAGCTGCCTGAACAAACAGGTTATATTTACAAAGAAGGCATGATTTTATCCAAGGATGGACATTGTAGAGTTTTTGATGAAAAAGCTTCTGGAACTATATTTGGCTCTGGTGTTGGTACAGTTCTACTCAAGCGTTTATCTGATGCCCAAAGGGATAAGGATAATATAATAGCTGTGGTAAAAGGTTATGCTCTTAATAATGATGGTAATAGAAAAATAAGCTATACTGCACCAAGTGTAGAAGGTCAAGCTGAATGTATAAAACAAGCTTTTAATCAAGCAAATATTAGCTCTGATGAAATTGATTATATAGAATGTCATGGGACAGGTACTAAATTAGGAGATCCGATTGAAGTTAAAGCTTTAAGTGAGGTATTTAAAGCTAGTTCTAAAAACCAAAGAAAACAAAAATGTATATTAGGTTCAGCTAAAGCTAATATTGGTCATATTGATGCAGCTGCTGGATTAGCTGGGTTTATTAAACTGTGTTTAATGTTTCAACATAAACAAATACCAGCCCAGATAGATTATGATAAGCCTAATCCTGGTTTAGACTTAGAATCATCACCGTTTACTATTCAAACTCAATCTACAGAATGGCTGTCAGATAAACCTCGTATAGCAGCTGTTAGCTCATTTGGCTTTGGTGGTACTAACTCTCATATGATTATTAGTGAGGATATTAATTCTCAAGAAAAGGAGAAAGAAGTAAAGATTAGTGAACCTTATATTTTAAATTTATCAGCAAAGAGTCCGGAATCTTTACTTGCGTATAAAGATAGATTTGTAAATTATCTATCTAAAACTAATGACTCATTAGATTCTATTGTTTATACATTACAACAACGTAGAGAGAATTTTGATTATCGTTTAGCTATTAGCTGTCATAATAAAAAGCAGGCCATTAAAAAATTACAATCAGACATTAAAGCTACAAAATGTGACGATTTGAGCAAGCGAAAAGTCATTTGGATGTTCCCTGGACAAGGAATGCAATATCCAAAGATGACTTATGACTTATACCAAAATGATAGTTTATACCGTAAGACCGTTAATCAATGTATTACTATTATAGATAAGTATGCAAAAACAAATTTTAAAGAAATACTATTCACTGAGAATGAACTAATCAATCAAACTCAATGGACACAACCAGCATTATTTGTAGTTGAGTATTCTTTAGCAAAATTGTTAGAACACTTAGGATTTGAAGCAGATGGCTATATTGGTCATAGTATAGGTGAATATGTAGCTGCTACTTTAAGTGGTGTTTTTAATTTAGAAGATGCTTTAAAGATCGTTTTAAAACGTGGTGAATTAATGCAACAAATGCAACCTGGTAGTATGTTGTCTATTTCAGCTAGTGTAGATACAGTAAGACATCTTATACAAGCAAATAGCTGTGAAATATCAGTGATTAATTCTCCAGTACAATGTGTTGCATCTGGTAGTTATGACAAAATACTTAAATTAAGCCAAGCTTTAGATAAACAAGATATTAAATCAACTATACTTAATACTTCTCATGCATATCATTCATCAATGATGATAGAGGCCGCTCAAAGATTTAAAAAATGTTTCAATAAAATTATATTACACCGACCAACAAAACCATTTATCTCTAATATTAGTGGCGATTGGATAGATAAAGATTTTGCTATAGATCCAGAATATTGGGCTACACAAATAACAGCTACAGTAGAATTTGCTAAAGGTATAGAAAATTCAATACAGTCTGATAATAGTATTATGTTAGAAGTTGGGCCTGGTCATGCATTGTCAACTTTTATTCAACAAACAAAAACAAATAATAAAGTTACTAGTATTAATTTAATATCTTCTGCTAAAAATTTAAATTTATCTCAAGTAATTGATAGTTATCAAGATTTAAAAGCTAAATTATGGTGCTATGGTTACCCAGTGAAATTACAGCAAGTTAAACAAGCTAGGATAGCTTTATTACCGGATTATTGCTTTAATTTAGATTCATATTGGTTACGATATGATAAGAAAAATAATTCATCATTACAGTTACTAGATAAACAAGATTGGCTACATACGTGTATTTGGCAACAAGCAGGTAAATTAACAAATAGTAGCCATTTAGATACAAATATAATACTTATTACTAATGATAAATATTTACCCGATTGGATCACTGATAAATCAATTAAGAATTTGATTTTGGTAGAGTTATCAAATACAGTCGAAAACTTACAAATATTAGATTCAGATCACATTAAGATAAATCCAACATTAGAAACTGATTATATGGATTTATTTAACTATCTTCAAAGCAAAAAATTTGAATGTATCATAGACTGTAGTACCTTATCCAACCATTATCAATTTAATCTTACTAAAGTAAATAGAAGCATTGAGTATGGTTTATATCATATATATTTATTACAAGAATATATATTAAAGAAAATATCTTCTCCTTTACATTATATATCTCTAACACAAGGAATCGCTAAACTACAAGAGACTGATAATATTCATCCTATTAACGGCTCCTTAGTAAGTGCAATTAGAACATTGTCGCATGAGTTGAAGAATATTAATTTTGCAATGCTTGATATTGGGTATAACCAAAAAATTGATATACATTCAATTATGAATGCCGTATTTAATAATTCTATATCATTTAAAGAGCACCCTTATGCTATTAGAGATAATTATTTATGGAGAGAAACAATTGATACAAGTGGTGCAAAAGATATTTCTAAGAACAGCTCAGTAATTAAAGATGATGATGTTATTCTTTTGACTGGAGGTCTTGGTGGAATAGGATTAGCATTACTTGAAGAAATATCAAAAAATAATTCTGTAACTTTTCTAATAACTAGTAGAACAGAAAAGGCTACATCTGTAACTGAGAGATTATTTAAGTTACTTAATTCAAGAAATTGTAACCTTGACATACAGTATGGTGATATTACTAATACTAGTTTTACAGATAAATTAATTAAGTATATTAAGAAAAACTATAATTGTTTATCTGGGATTATACATTTAGCTGGTAATAAGCCTTTAGGACAAGAAAAATCTTTTGAAGATATAAAAGATGCTATTAAGCCTAAAATATCTGGCATTAATAATATTCTTAAATATCCTCAAATATGTAAAAAATTGCGCTACTGTATTTTTACATCTTCACTTGCAAGTATCATGGGTGATGTTAATCGTATTGAATATTGCATGGCAAATGGTTATCTAGATAACTTATCTAGTTGGATGAATTATTATTATCCATCTTGTCAAACGCTCTCAATTAATTGGCCAAATTGGGAAAAAACAGGTATGGCTAAAGATTATAAAAAAGTTAATAATATTATTGGTTTAAATCACGTTAACAAGCTAGAAGGAGTACAGTTATTTTATAATCTGATGCAGCCATCTTCATATAATCAAATTATAGTATCAAAGCTAAATATTCATCAGCTAAAAGAAAAATTATTCCATAGTTCTATTAAGTCAGTTTCATCAAATGAAATTACTAATAAAATTGTAGAAAAAGATCTTAATGAAAATTATTACAAAATTGCTAATGCAGTATTATCAATTTTGAATATTAAACAATTAAGTATTAATGATAATCTATTTAATTTAGGTTTAAATTCGTTAGATTCGATTCAACTAGTGACATTACTAAATCAACAGGGAATATCTATTTCTAATTATAAATTAGTTAGTTTAAATTCAATAAATGCTATTTATAAACATTGTTTTGTTAGTAAGCAGGAAGAATCTAAAGATGATAGCTCAGATCACAGTACGGTAATTAAATTAAAATCTACAACAGCTTCAAAAAGAAATATATTTGTTATTCATCCTGTAGGAGGGATTTTAACACTATATCAAAAATTAGTTAGTAGATTGCCATCTCAATATAATTATTACGGGATTCAAAATATTAATGTTTATGGAGAAAAAAAATTAATATTTGATAGTATAGAATCTCTTGCTAGATACTACGTTATAGAAATTTTAAGAATTCAATCATCGGGGCAATTTATCTTACTAGGAGCATCATTAGGAGGCACCATCGCTCATGAAATAGCAAGTCAATTAGTAAAAAGAGGGAAAAAAATTCAATGTGTTATCATGTTGGATACTTGGGCAAATTTTGCACCTATCTTTAATGATAAAAGAAAGTGTGAAGATGTAATGCGTGAGCAGCTTAAAAATGATGAAACTTTAAAAGGTATGGATATAGCTTATCCAGTATTTATTGATCAAGCATGGGAGATGATGAAGTTAAATTTCAAATATACTCCTAAAAAATCATCTGTCAGAACAATCCTTTTTAAAGCTAAAGAGGTAGAAGGATATTATAAATATAATAAAAACTCACAAGACAACGGTTGGAAACAATATCTAAGTGATCTTAATGCATATTCTATAGATGGGAACCATCTGACTTTATACCAAAATAAGGGGTTAAGTAAGGTATTAGAAATTCTTTGGAAAGAATTAAATTACAATAAATACTTTTATTTAAATGTTTCTAAAGCTTTATTTTTTCTAAGGAGAAAAATTGGCTCACCAATAGCCAATTTCATTACAAAAAATAGTCGTAAAGTAAAGTATGCATTATTGTTTGGGGTAGGATTTATTATAAATGAATTAATAGATTTAGCCGGATTTATAGAATATATATGGTGGGAATATCAATGGATTATGCTGTAGATAAACAAAGACAAGAAAAAATAGTTTTTCTAGAAAAAGCATTAGAAGAAGCTAATAATAAAATATTACAACTTGAGGAAGAAAATTTACATTATAAGAATAATATAAATAATTTTCAACAAGCAATAAACTGCTTAGAAACCAACATTTATTGGAAAGATAGGGATGGTTATTATCTTGGATGTAATAATAAAATTATAGAACTATCTGGTGTTACTTCAATCTCTGATGTTATAGGGAAAACAGATTATGAATTTTCTCCAAGGGATATTGCTGATAAGCTCGTCTTGAATGATAAATTAGTCATGAATGAAAAAAGAAGCGTTAGTAAAGAAGAGCAATTAAGACTTCCTTCAGGAGAAATCATTTATTTAATATCCAAAAAAAGTCCATTAATTAATTCAAAAGGAGAAGTTATAGGTATTATAGGTGCCTCTATTGATATTACAGAGGTGAAATTATTGCAAGATAAAGTAAATGAGCAGAATGAAATTATTAGAATAAAAGATTCTCTCAAAACCCAATTTATTGAGAATTTTAGTCATGATGTTAAAATTCCAATTAATGCGCTTATCGGTAGAACTCAACTATTAAAGTTGCTAGGAGTAAAAGAAAATAATGAAAAGATGATTAAAGCAGCTGATGCTGCTGAAAATAGTGCTATGGTATTAGATGCATTATTTGCACAAATGCAAAATGTAATGATTCATGAGGAATTTAGTAAAGAAATATATAACACAGAATTTAATTTGCGTAGTTTAATTGAAAAAGAAATTGAGATAGCCGAAGCATCAATTTTAAGCCATAAAAATGTTTATATTAATTTTATAGTAAGTGATGATTTATCAGTTCAAGTTAATACAGATCACTATAAGTTATCACAAATTTTGCGTAATATATTATCTAATGCTATCAAATATACAGATGAAGGAAGTATTAATATTAAAGCAAAAGCTACCGAATCAGATGACAAAGTAAATTTTCAGTTTATAGTATCTGATACAGGAATAGGAATAGATGAGATTTATAAAAAATATATTTTTGAAAAGTTCAATCGAGCGAATATAACATCGTCTAATAATAATCGTCATGGTATGGGAGTTGGTTTGTATATAGTCAAGAATAATCTTGATATACTTGGGGGAAGTATTGATTTTGAAAGCGTTGTAGGACAAGGAAGTATCTTTACTATTAAAATAGCTCTAAATAAGGCATAGTGTAAAATATAAAGGATTTATATAGCCTCAGAGCTACATCAAAAAAATTTTCAATTAATATTAAGCATTTGAAGAAGTTTATAGATTCCAAAATTATATCTAGTAGTCCTTATATATACCTTGATAATTTATAGCATTTTGGGGTGGAGGGCTGAAAGTATTGAAATTACTGGTACTCGCAACTGGATTCGAACCAGTGACCCCTACCATGTCAAGGTAGTACTCTAACCAACTGAGCTATGCGAGTATGTAAGACGATATTATAGTTTTATATCTTTCAAAATCAATATATTTTTAACAAAACATTTAAATTTAGGTTAATCTATTTTATATATTCCTATAAATGCTTTAGAATGTATCAATATTATTAGAAATTTACCAGCTACTTTATGAATGTTTCTAAATTTAAAAAGATTCTTAGCACAGGATATTGGAGTGATTTCTATATTTATCCAATAGCTGCGATTATCTTTTTTATCTATGGTCTGAAAGCACTTAACTTTAATATAGGAATTGTAGCTATATTATTTATGATAGGTGTTATTCTTGGATCATTTATTGAGTACTTTATTCATAGAGTGCTTTTTCATCATTGTCCTGTATTTAAAGAATTACATCAGTTACATCATGATAAGCCAATTGAGCTTATAGGCAGTCCTACGTATGTATCACTACCTGTGTATACGGTCTGTGTTTTTATTCCTTTGTGTGTTATTACTACTAATATAGCTTATGCTAGTATTATTTTTAGTGCATTTTTATTGGATTTGCTACTATATTTTATAGTTCATCACACAACTCACCATGTTAGATCTAAAAAGGGATCAATATTACACTGGTATAAACTACATCATGCGGTACACCATACTAATCCAAATGTAAATTTTTCAGTGGCTTTTCCTATTTGGGATATTATTTTTCGTACTAAGCAAAAAAAATAACTTTCCTAATACTAATTGTTATTTATATTAATTAATATATTATTTAACCCATATCTCTATAAATTATATTTTCTATGCAAAAATACACATTTTTTGTTAGTTGCGCAAAGGGCATCGAACTACTATTAAAAGACGAATTACTTAGATTAAATATTAAATCATATGAAAAACTTGCTGGAGTTGAATTCGAAGGAACACTAGAACAAGCTTATAAAGTTTGTATATATTCACACTTAGCTAGTCAAGTAATGCTAAAAGTTGCTACAGAGAAAGTTATTGATCAACAGAGCTTATATGATTTTATATCTTCTATAAACTGGATGAGTTACTTTGATGTAGATAAATCTTTTAAAATCATAATTTCTGGTAAGCACTATGATTTTAACAATACTATGTTTGTCTCGCAAAAAACAAAAGATGCAATTGTTGATCAATTCCGTCATGAAACAAACCAGCGTCCAGATATCGATACTGAAAATCCAAGTAATGTAATCAAGCTTCATTTACATAAGCAATTTGTAAATGTGTTTTTATGTTTAAATATCGATAGTTTACATAAACGTAGTTATCGGCAGTTCCAAGGCCAAGCACCTCTTAAAGAGTCTCTAGCTGCTGCAATACTTTTAAAAGCAGGGTGGTTAGATGAGCTAAAAAAAGATCAGCCTATACTTATAGATCCAATGTGTGGTTCTGGAACTATCTTAATAGAAGCAGCCTTAATGGCAAAAAATATTGCTCCTGTTTTATTAAATAAAGAATTTAAAATTTTTGACTCAAAAATTCATGATGAAGCGCTATGGGATGATCTAATAATCTCAGCTAAAAAATCACAAAAATCTACGGATGCAATTATTCAAGGCTATGATATTGATAATAATGTCTTAGATAAAGCAGAGAAAAATATTTATCAAGCAGATGTTGATGATGTTATAAGCATCAAACGCAGAGACATTCGTGATCTTGAAAATGAGTTTGATAGTCAAGGTCTAATAGCTACAAATCCTCCCTATGGCGAGAGGCTATACGGTGATCAACTTGATGAACTTTTAGATATTTTTAATGGTTTTGGTGATAGATTATCTCAGGATTTTTACGGCTGGAAAGTAGCTATCCTTACGAGCTTTGCTGAGTCAATCAAAGAAATGCAGCTTCGTACTACAAAACGTAATAAGTTTTATAATGGTGCTATTGAAACAGTTTTATATCAATTTGATATAAATGAGCATGCAAAATTTAAGCATGAAAGCCAACTTGAGAAAAATATCCGTATAGCAGAAGCAAGTGCACAAAAATCTGATGAGCATATAGATTTTTCAAATAAGCTTAAAAAGAATCTCAAAAGTTTAAAACCTTGGTTAAAACAAGCTGGAGTTGAGTGCTATCGTTTGTATGATGCTGATATTCCAACTTTTGCAGTTGCTGTAGATATATATGGTGAGCACGTGTTTTTACAAGAATATCGTGCTGATGCAACTATAGATCAAAATATTGCTAAACAAAGATTTTATCAGGCTATATATCAAATACATAAAACTTTAGGTATTGCTTATGAAAATATTCATACTCGCGTACGCCAACGCCAAAAAGGTAAAGAGCAATATCAAAAAGAGAATGATAAAAATAATTTTCATGTTATAAATGAATTTGATGCTAAGTTTTATGTGAATTTTGATGATTATTTAGATACTGGAATTTTCCTAGATCATCGTAAGATTAGACAACTAGTTGCTAAAGCAGCTAAAAATAAAACTTTGTTAAATCTTTTTAGTTATACTTGTACAGCTAGTGTTCATGGTGCTTTAAAAGGCGCTAAAACAACTAGTGTAGATATGTCTAATACATATCTAGAGTGGGGTAAAAACAACTTTACTCTAAATAATATCGATCATAAAAAACACAACTTTATCCAAGCTGATTGTATTGGCTGGTTAAAAGCTAATACTGAGAAGTTTGATGTAATATTTTTAGATCCACCGACTTTCTCAAACTCAAAACGTATGGATGATATTTTAGATGTTCAAAGAGACCATGAGTTACTTATAAATCTTGCTATGGATTCTCTGAAAAAGGATGGTGTACTATATTTCTCAAATAACTATAGACGCTTTAAAATGTCTCAAGAAATTATTGATAAATTCAACTGTGAAAATATTGATAAAAAATGTCTTTCAAGAGATTTCTTATCTAATAAAAATATCCATAATTGTTGGGAAATTAGATACTAATTTCTAACTAAAATATCTTCTTCTAAGCCATAGAGATACATTTACTAAGCTTATCAAAACAGGCACTTCTACAAGAGGGCCTATAACTCCGACAAAAGCTTGAATAGAATTTATCCCAAATACTGATATTGCTACTGCTATTGCCAGCTCAAAGTTATTAGAAGCTGCTGTAAAGCTTAGAGATACTGCTTGCTCATAAGTAGCTTTAAACTTATATGACATAAAAAATGATATAAAGAACATAATTAAGAAATATATCAAAAGAGGTATAGCAACTTTTATTACTTGAAAAGGTAGATTAATAATTTGATCTCCTTTTGTTGTAAACATTAAAACTATTGTAAATAATAAAGCTATTAAAGTAAGAGGCGATATTGCTGGAGTAAATCTCTCAACATACCACTTTTCACCTTTCTGAGAAATTAATATAACTCTTGTTAGTATTCCAGCTAAAAAAGGTATTCCTAAATATATTCCTACACTTTTTGCAATATCTAGCATAGATATATTTATATCAATGCCTATATTAAATCCTAATAATCTTGGAATAACTGTAATAAAAATATACGCATATGCAGCATAAAATATTATTTGGAAAATAGAATTAAATGCAACTAATCCAGCACAATATTCTCTAGAGCCTTTAGCAAGATCATTCCATACAATCACCATTGCTATGCATCTTGCTAAACCTATCAGTACTAAACCAATCATAAAAGCAGGTTGGTTATGAAAAAAAACAATTGCCAAAATAAACATCAGAACCGGGCCAATTATCCAATTTTGAATTAAAGATAAAAATAAAATTCTTGTATCTTTAAAAATCTTTGGCATTGTTGAGTATTTAACTTTTGCAAGAGGAGGGTACATCATTATAATTAATCCTGCTCCAATCAACCAGTTACCAGATCCAATATCAAATTTGGCAATAATATTTTTAGCATCTGGAAATATATAGCCTATTAATATGCCTATAATCATTGCTAAGAATATCCATAATGTTAGATATCTATCTAAAAATTTTAATTTCATTTTTCTTCCTTATATTTTGCAAACTTCAGAAATTTCTAATTTAGAGACAATTTTCTGAACTTCTTCATCTTTATCCATTTCAATAAAAAGTTCTTCTAAGATATTTAAATATCGAATACTAATATTTCTATCAAGTCTATAAAATACCCATTTACCTTGCTTAAAAGAATTAAGTAGACTAGATAAATTTTTCAATTGAATTGATAAAGCTCCTTGGGTTAATGGTATAAATTTTTGAATATCACATACACACAAAGTGTTTTTATTCAGCATATATAAAATTATTAACCTATTTTTATCAGAAATAGATTTTAAAAAGTTTGTTATATCTTTCATGAAAACATATTTAAATATATAAATGTATTAATATGTTAATACTTGTTATTTAAAATATCAATTATTTATTTTAGATATGGTTTTTAACGATATGCCTATGTTAATGTTTAGCCAATATTATCTATATATGGTAAAATCAAGCCAGCATAAATATTATTGATAAATAAAACTTAATGGGAAGACTTCAGCAAAACTTGATGTATGCGATTATCTTAGTGGTAATCTTTGTTATTTGTATTTATTTTTTTACTTTTAATCGTAGTTACGAGGTGCAAGGTGTTTTCTTACCTGCATATTCAACAAAAATGCCTGCAACAGATCCTAGTAAAATAAGAGTTTTTAATTTACGTTATGAAAGTGATACTAAGGATAACATAGGACAAGTTAGAACATCTGTGCATGTAAGTAATCAGAAAGATTTCCAAAAACTATGTGATGAAAACTTATATAAAGCTATGAAACTAGCAGCGGCAAATGGTGCAGATGAAATTAAATATGTTTGCTTATATCCTCAGGGACAAATAAATGAGTTAAGTAGTGTTTCATTAAGAGCATATGCTTTTAGGGACTAAGTGAAATGAGAAAATTAAATATAGTTTTCGCTGGAACTCCTGATATATCAGCTCAAGTGCTAAAAGATTTATATGAAACTGAGCATAATATTCAAGCAGTACTTACGCAACCAGATAGAGCAAAAGGTCGCGGTAAAAAAGTTCAGTTCTCACCTGTTAAAGAGGTTGCTTTAGAAAATAATACTCCTGTTTTTCAACCATTATCTTTTAAAAAGAATCCAGAAGTTTTAGAACAAATTAAAGAGCTAAAACCTGATGTTATTGTTGTAATAGCCTACGGAATTATAGTGCCAAAAGCATTTTTGGATATTCCTAAATATGGTTGCTTAAATATACATGTTTCATTATTACCAAAATGGCGTGGTGCAGCTCCGATCCAAAGAGCTATCCAGTCAGGAGATAGTAAAACTGGCATTTGTATTATGCAAATGGATGAAGGCTTAGACACTGGAGATATTTTAAATATTCTAGAAGTAGATATAAAAGATACTGATACATCAGAGACTCTTCATGATAAATTTGCTAGTTTATCAATACAACCACTAATAGAAACTTTAGATAATATTGAAACAATTGAGCATAAGCCTCAAGAAGGTCAACCAACGTATGCTCATAAAATAACTAAGCAAGAAGGTTTAATTGATTTTGCTAAAACTTCTTGGCAGATTAGTTGTCATATTCGAGCATTTACTCCTTGGCCATCTGCATTTTTTATATTAGATAATCAAACTGTCAAGGTAGGGCAGTTTGAAATATTAGAACAATCATGTGACAAAGCCTCTGGAACTATATTAGATATCTCAAAATTAGGTTTTGATGTTTGTACTAATGATAAAATTATAAGATTTAAACAATTGCAATTTCCTAATAAAAAGATGCTACAAATAGCTGATATTCTAAATGGTAAAGATTTAAATAAATATATTGGATACAAAATAGGATAAATAATGAAAGTAGGATTTATAATAGATGATTTAAACTCTTTTAATATCTCAAAAGATAGCACTTTTATGATGCTACAAGCAGCTCAAGATAAGGGGTGGGAGGTTTATACATTTTATCTTAATGATTTATATATTATTAATGGTGACCCAAAAGGTAATTCTCTTAAGATAAAAATTCATAAGTCTAAACAAACTTGGTATGAAGTTCTGTCACAACACAATGATTTTTCCTTATTAGATTTAGATTGTATATTTATGCGTAAAGATCCTCCTTTTGATATGGAGTTTATCTATGTTACATATATGTTAGATTTAGCTAAAAAAAATGGTGTTTTAATAGTTAATAATCCACAAGCACTAAGAGATTTTAATGAAAAAGTAGCTATATCGAACTATCCTAAGTTTGCTCCAAATACTCTAATAACTAGAAGCTATAAACAAATTAATAAATTCTATGATAAACATAAAGATATTATAGTTAAGCCTTTAGATGGTATGGGAGGTAGCTCTATTTTTAGGATCAAAGATGGTGACAAGAATAAAAATGTAATTTTAGAAGTTCTAACAGAACACCAGTCGAGATATATAATGGTTCAAGATTATCAAAAATCTATCAAAGATGGCGATAAAAGAGTCCTTATAGTAAATGGAGAACCTATAAAGTATTTATTAGCTCGTGTTCCAAGTGAAAAAGATAACCGTGGAAACTTAGCAGCAGGTGCTTCAGCTGAGGTTAGAGAGCTTAAAGATAGTGATTATAAAATAGCTAAGAAAGTTGCTAAAAAGCTTAAAAAACAAGGCGTAATGTTTGCGGGTATCGATGTGATAGGTGATAAGCTTACAGAAGTTAATATCACTAGCCCGACAGGTATTCAAGAAATTTATAAAGCTACAAAAATAAATGCTGCAAGTTTATTAATGCAAGCAGTAGAACAAAAAATTGAAAAAATGAGAGAAGAAAGTAAGGATAGCGAGTAGATAAAATACTTACTACTTATTTGTTAAGTAAACTTCTATTTTTATTATAACAACTTTTTAAAGATATATTTAACTTAAACTTATTAGGTATAAAATCTTATGATTAATTATAAAGAACTTCCTAAAGGAGTATTGCATATTAACTTAATTCAAATTTTTTCGACAGTTGGCTATGCTGTGCTGATGGGATTATTGAATTTTTATCTGACAAATTATATTGGTATAAGTAAAACAGAGGCAAATACACTTACTTCTAGTTTTTTTGCAATTAATTTCTTATTTCACTTTTTAGGTGGGACTGTCGGTGGTAGATACTTAAGTTTTAGAGGTCTATTTTTTGTAAGTTTGTTTTTACAATTTGTCGGCTTATGTTTAATTGCCATACATACAAAGGCAATAGTTTTGATGGGAATGGCAACTTTTATTACCGGATCTGGATTAAACGTTAGTTGCATAAATATGATGCTAACACAACTTTTTGACCAAAATGATAAACGCCGTAGAATAGCATTTTCAGTAAACTATAGCTTTATGAATATTGGTTTTGTCGCAAGCTTCTTTATTGCGGGATATCTTCAGGGTATTGGATCATATAGTGCAGCATTTTATTTTGCGGCTATTTGTTTATTGATAGCAACAGTTATTCATTTATCTGCATGGAAATATGTTAATGACAAATCTACATATTTTGTTGAAACATTTTCTTTATTAGATAAGAAATTCTTTGTAGCTCCTTTGATTATAATAGGTTGCTTAATTTTTGCTTATGTTCTAATGCATCATCCGGTGTTTGCATCATATCTTATCTATGTAGCATTTATCGCAATTCTAATTTTTATGCTGATATTTGCAGCGAAACAGTCACACCAATATAAGCTAAAAATATACGTTTATCTAATTTTATCAGTAGCAAGTATGGTCTTTGCCTGTGTTCAAGGCTTACAATCAACAGCACTTGAAAACTTTGTTGAATTTAACACAACAAAATCATTATTTGGTATACCAATGGCACCAGCTACAGTAAATATGTTTGAAAGCCTTGGAGTTATTATATTTGGTTTTATTCTTGCTATGTCAATGAAAAGAAGACAAAGAAATAACAATCCATATCAACCAGGATTTTTGGTTGTCAAAGGCTTAGCAGTATATATAATAGCTTTCCTTATGATACCTTTAGGTATATTTTTAGCTGGCGGAGGCAAATCAAATGTTATCTTCCCGATTTTATTATTGATTATTGTTGCTATGGGAGAAATTCATGTAAATGCTGTAAACTATGCTATGGCAGGTGAGATGATGGATCCTAAACATCAAGGCTTATTTACAGGATATTTATTTTTAAATGTCGCTTTTGGTATTAACTTAGCAGGACCTATATCAAATTATGCAATTGGATCAACTAGCAACAGTAGTACTGCTACACTGTCATATCAAGCTACAAACCCAATGTATATGCATATATTCTTAGTAATGGCACTGATAGCATTTATAATAGCTGCAGTATTTTTTGTTTTAATAAGATTTTTAAATAATATTTTAGCTGAGGCTACTCCAAAAGATATTTTAGAGAGTGAAATTATTTAATATAAACTTTAGATTAGGATAATAAAATGGATAAGAAAACACAAGAATCAGAAAATTTATTTATACAAGCACAACAATACATACCTGGCGGAGTAAACTCTCCAGTACGAGCTTTTAAAAGTGTCGGACAAGATCACCCAAAATTCATTAAATCAGCAAAAGGTGCTTATCTTTATGATGTAGATTGGCACAAGTATATAGATTATATAGGATCTTGGGGACCAATGATTCTAGGCCATGGTGATGAAGATGTTTTAGAAGCAATGCAAAATCAGTTACAAAATGGTTTAAGTTATGGTGCTCCATGTAAACAAGAAATAGAGCTTGCAAAAAAGATAACTGAAGTTATGCCAAATATTGAGCAAGTTCGATTTGTTAACTCAGGTACAGAAGCTACTATGAGCGCTATTAGACTTGCTAGAGCTTATACAAATAAAAATAAGATAATCAAGTTTGAAGGCTGCTATCATGGTCACGCAGATGAGTTTCTAGTAGCTGCTGGATCAGGAGCTCTATCACTAGGTCAACCAAATTCTCCTGGTGTACCTGAAGATGTTGTTAAAGATACTTTAGTTGCAAGCTTTAACGATATCAACTCTATTAAAGCACTTTTTGAAAAGTATAAAGATGAGATTGCTTGTATTATAGTTGAGCCTATAGCTGGCAATATGAATATGATATTTCCTAAAGATGACTTCTTGGCTAAGCTTAGAGAGCTATGTGATGAAAATAATGCTCTACTTATCTTTGATGAGGTAATGACTGGCTTTAGAGTAGCGTTAGGAGGTGCTCAAAGTATTTATAATGTTAAGCCAGATATTACAACTTTAGGTAAAATTATTGGTGGTGGTATGCCAGTAGGAGCTTTTGGTGGTCGTAAAGATATTATGCAAATGATCTCCCCAGCTGGATCTGTATACCAAGCAGGAACTTTATCAGGAAATCCTCTTGCTATGGTAGCAGGGATAAAAACTTTAGAAAAAATATCACAAGATGATTTTTATACTCAACTTGAATCAAAAGCTCAAAAGTTAGTAGATGGTCTAAATGAAGCAGCAAAACTGTATGATTTTAACTTTCATGCTAAATGCCTAGGTGGGATGTTTGGCTTGTTCTTCTGTAGTGATAAAGTAGAAGTTAATACTTTTGCAGATTTAGGCAAAACAAATCTAGGTATGTTTAATAAGTTTTTTGCATATATGTTAGATAACGGTGTATATTTAGCACCATCAGCTTATGAAGCAGGATTTATCTCTATAGTACATAGTGATGAAGATATTCAAAAAACGATTGATTTGGCAAAAACTTTCTTTTACGAGAATACTAATTAGGTTAATGACTTAACATCGTCTTTAATTGTACAAATATCTGAAAACTTATAGTTACCAAGTTTTTTCATAAAGTCATTAGTTGCTTCATTTAATATGAATTTAAGCTTACAGTTTGGTATTAAAGGACAACTTAGAGGCTTATCTTTATTAAAACATTCAACGATATTCATAGGCTCTAGGTTTTGAACGATGTCTGAAAGCTTAATATCATAAATTTCAGATGATATTGATATTCCACCAAATCTACCTTTATATGATTGTATATAATTTAAATTTGATAAATTATTTATAATCTTTGTAGCATGATTAAGCTTTATATCTAAGATATTTACCAAATCCTTAGTTTTGTATTTTTGCATTGGATTTGATCCTAGAATTATCAGAATTCTTAGTGAATAGTCAGTAAATGACGTTAAATTCATATATTAGATTTTATAAAATATTTTTAGAAAGTATAAAATAAATTTGCATCAAATATAATATGCATATATAATGCATATTATGTTTTAAGTTTAATTAGAGAGTAACAATTATGCTAAGCCAAAAAACTGTAGATACGATAAAAGCAACAATTCCTGTATTAGAAGAAAATGGAGTAGCTCTAACAAAACATTTCTATAATAGAATGTTTGAACATAATCCAGAAGTTAAAAAGTTCTTTAATCTATCTCGTCAAAAGAACTCTAACCAACCCGAAGCATTAGCTGCTGCAATCTTAGCTTATGCTAGAAATATTGATAACTTAGATGCTCTTGGTCAGGCTGTTGAATTAATTGCGCAAAAACATGCTTCTTTACAAATCAAAGCTGAGCATTATCCAATTGTTGGGATTAATCTAATAGAATCAATCAAAGAATTATTAAACTTATCTGATAATGATGATGTTATTATTGCTTGGACTGAAGCATACAACTTATTAGCTGAGATTTTAATAAATCGTGAAAAAAATATTTATGATGAGAAATTAGAACAGTATGGCTGGAATGATTTCAAAGAGTTTAACGTTGTAAAAAAAGAAAAAGAAAGTGTAAATGCATACTCATTCTATCTAAAAAGTGATTCTATTAAAAATTTTAACTTTAAACCAGGTCAATATATAACCGTAAGATTTCCATATGAAAATACTACAACTATGAGAAACTATAGTATCTCATCTGCTAGAGATGAAGATTATTTAAGAATAACTGTAAAAAAAGAGGAGAAGGGTAGTATATCACAGCATTTATTTAATGATATAAATGTTGGTGATACTATTGAGGTTGCTCCACCATCTGGTGAATTTTTCTTAGATCTTGAACAAAAATCATACGCGCCTTTAGTTTTTATATCTGCAGGGATTGGTATAACTCCTCTGATAAGTATGCTTTTATCTGAATTAAAAACAAACAATACTAGAAGAATAGTTTTTGCTTGTGGTAAAAAAAGTAAATTAGAGCATCCATTTGCAGATCTATTAAAAAGATTAACAAAAGAAAATCCTCGATTAGAGACTATTTTCTTCTATGAAAATGTTGAAAAAGATGAAGCTAAACTAGGTTTAGTTAACTTAGATATAGTAAATAAACAATTAGAAAATGAAGCTTCAAGTGCACAATATTTCTTTTGTGGACCTACAGACTTTATGTTTTCTATTCAAGAGGGTTTATTAAAAGATGGTATAAATAATGAAAATATCCATTTTGAATTTTTTGGATCAAAAACTTTCTAATCATCTAGCTACAAAAAATATTTTCTAAAGCAGCCTGTATATTTATTTTTAAAGAAGTAACTGTATAATTTGTTTGATCTACAGAAGTTGCCCCATATATACAAATATAATTTTTCACATTATCAATATAATCAATATCATAAGGGGTTAAAGCAGCTATATTTATGGTTTTATCAGGAGCTATAGATGTTAGAGTAGAGTATCTTTGACTATACTTCTTTAAACTTTCAGATATTAGTAAAACTAGGTCACTATTATGTATACTAATTTCAAGCTCATCATCAATATGCTTCGCAATAATATCTATATTTAACTTCTGACTATAAGTTATTTGTTTTAATATCTGACAAAACTCACACAATCTTTGTCTATCTGAATCTATAATCAAGATATTCTGATTATTTTTTAGCTGATATGGAATTATTCCTAAGTTTTTAACTATACTAGTACTTTGTTTTGCTATGCTTAATGATATTTTTTGATGTTCTTTTGAATTAACTGTTAAATTAGCTCTTTTAACTTGTTCATCTTGAGAAAGTTTATAAATATATGAATTATGCAAGTCATGCTTTTGTTTAAACTCCAAAACTTTGCTATAAGCATTATCTACCGCTAAAGCAAACTCTACATTTTTCATATACTCACTTTCAAGAGATCTAAAAAGCTCCACAAACTTATAAGCATCTTTCTCATACCAAACCCTTACTGGCATAAGAACAATATCAATTCCAGCTAATATTGCTAATTTTGTAGCTTCTATACAGCCAAAATGTGTAGCAATTGCTTTCATATCCATAGCGTCTGATACAACTAGACCTTTAAAACCTATTTTTTCTTTTAAAAATTTTGTAATGATATTATGTGATAATGTAGCTGGTATACCAATTTCTTGACCAGTTGAGACTGATCTATGTGTAGTATCATCTAAAGCTGGCATACTGATATGTGCCGACATCACCATACTATATTTATTAACTAAATTTTGAAAAGTCAATAATTCAGTTTTTTCTAATTTATCTAAGCTTTTATTTACATTTACACTACCTAGATGACTATCTGAAGATGTATCACCATGACCTGGAAAGTGTTTAACACAATCGATAATCTTAGCATCATGGTAACCATCTATAGCAGATTCTGCATATTCTATAACAGTTTCTGGGTTATCTGAATATGCTCTAACTCCAATAATAGGATTATTCTTATTTGAGTTAACATCAATTACAGGAGCAAAGTTTACATTTATCCCTAAACTATATAACTCATCACCGATAATCTTCGCCATAGTATAAGCATTTTCTGGCTTATTTGTAGCAGCAAGAGCCATATTGCCACAGCCACTTGTGCCTTGCTTAATACGATTAACTCTACCTCCTTCTTGATCTGTTGCAAAAAAAAGTGGGGTGGTTACATTTGATTGGATATCTCTTAGAAGAGAAATTGTTTGTTCGTTGGTTTGAAAATTTTCTTTAAAGAGAATGAAACCACTTAAATTATAATCTTTAAAAAGATTATTAATTTTTTGATTAGTTTTTACAAAAGGAATAGGTTGGTTGTCTGAATTTTCACCCCAATAGCGAAAATCCATCATAATCAATTGACCTAATTTTTCTTTAATAGATATAGGCATTTATTTTAGATAATTATAAGAAGTTAATTAATAGTAACATAGATAAATTAATCTTGTTTACATTCCCCAGCCGTGACTAACTAAAAATTTCTGACCAGTCAAAGCATTTGTTTTAAATCCAGCTAAAAATATAGCTGTATCAGCAATATCTTGAACAGTTGTAAATTCACCATCAACAGTACCACCAAGCATAATATTCTTAACAACTTCTTCTTCAGAAATATTTAGCTCTTTTGCCTGTTCTGGAATTTGTTTTTCAACAAGTGGTGTTAGTACAAAACCAGGACCAATTAAATTAGATGAAATATTATGTTCAGCACCTTCTTTTGCTAATGCTCTTACAAAACCAACTTGGGCATGCTTAGCAGCTACATATGCTGCTTTATTTTTTGACGCAAGAACAGAGTGAACCGATCCAACTACAATAATTCTACCACCAGTTTTTAGATCTATCATATGTCGCATCGCAGCTTGAGTTACTAGTAAAGTACCTGTCATATGTATATCAAATAATTTCTTCCATGCAGAAATACTAAAGTCTACTATAGGTGATATTATCTGAATACCCGCATTATTGATAACTGTATCAATACGTCCAAATTTCTCTACAGTACTATTGACACCCGAGTTTACTTGTTCTTCATTTGTTACATCCATTTGTACAGCTAAAGTTTCCACATCATATTTTGATGATAAATCTTTAGCTACTTCTTGCGACTTTTCTAGATCTAAGTCAGCTATTACAACTTTTGCACCTTGTTTTGCAAATTCTGTTGCCATACCTAAGCCTAAACCTGAGGCTGCACCTGTTATTAATGTAACTTTATTTTTTACAGACATTAAAATATCTCCTATAACTGTAATTAAGCTTTTACTAGATATTATATAGTAAAACTAATTAATTGATCACATAAGAGGTGTTAAAATTTTCATAAAACTTTCTATAAGTAAACTACTACGCTTTGTCGTTAAGTGATTGGTATCTCTAGTTGAATCTTTTAAAATTTTATTAGCCCAGTCATATAGTTGTTCTAGATGATTTTGGCTATATATAAAAGTTGCTATTTCATAGTTCAAAAACAAGCTACGGTTATCCAAGTTTACAGAGCCTAGCATCGCAAGGTTATTATCGATTAAGACAGCTTTTGCATGTACCATATTTTTTGTAAAATGAATATCTATACCAAACTTTAAAAAGTCTCTAATATAACTTGCTCTAGCTCTATCTACTATTTTATGATTAGATTCTTTAGGAGTTATAATTTTTACTTCAACACCTCTTTTTCTAGCTAAAACTATAGAGTGATATAGTTCAGCAGATGGAATTAGATAGGGTGTTATAATCCATAATTTATGTTTCGCCGAGTTTATTGCTGTAATTAACCCTGAATATAACTGATCCTCTTGCAAATCTGGTCCAGATGGAATTACCTGTACAAAACCATCTTGTGAAATATCTTTACTTATTTTAAAATCTAGCTCTTGATTTGTAGCAAAATGCCAATCTGAGCAAAAAACTTTTAAAAAATATAGCAATGATTCACCCTGAATTTTAAATAATAAATCATCCCACATTCCTTCATGCTCCATTGGTGACATATATTCATCACCAATATTCATCCCTCCACTAAATACAGTCTTATTATCAAAAATATATATCTTTCTATGATTTCGATAATTAATATAGTTACGCAATGGATTAGTTAAGACAGGCATAAAAAAGACAACTTCAGCACCTAGCTTGCGTAGATTTCTAAATATCTTTTTATTATGACGATATACATATAATGAACCAAGTGAATCTATCATCATTTTTACCTCAACACCTTTGGCAGCTTTTTTCTCTAAAGCATTTATAACAAGCTTAGATGTAGTATCATTTTTAAAAACATAAGTTTGTATATAGATATTTTTTTCTGCTAAATCGATAGCTTCTATAAATGCTTGGAAAGATTTAACACCATCTGTATATATCTCAAAAGAATTTTTTCCAGTAAGTGTTGGTAGATCCATACTAGAAAAAACATTGATAATATCCATAGGTAGATTTTTACACTTATGCTCTTTTACTAAGCAGCTTTCCTGCAGAGCAGGTTGGCTAATATCCATAGTTTCTTTTTGCCAGAAACTTCGTTTATCTTTGCGTTGAAATATAAAAAAGAAGGGAATTGCAATATAAGGAATAAATAATATAGCTAAAAGCCAAGCTAAAATATTTGAAGCTGACTTTTTGTCTACAATAAGTTTTAATACAACTAAAATTGTCAAAGCTTGACAAATAAACAAAACAATATTTGCTTCTATTACATATAATAAGCTTAGAAAGAAATTTTCCATTTATAGAAATCATTTATAAGGAATCCTTAAGTATGAATTCTAACATAGTGAAAATATTCTAGATAGTTTAGTATCTATAATTACATCAAAGGTGTGAGAATTTTCATAATACTTTCTACTATTAAACTACTACGTTTCGTCGGTAAATGTGATGAATTTTGACTTGATTCTTTAAGTATATTTTCAGCCCACGAATAAAGTTTTTTTACCTCGTTAGGAGTATATATAAAAGTAGCAATTTCGTAGTTTAAAAATAAACTTCTATTATCGAGATTAATAGAACCAAGTATCGCAATATTTGAATCTATAAGTATAGCTTTAGCATGAATCATTTTCTCTGTAAAATGTACTTGTATATTATGTTTTAATAGATCTCTAATATAACTTGATCTTGCTCGATTTATTATTTTATGGTCAGAATCTTTTGGGGTAATTATTTTTACATCAACACCACGACACTTAGCAAGAGTTATTGATTGTAATAAGTCTAAAGAAGGGATTAGATACGGTGTTATAATCCAAAGCTTTTCTTGTGCAGAATTTATTGCTGTTAGAAGTCCAGCATATAACTGATTTTTATTCATATCAGGTCCAGAAGGGACTACTTGGGTAAAACACTTATTATAAATGTTGTTTTCTATTTTAAACTTTAGCTCACGATTTGTTGCAAAATACCAGTCTGAACGAAAAACTTTTAAAAAATGTAATACAGATTCGCCACGAAGGCTAAATAACAAATCACTCCACATCCCATCATGATAAGCCAAAGACATATATTCATCACCAATATTTATACCGCCACTCATAGCTAAATTATTATCAAAAATAAAAATCTTACGATGATTTCTATAATTAATATAGTTACGCAAAGGATTTGTAAGTATTGGCATGAAAAATACTATTTCTGCGCCTAAAGTACGTAAGTTTCGAAATATCCTTTTATTATGTAGATAAGCATGGAATGATCCCAGAGAATCAATCATCATTTTAACCTCAATTCCTTGAGCAGCTTTTTGTTCTAATGCACTTATAACTAGTTTAGATGTAGTGTCATTTTTAAGTATATAAGTCTGAAGATATATGCTTTTTTTTGCAGAGTTGATCGCTTGCATAAAAGCTTCAAAAGATCTAACCCCATTAGTATATATTTCAAAGCTGTTATGCATAGTAAGTGTTGGTAGATCAAGATTTGAAAAAGTATTAATAACATTTTTAGGTAATTCTTGGCAATGATCATTAGTTAAACAAATTTTTTCAAAAGATGCTGAGCTATCTATATTCATAGTCTTTTTCTGCCAAAACCTACGTCTATCTTTGCGCTGAAATATAAAGAAAAAGGGTATTGCAACATAAGGAATAAATAATATTGCTAAGAGCCAAGCTATAATATTAGATGCAGATTTTTTATCTACTATAAGTTTTAAAACGACAAATATAGTAAAAACTTGGCAAATAAATAAAATAGAATTTGCTTCTAATAAGTATATTACTCCAGATATAAAATTATCCATATTTTTTACACTAATTTGAAGCTAATAACTAAATTTTAACATATCGCTAATAATCTATATAGCAATGTTTTAGTATGATTTTTTAGTAAAGATTAAGATAAGTAAAGAAATAATTACCACTGCTAAAATTAAGTATAGAGGTGTTAACATAACTCCTTCAGCAACTCCAAAACTTGCTAAAGCTAAAAATGCCCCATTAAAAACTGCAAAGCTAATATTATAAGTAAAGCCTAAACCACTAGCACGAACACTAGGACTAAAAAGAGTACTTGCATAGTTTGCAGCCACACCAACAGTAAGACCCATAAAAATATTATTGATTAACATAAATATGATTAAGTAGTGAGAATTTATTACTATAGCGTAGTAAAAAGCACTTCCAAAGATTAACAATCCAATGCCTCCAACAAAAAGGATTTTTAATGCTCCAAACTTATCTGCCAAATATCCTGCTGGTATTGAAATAACAGAAAAAACAAATAAGTTTAATAAGATTAAATTAGAAGCATTAGATATGTTATTTAGTTTAAAATAAGTAGGTAAATAAAGAGAGAAAAACCCAACAACCATTGCAAATATTGATATAGCTGCGATTGCTCTAACCATAGCTAATTTTTCTGTATTAAATAGACTTATTATTGGAACTTTATGTTCAATCTTTTTGTTTAAAAAGGTTTCTGTTTCACTTATTTCTTTTCTAAAAAAATAGCTAATAATCGCGGCAATACCTCCAAGCATAAAAGCAACCCGCCAAGCATATTGATCTGTTAAAAAGTATGTTGTAACTACTTTTGTAATTTCAGCAAAAAATATTCCAAAATTAATAAAACAAAATATAATACCACAAGCTAAACCACCGTGTTTTATTAAAGTCTCTTTAACAAATACAACAGCGCTTGGAATCTCACCACCAATTGCGGCTCCTTGAATAATACGCAACAAAACAAATAATAATGTAGCTAAAATCCCAACACTACTATAAGAAGGTAATAATGCGATAAAAAATGATGCTAACCCCATTAACAATATAGTTAATATAAAAGATTTTTTACGCCCAAACTTATCGCCTATATGACCAAAGAATATACCACCTATTGGTCTAGCAAAATATCCCACTGCAAAAACAGTAAAAGCATATAGTGCCTCTAAAGCGGGTGATCCTTCATGTGGAAAGAAAGTACTGCCTAATACGATTGCAAACATACCAAATATTACAAAATCATAAAACTCAAGCATTCCACCGATACTAGTAAGTAAAATCGTTTTAAAATCTTCTTTTTTAAGCATATTTATTTAAGTATAATTAAATTCAAATTATATAGATAATAGCTAATTAATTATTAAAAGCTAGTAAAAAACTATGATAAATATTGAAAAAACTTTAAAAAGAAAAGTTCAAAAAGGACAAAAGCTCTTACCAAATATTAAGAATATAATCTTAGTAGCATCTGGTAAAGGTGGTGTAGGCAAATCTACTGTTACTGCAAATTTAGCTGTAAGTTTTGCAAAAATGGGAGCTAAAGTAGGGGTTTTAGATGCAGATATCTATGGCCCAAGTCAGCCAACTCTGTTTGATTTAAAAGAGAATCCTCAGACTACAGATAAGAAAAAAATCATTCCTCTTGAACGTTATGGGGTTAAAATGATTTCTATCGGAAATCTTATAGATCCAGAATCTGCTGTGATCTGGCGCGGTCCCATAGTTTCTAGAGCTTTAATGCAACTTCTAAATGATACCAGCTGGGGTGAAATAGATTACCTATTTCTAGATTTACCTCCTGGAACAGGGGATATACAGCTCACAATTTCTAAAAATATGCCAGTAACTGGAGCTGTAGTTGTAACTACTCCTCAAGATTTATCTTTGATAGATGCAAGACGTGCTGTCGCTATGTTTGAAAAAGTTGATATTAAAACATTAGGCGTTATAGAAAACATGAGCTACTACATTTGTCCTAAATGTGGCAATAGTGATCATATATTTGGTGAAGATGGAGCACATCTATTATGTGGTAAAAACAATATTGAATTTCTTGGTAATTTGCCTCTACATAAAGATATTCGTGAAAATGCTGATCATGGTAAACCTTATGTAAGCTTAGATAAAGATGATAATATTAATACAAGTTATATGACAGTAGCTGAAAATATATTAAATGAAATTGAAAAACTACCTAAAGCAAGTAGTTTAGATTCTATTGGTGTTAAATTAGAAAATTAAGAGAGAAAAAATGTCTATAAAATCAGATAAATGGATAAAAAAAATGTCCCAAGAGCATTCTATGATAGAACCTTTTGAAGCAGGACAAGTCAAAGTTGCAAATAATGAAAAAATAGTTTCTTATGGTACATCTAGTTATGGTTATGATGTACGCTGCGCAGATGAGTTTAAAATTTTCACAAATATTAATTCTTCAATAGTAGACCCTAAACACTTTGATGATAAAAACTTTGTTGATTTTAAAGGCGATGTTTGTATTATTCCTCCCAATTCTTTTGCTTTAGCACGTACTGTTGAGAAATTCAAAATTCCAAGAGATGTTTTAGTTGTATGCCTTGGTAAATCAACTTATGCTAGATGTGGGATTATTGTAAATGTGACACCTTTAGAGCCTGAATGGGAAGGTTATGTAACATTAGAGTTTTCAAATACAACTCCATTGCCTGCAAGAATATATGCTAATGAAGGTGTTGCACAGATGCTATTTTTCCAATCAGATGAAGAGTGTGAAACATCATATGCTGATAAAGGTGGTAAATATCAAGGGCAAGAAGGCGTAACACTACCTAAGTGTTAATATTGTGCTATTTGAACAATTCTAAAGACTTGTTTTTTTAGCTCACTTTCCAAAGTAGGATCCTCTGGATATTTCTCTAATAATGGTAAGAAAACTGATTCACCTATAACAGATCTTTTAGTATTATCTTTATCTTTCAATCCCCAAACCTGTTGATACGTTGCAGGAACAACTTGTTTCGGATTGTATGGATTTAAAGTTTTACCGATATATAGCATCACATGCCCCTTTATATATATAAAATCCAAAAAAGGACGAGCTTTTGTCAATAAAATTTGACTACGTTGTTCTGAAGTATATTTATCAAGTTTTAATGATTTATATGTTTTATATTGATCCTTAGAATTTCTTGGTAACCATACTCCAAAAGCTTGGTATATAGCTCTTAACTCAGAAGAGCAATCATTATAGTAATATTGATTACCCCAACCATAAGGATAGCCTTGAGTCTCTTTAATTATTTTTACAAAATTTTTAGGTGTAGTTAAAGCTGGTATCTTTGTGGCATCATGCTTTATTATTTTAGCATCTGTAAAAACTAGATTTCCGGTTTTTGTTTGAGTTGGAAGCAACACTTTATAATAATTTTTATCAGTATCTAGTACTGGTAACATTGTTCCAGGATAAGTATTTTTAATTAGTTTATTATCTAAGTTAAATATAGGTGTCTCAAAACGTCTAATAGAGATGCTTTTTTTTGTGAAAGCATTTTTCCAAGTTTCAATTTCACTAGTTGAAACTCTAGAAATAGTATTAGATTTTACCCATGCATAAAAAGATGGACTAAGAACTAAATACCAACGTTTATCTTTTGAAACTGAGATTATATAAATAGCTTCACCAATATTTAACGATGAAACATTAATGTTACTAAAAGGATATCCTTGACCTGGTAATGTGAAATTCAAAAATAACGGTCTGTCATAAGGAACGGTATATCCCATTGTTGTTCTCGTAACTATAGCTCTATTGTTAACGTTATATTTATGTAAATTATTGATATCATCAAAATTTATATTTTTAGTAACACTTTTATATTCAAGTTTAGTAAAAAGTCTAAAATTTTCTTTATAAATTTTCTCATCATCTGGTAGCTTACTATTATTGATATCGTTAATTTGCTCTGTAACCCATTTTTTTAGACTATTTTGTTGCAAATACTCTTCATAGAAAGATTCTGACCATGGAGAATCATTTCCAACAGAATGAGATATTAATTTTTTGAGAAGTTTATCTTGCTGAAGCCTAGTCAATAAAGGTTTCTCATATCCTTTTTGTGACTTAGGAATATAATAATTTGCATCTTGTGAGTATTTAGATAAATCAAACATCTCAATAGGTACATTTACAGCAAGACATAATGATATATTTACTATAAACAATACTATAAAGGTTGTAAAAGATTTTAAGCTCATTAGACAGGATTTCTCTTTAAATTTAAAATTTAATTAACAAAAATAATATCAGAAAATTATGATTTTTATTTAGAGATTCTACCAGTTATAGCTTGGAAGGCTTTTAGATCAAACATATGTAAACTAGCAAAAACATAGTCAAAAATATCTGCTTGAATTTTTTCATAGTTAACCCAGTTTGTATCATTTGTAAAAATATATAACTCAACTGGTAAACCTGTTTCACTAGGTTGTAGTTCTCTGATTAGGAAAGTTAAACCTGTATGTATTTTTGGATGATTGCGTAAGTAATTTTCAATATATGCTCTAAATAAAGTTATATTTGTCAGCTTCTCATTTTTTTTACTAGTAATAAAATCTTGTAAAAGAGGTTCTTTCGCTAAAGTTTCTAAAGTTTCCTCATCACAAAATCTAATAGTATCTATATCAATATTTACTGAGCGTTTGATTCTACGCCCACCAGTTTCAACCATTCCACGCCAGTTTTGTACGCTATTATTAATTAGTGTATATGTTGGAACAGTAGATATTGTTTTATCAAAGTTACGAATTTTTACGGTATTAATAGAAACTTCCATAACATCTCCATCAACACCTGCTGATGGAATAGTAATCCAGTCGCCAACTCTTACTAGATCTAGAGCCGCAACTTGAATATTTGAAACAAAGCCTAATATAGTATCTTTAAATACCAACATTAATACCGCTGATAAAGCACCTAAACCTGTTAGAAAGGCTATAGGGGACTTATCAAGTAACTGAGACACTACTAATATAAAAGCTACAAAATATAAAATTATCTTTATAACCTGAGCATAACTTTTTAAAGAGTGGTGCTTGAAGTAAGGAAGCTTTTGAAAATAACTAAAAATAGCATCAACAAAAGATAAACAAAATAAAATTATAGTTAATGTTATATATATTTGAGCAATTAACTGAATAGTTTCGACTAAACTAATTGTCCAATCATGCTCTGAACTTGCACAAATATTGATAGCTAAATAAATAAGTATTCCAGGACCAATATGTGATAGTTTATTAAAAACTTTATATCTTATTAATATTTCGCCTATATTAGGACCTAACCTCACTGCAAATTTATTTACAATTGTAACTATATATTTTTTAAGAATTTTATTAACAATCCAAGCACAAAATAATATTATTAAAAAAATTGTTAAAAAACTTAATATTCCAGCAAGACCGCTATATTTATTAAGCATATCAGCATAGAAATCTTTTAATTGATTCATATTATTTGTTTCCTTAATAAAGTTTAAGAATCATCTTCTTGTGTTGGATTATTTGGTGCTTTACTTGGTAGTAATGCTGCAATTTGAGTAACGATTCTTGGCACTATACTTGTTTGAAGATACTTAAATATTCTTACATTCTCATAGTTTTGAGCTAACTGAGTACCCGAGTTTGATTGCCAGAATTGTTGTGCATCAATAGTATTATCTGGTATAACAGGAGTTTTATTGTTAGGTTTAACCACATTATACGTAACTCTGTAGTATAGCTGGTAGGTATTATTTGATGCTCCACCAACTACACTTGTTAGCTTAGAATCTTTCTTAACATCTTGTATATTTATTATATAATCCGCGGTTTTCTCATCTGAAACTATTACTGCTTTATATGCTTTTAGGTTTCTCTTGATATCATTAGAAATAGAGTTATAGTTATTATTCTCAATATAGAACTTTGTTCCAACTAAGCTACTAAAATTTCCAGCATCAGTGCTTGTATCGCTAACAACTCCACGAGGGTGAAAGCCACAAGAAGCCAAAGCCAGCACTAAAATAAAGAAAAGTATTGCATATTTTTTCATTTGAATCTCTCTATCTAATTACTATATTTATAAGTTTTTGTGGTACATAGATTACCTTAATAACTTGTTTACCATCAATAAATGATTTAACATGCTCATCTTCTAAAACATTATCTTCAACTTCTGATTTAGTTAATGATGCATCTAACTCTAGCTTTGCTTTTAGCTTACCATTTATTTGAACTATAAGTAAGAACTCATCCTTAACTAGAGCTTTCTCATCTACTAGTGGAAATTCTGTATGCAAAATATCATCACCTAAATTAAGCTCTTGCCATAAATAATGACAAATATGCGGAGTAAAAGGAGCTAAAACCCTTAATAAAATACTATAGCCTTCAGCCTTAACACTATCACAAAGATTATCATAGTTATTTAAAGTATTTAGAATTTTCATACAAGCTGAAACTACAGTATTAAACTGACTTTTATCAAAATCAAAAATAGCTTGCTTTAAGTTTGAATGTATTTCAAAACGAGCTTTTTTATCTTCTTTTGATAATTTGTTTATATCAACATTTATTTTTTTCGATAATGCTTCTTTATTTGCTTGAGCATAGTTAAATACTTTACGTAAAAATTTATTAGCTCCTTCAACACCAGTCTCTGACCACTCTAATGATTGCTCAGGAGGTGCTGCAAACATACTAAATAACCTTACAGTATCAGCACCATACATATCTATTAATTCTTGAGGATCTACTGTGTTGCCTTTTGATTTAGACATTTTAGCACCATCTTTTAAGACCATACCTTGAGTAAGTAAGTTATTAAATGGCTCATCTGAAGTAATTAGACCTTCATCGCGCATTAATTTATGGAAAAATCTTGAGTACAATAAATGCATGATAGCATGCTCAATACCACCAATATATTTATCTACTGGTAACCAATAATTTGCTTCATCACTTAGCATTTTATTAGCAGTAGGGCATGTATATCTTGCATAATACCAAGATGATTCAAAGAATGTATCAAATGTGTCTGTTTCTCTTTTTGCTTGAGAACCACACTTAGGACATTTAACATCTAAAAATTCAGGCATATCTTTTAAAGGAGATCCGGCCTCTGTAAGAGTAACATCTGTAGGCAACTTAACAGGTAAATTTTCTTCTTTTTCAGGAACAACTCCACAGCTATCACAATGAACCATTGGGATAGGGCAACCCCAATATCTTTGACGGGAAATGCCCCAGTCATGGATTCTAAAGTTTGTAGTCTCATAACCTTTATTATTATCAAAAAGATATTTTTTTATTGCTTGATAGGCTTTTTTGAAGTTTAAACCATCAAACTCACCAGAATTTATCAATATTCCTTTTTCAACAAAAGCTTCTTTTTCTAAATCAACTTTTAATTTTTTGTCATTTGAAGCAATAACTTGCTTTAGAGGAATATTATACTTTTGTGCAAACTCCCAGTCTCTTTGATCGTGAGCTGGAACAGACATTACAGCACCTGAACCATACCCCATAAGTACGAAGTTTGCTACCCAAACATCAACAGTCTCACCTGAAATAGGATGAATTACTTTTATATTAGTTTTAAAGCCTTTCTTTTCTTGAGTAGCCAAATCAGCTTCCATTGTTGAAGATTTCTTACATTCTTCAATAAAGCTTGCTAACTCAGTATTTGATTTTCCTTCAACTAAAGCAAGAGGGTGCTCAGGTGCAATTCCAAGGTAGCTCACACCCATCAAAGTATCAGGACGCGTTGTAAAAACTTCTATTTCATCATCAGAATCTTGAATTTTAAATTTAACAGTTAAACCTTTTGATTTACCAATCCAGTTTGTTTGCATAGTTTTTACAGCATCTGGCCAGTTATCTAATTTAGAGATATCTTGTAAAAGCTCATCAGCATAATCAGTAATTTTTAAAAACCATTGTGGTATTTCTTTTTTCTCAACTAATGCGCCTGATCTCCAGCCTCTACCATCTACAACCTGTTCATTAGCTAAAACTGTCTGATCTACAGGATCCCAGTTTACAACTGAGTTTTTACGATATGCTAAACCTTTTTTATAAAGTTGGATAAAAAACCATTGCTCCCATCTATAATAATCTTCATCACAAGTAGCAACTTCTCTTGACCAATCAAAACTAAAACCTAAGGAATCAAGTTGCTTTCTCATATGAGCAATATTACTTTTTGTCCATTCTGCAGGTGATCTTTTATGCTTGATAGCAGCATTTTCAGCCGGCAAACCAAAGGCATCCCATCCCATAGGGTGAAGGACATTCTTACATTGCATTTTCTGATAACGAGCTATAACGTCTCCAATAGTATAGTTTCTCACATGTCCCATATGTAGAGTACCACTAGGATACGGTAGCATTGATAAACAATAGAATTTTTCTTTACTTTTATCTTCAACGGCTTTGAAAGAGTTATTTTCACGCCAGTAATTTTGAGCTTGTTGCTCTATTTGATCAAAATTATATTCACTCATTTGAAGTACAGAACCTTGTTTTTAATAAAAAATATGCAAAATTATGCTGGATATTTTAAGTTAAAACTCTATAAATATCTAGATTATTGCTATCTTTAGAAACTTATTTATTAAATTACTCATAATGTATAGTTACATACTGTTACATTTTATAAATATTTGAGATTAATAACTACTTTAATATATTCGCAAAATATAAAAAATTATAAATAGGAAAATATATCATGAGGATGAATCTCAAAAGAAAGATAATAAGTATAATGCTAATATTACCATACTATTGTTTTAGCTTAACACCTAGCCCAACAAATGTTTCAAGCGTGTCATATTCGACAGCTGTAGGATATAATGGGGATCAAGAAAAACGTAAATTTTATATGTAAGCTTTAAATTTAACACACTTTTAAAAATGCTAGAATTTTTATTTTAGTACTAAAAATATATTTCTAAAAGACTTAATCCTTTTTTTTAGAAACTTATATTCTTCTAACTGTCTATCCTTAAAAGTTATAAAAGATTTTTTGAAAATATAATTTTCTTTTATAACACTTTCTCCATTTTTGTTTATATAACATTTTCTACTTAAATCTAGCCACGGTGTTGATATATTAGAGTTCAATTTATCAATACCAGAAATCTCTATATCAAAAATATATTCTTTTATATATGTTCTCGGTTGACCAATATATATATCATTTACACTATCCTCAGGGGGATCAACAAAATCATACATACTTAACTTGAGGACTTTACCCATATTAGTTTCAATATATGGATTATCTACTATATACTCAAAAGAAAAATTTATATTTTTAACTATTCTCGAGTTTAAATCAGGAATAACTGATTTAAGTCTTTGATCTTTAGGAATATTATGTTCAGGCTCAAGAAAATTGCTATATATATAATCTATAATAATATTTTTATTTGCAAATAGCTCAGAGCCAGTAAACATAATCGCTGACTCTTTTTCAAAGGTAACATAAGTAATAGTGTGAATATTTTTTTCTCTTATTTTATATTCAGATTTAGAATGTATTTTAGACTTCCTATAGTTAATATTATAAACTCGCATATAATTAGGTTCATGATCAAGAGTTAATACTAATGCCTTACGATTAGCTATATCAGGGAACAAACCACCAGCCATACTAATATTATTAGTTGGATCAATCCAATATTTTTTTTTATTTGATCCTTCCACATATACTATTACATGGTTAAAATCATTAATACTTGCTAATGTATGATTAGGATGTTCTTGTATTATCTCACCTCGAGCTACTAAAGCAAATTTAGCAGATAAACCTAGATATCTTAAGCTAGCAACTGTTAGTAATGAATAATCTTTACAATCACCATATCCAGTATCAATAACCTCATTCATTGACCTTGGATAAAATCCAGCTTCAATTTTTTTCCAATCTCTCAAGTATGTTACTTTATTTTGTACTAGATTAGTTACACTATTTATTATATCTACATCATTTGTTAGGTGACTAAACTTTTTTAACTCAATTACAAGCTCATTTGGCAGTGTTTGGCTTACAATATTTTCATATTTATTTGCTAATGTTTTATTTAGAGATTCATATGTTTTATCTGTTGATATACCAACCCAGGTTTGATTCTCTAAACTTAAAAGACTATTATTAGGTTCATTAATAGTAGCACTAGAAATTGGCTTTAAAAGTTTTATGGTGTAATGATAAATATTATTTTTTTTGAATTCTTTTATTTCTAAAACGTTAAAAGGATCATTGGCAAATATATACAAAGGGATTTCTGAATTAATAATAGTTTTTGAGTTTTTTAAAAGAATATCAGTACCATAATATAATGTTTTTGAAAAATGATTATCAACTAATTGTCTTTCTACAACTCTTTCATATTTTAGATTAATTTTACTACCAGCTTGTATTTTTTTAAATGGAATTAATATTTGTCTCATATTAATGAACCTATTTGCTTCACTAGCTAAAGTTTTATCCTCAATTAAATTCTTATCAATTTCATATTTCTTATCGTTATCTATACTAGCATTTATTACGTTAAATGATTCAAAACTTTCCGTATAAAGTAGTTTAATTAATTTATAATTGTCTCTGGCATTTTCATCGATTATATTTATTTGTTCTTCAGTAATCCAATTAACTTTGTAATTTTTATCTATTTTGACATTATTATTTATATAACTACACGTAGCGCTCATATCTTGTTCAGTAGCAAAGCGAGCTAATAATGTTTCAACACAGAAAATAAATAATATATTGAAATAAATGACTGTTTTCATTTGGCATTAATGCTATTAGAAATAATTGTATTATATTTATAGATCAAACATATACAATATTTTTCACAGCATAAATTCTACTTTAATTCTCTGCCATCCAAGTTTCAAGAATTACACATGCAGCTAAAGCATCCACTTTTAGATGACTAACTTTTTTACTCTTAACTTCTTCTAAACGCCATCTTGCTTCACGAGTTGAATAAGCTTCATTTATAAGATGAACATTCCTTTGATATCTCTTTTTTACCTCTTTAGCAAAATCTTTTGCAGCTTTGGTAATGTCAGTTTCAAAATCTTGTGTATCCAAAGGCAAGCCAACTATAATATCTGAAGGATTCCATCTTTTGACAATTTTATCAAGTTCAATCCAGTTTGGTACACCATCATAGGCTTCAACAGTTCCAATAGGAGTAGCTGTTTTTGTAATCATTTGACCACTTGCTAAGCCAATTCTAGCTTTACCAAAGTCTATAGCTATTAAAGATTGAAACATTAGCCATTACCTATATTTTCAAATAAAGAGTCTAAGTTTTGTAAACTATATCCAGCATGTTCTAGATGATTTTGCCACTTTGTCTTATTTTCATAGTTAAATAATATCTTCTTGCTTAATTTATCTGTCACAATCCAGTCATTAGCTTTTATCTCATCTGATAGCTGATCTGCTGTCCAACAACTATAGCCAACTATAGGTAAAAAATATTCAGGCAGGATATTATTTGCAAGGTCTTCTAAAATATCCATTGAAGCGGTAATAGCTAAACCTTCATCAAGCTTTATAGTTGAATTGTAGTTACGTCCATTCGTAGTATGGAGTATTAATATTTTGTGAGGGCTTATTGGACCGCCCATATAAAGAGGGTGGCTTAATATCTCTTCAAAGGTATTATTATGAGGTATATCAAGCTCTTCAAAGACATCTTTCAACTTATCATCTAAAGGCTTATTTATAATTAAGCCCATAGCACCATGACGATCATTTTGACAAAGATAAATAACAGATTTAGTAAATATAGCATCATCTTTTATGAGAGGAGTTGCTAATAAAATTTCACTTTTATGATTTTGGAACATATTATATTTCTTAATAACAATGTTAATTTTTTATAAAATGGAACGGATAAATGCCGCAGTGGCGATAATTCTAAATGAACAGAAGAATAAAGTCTATATAAATCTAAGACAAAAATTCCAGACATACAGTGATTACTGGGAATTTCCTGGAGGTAAAGTAGAAAATAATGAAAGCTTTGAAGATTGTATAAAACGAGAAGTTTTTGAAGAAGTTGGAATTACTATTAAAGCTCTAAATCCATATTTTAAGAAAAAACATATAAATAAAAATAATATCGAAGTTAATCTAGAGTTTTTTATTGTTGATAGCTATGAAGGTATTCCTTATCCAAAAGAAAATCAACAACTAAAGCTTGTAAATATTTCAGAACTTGATAATTATTATTTTCTACCAGCTAGTATAGAAATAATTGAGAAATTAAAAAGAGAGTATATCTAGAGCAAGTATTAGTAAATATGTTAATAATCAAGGGCTCAAGCTTAAATCTTGGAAGGATATTACTTTAAGTCAATAATTTAACATAATATATATTATGCGAAACTGAATGCATGATAATAGAAGTTTATATATTAATTGTTTTTATTGTTGATTGAGACGCTTTTGAATCTGTTTTGATGAACTACTTATATTCGACCAGATAATTATAAATATAAATAAATTAATTATTCCAGCTATAATATTTATAATAGGTATTAACCCTAATATCAAGAAGCCTACATACCAATAAACAAGTGAAGCTTTAAACTTCAATTTTTCATCATATTTTGTAGTATATATTTTTATTTGATCATCTAATTTAACAGCTGTCACAACAAATGCTATTGATGACCATATTGGAATTAGCTGAGTCCATAACCATGCAGGATGAATTTGTTGATAATTATTTATCTTAAAAAGATTTTTAGATAATTTTCGTTGTGACAATATAAATAAGCCAGTAACAATAATTGATGCAATTGTAAAAGCAACTAAAGAAATTTGTAATAATATTGTAAATTGTTGGATATTTTGCATCAAAAACTGATTATTATTTATTAATTCTATCATTTTAGAAGTTTGTAAATATATTATATAATTTGTTAATTCTATTATATTATGGTGAATTTTCAATCAATTTAAAACAACTATGTTTGATATATCAATAGAATTAACATCTTTATAGAAATCATCTAAGCTTTCAGTATTACCAACTATAGCTATATTAAGTAATTTTTCAGCAATGCTACTTGTTTTATTTACAAAATCACCTTTTTTATAGAAATATTTTATCATAGGTTTTTTAGTATTTAATTTAGGAATATTAAAGTTCTTAATAATACCTTTATTAGGAGATAAAATATCAACACATAAAATAGGTTTATATGTCATATTAGGATCTATACTATTATCTAAACCTGTAATAGAATAAAAATGCTCATGGTGTAAATTTATATCATATGCTAATTCATATATTTGCGGCAAACACGCACCACCAGGTCTAATTCCAACTTCAAGGAATATTATCTCTTTAGTTTTTTTATCTTTAAAAAACTCAAAATGGCTAACTCCATCAGGAATATTTAATATCTTTTCTACCTTAAATGCTAGTTTAGAGATCTTTTTATATTCTTCTGAATTTGGATCAGTCAAGATGAAACCTAATTTTTTTGCACTATCCGCTACATCTAAACAAGGATGTAGATACTCTGTAATACCAGAAAAAATAATCTTGCTCTTTCTTTTTATTATATCGCAAGTATATACAACACCATTGATAAAACTTTCCGCACTAAAATCTGTTTTATAAAATTTAGATTTCTGTATTTTCTCTATAAAATTTTTTGAAGCTTTTATATTAATATATAACTCTCCATTTTTTATATAACTATTAAGACTTAATGGATGCGGTAATAAGTTTTCATGACTTATATGTCCTACACACAGATGATTCTCTAATTTCCAATTATTATCTGTCTCTACAAACTCTCCTAAGAAATTAAAAGATATAGGTATATTCTTCTCATTAAGAAACATTGTAGAGTTATTAAATATATGGTTTAAATATGAAAAAGATAATCCCTTATCCTCTCCTAAATCTTTAAACTTAGACTCTATATATTTTATAAATAAATATGTAGAAGAATAAATATCGCCTTTTTCAGATAAATCAAAAGTCAGAGGGAATATATTCGTAAACCATCCAATAGTAGATGAAATATCTAAAGAACTATCTAATTCCTCTCTTCCATGTCCTTCAAATGCTATTGTAATTTTATCTTGTAAAGAATACTGTTTATAAGCTTGTATAAAGCTTGCAATAATGATGTATTGTATCTGTGTTTTAATAGTTGTATCTTTTATTTTTTTAATTTTAGAAACAATATCTTTACTCACAGTAATGCTACTGTTATGAATATTATTAAAACTATCAGCATCTACATTTTTTAAACCCGTGGATTTTTCTTGCCAAAATTCTATTGTCCGCTGAGATGCACCAAGTGCTTTATTTTTTAAGAAATAACTCCACTCTTGATAAGTTGAGATCTCTTTATATTTATTCATATCAAGACCTTTACTAGAAGATAAATCATCATAAATAGAGATCAAATTATTATAAATAATTCTTTGGGATACGCCATCTGTTATTAGATGATGAAGACAGATTAATAGGTACTTATTTTCATTATGATCAAATAAATCAAAAGAGTATATATTTCCCTCTAAAATATTTAACTTAGACTGTAAGTCTGTACATATTTCTTCTATTTGCTTATTAGATTTATAGTTATGGATATTTAGCTCTTTTAACTTGAAATTATCTTTATTTAGATATTTTTGTTTCCATACACCATCTTCAAAAGAAAATCTCAATGCAAAGGTTTCAGATGTTAGTTGAAGAGAAAGAACAGTTCTTTTAAGTATTTTTATATCAACATCGCAAGGCACTCGAATAAGAATAGATTGATTAAACCAGTTTGGATCTTTATGCCCAAAATACAAGAACCATTTTTGTATAGGAAGTAAGGGAACAATGTCACTCTCAATTACTTGACTATTTGTTTTATTTTTCTTAACAATAGAAGAGTCATATTTCTTTGCTAATTTAGTTATAGTCTTTGCGGTAAAAACATCTATAGTTTTTATAAATATACCATTCTGTTTTGCTAAAGACTGTATTTGCATAACTTTTATTGAATCGCCTCCTATTTTGAAGAAGTTATCATCAATACTAACTTTCTCAACACCAAGAACTTTACAAAAAATACTATGAAAAATTTTCTCAACCTCTGTACTTGGTTCTCTATAACTTTTATCATTTCCAGTATTTATTTTAGGTAATTTATTTCTATCTAATTTTCCATTTATAGTTAAAGGAAATTCTTTCATATGTATAAAATATGAAGGAATCATATATTCAGGTAATTTATTTTGAACTAATGACGAAAAATACTCATCATCATATTCAGTTTGAGATACATAATATGCAACAAGACTCTTGTATCCAAGAATATCTACAGCTAAAACGGCTACTTGTATAATTTCTGGAATACTTAATATAACATTTTCTATCTCTGTTAACTCTATTCTATAGCCTCTGATTTTAACTTGAAAATCTGTTCGCCCAACATATTCAATTTCACCATTTGGCAGCCATTTAACCAAATCACCTGTTTTATATAATCTATCATAACCATATTCCTTATCATCACTAGTCATTAGATGATGTTCGATAAATTTTTCTTTAGTTAATTCTGGCCTATTTAAATACCCCCTAGCAACACCAGCTCCACTAATGTGTAGCTCCCCTGCGACGCCAATTGGTACTGGTTTTAAGTCTTTATCTAATACATATAGTTTCGTATTTGATATAGCTTTTCCAATGTTAAAAAAGTTTTTATCATATACTGTTCTTGTTGTTGAAAATACTGTTGTTTCCGTAGGACCATAATGATTTAGAAGCCTAGCCTTTTTTCCATGATAGTCTCCATTATATGTTTCGCCTCCTAAATCTATAGCTCTCAATAACGTATTATCAATCTGTTCATTACTAACTTGTTCCAATACTTTTGGAGGTATTGTCAGCAAAGAAATATCATTTTGCTCTATATATTTAAATAAACTAGAAATATCTCTAATTAGCTTCTTATCCAATATATGTAAAGTAATACCTGATGATAATGCAGTAAAAAATTCCATAACAGATACATCAAATGTGTAGCTATGAAAACTACATGAAATATCTGATTTTTTTACAAATGATCTTTTATAATTTATCAAATTTGCAATATTAGAGTGCTCTAGCATCACACCTTTAGGCTTACCTGTTGTACCCGATGTGAATATTACATATGCTAGACTATTAGGTTCTATAACTATATTAGGAGAGCTTATGCTATAGCTATCTATCAGATTATTTTCATCTAGAAAAATCCTCTTTATATTTTGATAAATTTCTAATCTTTTGGCATATTCACTACTTGAGAGAATTATTTCTGCACTAGAATCTTGTAAAATAAAGCTTATTCTATCATCTGGCATATCTATTCCTATCGGAATATAAGCACCACCTGCTTTAATAACCCCCAAAATAGCAATTATCATATCTAAGCCCCTATCAAAAAATAGAGGAACTAAGTAGTCTTTTGTTATATTAAAATGCTTTATTAAGTAGTTAGCCAACTGATTTGTTTTCTGATCCAACTCTTTATATGTAAGTCTTTCATCCTTAAAAATTAGAGCTACCTTATCTGGATTTAATTTAACTTGATAATTAAAAAAGTCAATAATGTTTCCAAGATTATCTATATTCTCGAAATTAGTATTAAAATCTTTTATAATTTTATCGTATCCTGCTTTGCTAAGAATATCGTACTCATTTACCTTAGTTTCAAGATTTTTAGCTAATTGCTCTAGGATAGTAGAGAACCCTTCTACAAAATCATTGATATATTCTTTTGAAAATAAACTCTCAGCATAGGTAATATTAATCTGTGATATTTCTGGACTATCATCAATAAATAATGCTAAATCTAATTTAGCTGTATCTAGATAATCATAAAAAGGTAACCTTCTAGTATAAAAACTTTTTTCTTTTTGTCTTTGAATACCAAAACTTTGTACACTAAACATTACTTGAAATATAGGATGGAAGCTAGGATCACGCTCAATATTAACCTCTCTAACAATATGCTCGAAAGGAATATTTTGTTTATTTTGAGCTTTAACTAATATTTGATTAATATTATCAATTAAATTTACTGTTTTAAAATCTGGGGAAATAGAATTTCTTAGAGGTACACTATTTACAAAAAAACCTATTGTATCTTGAAACTTACTATCTATTCTTCCAGACATTGGAACACCAATAGTTATATCTTCACTATTAGAATATTTATACAATAAAATATTAAAAGCTGCTAAATAAATAGAAAAAGAAGATACTTTTTGCTTAATAGCTATATTATGCACTTGCTTAGCTATATCTCTGTCTAAACTTGTAGTTACACTCCTACCTTTATAATCAAATTTAGCAGGCCTATTACTAGCTAAATCTAGATTTTTCACTCCATCTAGCTTATTTTTCCAATATTCTAGACCTTTCTTATAAGTATGTGTTTTAAAAAACTCTTTTTGCCATATAGAGTAATCTCTATAACTGTGCTCAGGCTTTATAATATTTAAATTATGAGGCTTGTTTGATTCACTAATTTTTTTATAATTATTTTGAACACTATCTATAAAGATATTCATTGACCATCCATCAAAAGCTATATGATGAATGTTCAATAACATAATATAAGATTCTTTATACTTATATATGTATACTTTTATAGGCCAGGTTTCATTTAATAAGAATGGAACAGAGATATCATTACGGATCTGTTTATTAAGAGCATCTTTAGATTTAAACTCTACATCAGAGATTCTAAAGGGTAATTCCGACTTTATAACCTTTTGATATATATTTAAGTCTTCCTCAACTATTATACTAGATAGTATATCGTGTTCTAAACAAGTTGTTTCAATTGATAATTTTAAATCTACTATATTAATATTAGATCTTAACTCTAAAACTATTGGCATATGATATACAGATTTATTATTTTCTGTTTTATCAAAGAAATATAGCTGCCTTTGGGGAGATGAAAGAGGTGCTTTCCCACTATCGTTTTTATCTAAGCTAAAGTCTTCAGGTACATTATTCTCTCTATTTAAAAGTAATAAATTTTTAATATTTCGACACTCAAAGATATCTCCAACAGTTATACTTTGCTTTAGTATTTTACTTATTTTATTAGATAGTTGTATTGCTAAAATACTGTTTCCACCTAGAGCAAAAAAATCATCATTTATAAAAACATTATCAATATTTAAATATTCTTTCCATAACTCCACTAATTTCTTTTCAATTCCAGTTTTTGCTAATTCTCCATCTTTTTTATTTGAAAAATCAACTTTAGGCAAAGACTTTATATCAACTTTTCCACTACTATTTAATGGGAACTCCTCTAAAGACAAAATAAAACTTGGAATCATATATTCCGGAAGAGCTTTAGCTAAATCTTTATTAAGCAATATAGACTTATCATTTTTTTCTTGAAAAGTTACATAAGCTACTAAAACTTTTTCATTATTTGGATTTTCAGAAACAATAACCACTGATCGTTTAACATAATCAAGAGACATTATCGCAGCTTCAATCTCACCAATTTCAATCCTAAAACCTCTAATTTTTATTTGAGAGTCTGTTCTACCTACATAATTTAAACCATCATAATCCCACCTAGCTAAATCACCTGTTTTATATATTTTTTTGCTATTAGTACCAGATATATATAATGGATTATCTATAAACCTCTCTGAAGTTAGCTCCATCATATTGAGATATCCTTGTGCAAGACCTCTCCCTCCGATAAAAAGTTCTCCAGTAAATCCTTTTGGAACAAGTTTTAAGTTCTTATCTAGAATATAAACTTGCTCATTTTTTAATGCCCTACCAATACTAACCTTATGATCATTCCTATTAAATCTATGGGCAGAACTCCAGATAGTTGTTTCTGTTGGACCATAAACATTTATTACTTCTGCAAAATTACTATCTAAATCCCGCAACAAATTTAAACTAGCTGCTTCCCCTCCTGTCAAAGCAGATATATTAGAAAATAGATTTTTATTTTTATTTACAACATTAATTCCATCTAGTAATACTTTCCACACAGATGGTGTTTGTTGGATCATGTTTATAGCATTAGCCTTCTCAAGAAGTTTTTCTACAAAATTAGGAGTATCTACTAATATACAGTTTCCACCAGTAATTAAGCAGCTTCCGTATTCAAGACCAAAAATATCAAAGCTTGGTTTTGTTGAGCTTAAACATGATATTTGTTTATGACTTGTAAGCATCGTTGATACAAAATCTTGTAAAAATTGAATGAAGGAGTGTCTACTTATTTTTACTCCTTTAGGATTACCTGTTGTTCCAGAAGTATAAATAACATATGCGGTTGACTCTAAATTAATTCGAGGAAAAGATATTTTGTCTCTATTTTCAACATATAAATCGCTTGAAATTAAAACTTCTAAATCTTTATTTATAAAAGCTTTGGCATAACTACTTTCTGTAACCACAAGGGACATTTTTGTATCATTAACTATATATTGTATTCTTGAATCAGGAAAATCTTTATCTATAGGGACATAAGCTAATCCAGCCTTTAAAACACCAATAATAGTAGTCAATAAATTATTATTCCTATCTAAACAAATACCAACAAATCCTTTTTTATTTTTACTCAAAATATGTGATGCAAAATTATCTGATAGTTTATCTAACTCTTCATAAGTTAATTTTGATTTACTATCCTCTACAGCTATGGCTGTTGGTGTTTTCTGCACATACTTTTTAAATACAGTTATAATGTCATCATAGTTTTCATCTGATTGAATTAAATTATAGTTTAGTAACTCTTGTTTTTGTTTGGCAGGAACTATATCAATATCTTTTATTTGTAAATCACTATTAGGTATGACTTGACTAATAATTAGCTTTAAATATGTTGAAAAATCTTTAATACTATCTTTATTAAAATAGTTATCAGAATATTGTATTATTAACTGGAGCTGATTTTGATTCTCAAGTAATCTACTTTCAAATGCTAAATCAAAATAGGTTCTATTTGGTTTTAAGTATTTTCTCTTTTGTTTATAACTACCAAAACTATACTCTGTAGGTTCTTTCATATTTTGATGGACATACATTACTTGCGCTAATGGCATTCTATCTGTATATCTTTCATCACAAACTTTGTTTATTAATTCATTAAAATTATATTCACTATGAGTTATGGCTTCTTCAAGATTTTTTTTGTTTAAATTAATCAACTGTTTAAAAGTTGTATTTTCCTTTTCAACAGGATTTATTCTTAAAGTTACATTATTAAGCATATACCCTATTACTTTTTGAAAAGATTCATGTGGTCTATTTGCTACAGGTGTTAGAATGTTTAAGTCAAAAATTGATAAGTACTTTGTTAAGAGAATATAAATAGATGAAAGCATAAACTGATACAGTGTTACGCCTTCTTTATTAACAAATTCTATAATCTGTGACGTCAATTCCTTAGAAAAAATAACTTTACTATAACAAGAAGTATTATCTTTACCACTCAAAACTCTATATGATGGAATTAAAGTATTACACTGAGCTAATTTTTGTTGCCAGTATTTTATATTTTCCTTATTGTTTTTATTTAAAACATTTTTTTTCCAAAGCTTATATGAAGAGAAGTCTATATTATTTTGTATATCTTTTAGCTCATTATTTTTTAAAAGTGAATTATATGCGCTAGTTAAATCTTCTATAAATATATTAAGTGACCAGCCATCAAATATAATATGATGAAAAACAAAAACAAGTTCAGTCTGACCTGTTTTTTTAATAAAAGCAGCACACCTAAAAGGTAAATCTTTTTTTAAATTAAATGGTATATTAATAAATGATTCTATATCTTCATCAATATTCTCTACATTTTCTTTCCAAGTAAAAGGGCTCACTATATTTACAGTTTCTTTACTTAAAAGATCTCCACTATTATCTTTTATAAAATTTGACTTCAAAATTTTATGCTTACATATTACAAAATCTAAGCTTTTTTCAAAAAGTTTCTTTTTTATATCTCCTTCTATCGTAATGGCATAAATAATATTATTAGAGCTATTACATTCTTTGCTTACTTCTTCAACAAACCACATATTTTCTTGGGCTTTTGTCGGTTCTAATTCATTTTTTTTTAAGTAAGTAATTATGTTCTGTTTATTATTTTTGATCCATTCTCTATCTGAGCTAGCCATCTTAGTCTTATATAGTGATTTAGCAAAAAGTCTTTCGCCCTTATATTGAAAAATAATGCCATGATCAAGAAAGTAATTTATCTTTTTTATAATATCCATATTTAAAATTCCTCATCGATTTCTTCTAGAGAGTCTTCTATATCTCCAAGATATAAGGCTTGAGCTCTAATTGTTCGATTTTTAAAAATATAATCAATACTAAGATTTAGACCAAAATTACAATTTAATTTAATCAATATTTGATATGCTTGAAGTGATGTACCACCACTTTCAAAAAAATCTTCATCTATTGAGTAAATTTTCTCTTTTAAAACTTCTTCCCAAAGTTCTAATATTATATGCTCTTTTTCTGTTAAATTTTCTATATCTATTGAATTATCACTGGAAGTTTTCTTAAGAGGTAATTTTCTCCAATCCACCTTACCATTATCTGTTTGAGGAAAATTTTCTAAAGCTATTATCACTGAAGGTATCATATAATGAGGTAGCTTATTTTTTAAGTAATTAAAAATCTCTTTTTCTTTTATATTCTTTTCTTTATTAGAAATAAAATAAGCGAATATTTTGCCTTGTTCTTCATTAAACATTACATAGGCATTACTTATATTTTGATGCTCAATTATAGCCGATTCTATTTCACTCAGCTCAATTCTTACACCATTTACTTTTACTTGTGAATCAGAACGTCCAATAATGTTTATATTATTATTATAGTCAAACATAGCAAGGTCACCCGTATTATAAAACCTTTCACCTGCAATAACCATAAAAGAGCTATTAGAGTCTTCATTTATATAACCATCAGCTAACCCTGCTCCACCAGCATATAGTTTACCTACAACATTACAATTTTTTATTTCTTGGTCTTTATCATTTAAAAGTAATATTTTTCTTCCTGGAAAACACTTACCAACGGGAACATATTTTGAAATACTACTATCAGCATCTTCTTTATTTAAGAGATGAGATGTCAATCCAGCTACACATTCTGTAAAACCATACTGGTTATAAACATTCCAGTTAACATCTCCTATAAAATCTTTAATTTTACTTCTTAATAGTTTTTCTCCACTAAGAATAATATTAAGCTTATGATTTTTATAATTAATCAAATATGGTAAGACTATCTCGAAAATTGTTGGAGTAAATTTAAGATAATTAATATTCTGTGCTATTATGCTTTCTACATATAATTTAGGGTTTGATAAAATACCTTCTGGCTGAATAACCAAAGTACCTCCTTTATAAAGAGGAGGTAAATAACAAGGAATACTTCCTGTAAATACCGCAGATAAGGCATAATCAACCTTATCATCACAGCTTAATTGTATTTTTTTACTATATTCTGTGATAAAGAAATTTAAGGCTTCTCTACTAACCTTAACACCTTTAGGAACTCCTGTAGTCCCAGAGGTAAACATTATATATGCAGTAGCTCCATATATAGGGTTAACAAATATATCCTTTGTATTATAATCTATCTCCAAAGTACTTATATTTATAGTATTTTTTATAATCTTATTAGCACTTGCTATAAAATTGTCATATGTTAAAACAAAATTTATCTTGGAAGCCTCGATGATTTCTCTATTTCTACTTTCTGGGGCCATATAGTTAAGCATAACATATGGTATATTCAATCTTAACGATACTAAAACTCCCAAAAGCATTTCATATGAACGATCCATATATAACCCTATAGCTTTTATATCTTTATATTTAGAATTTAAATAATTTGCTATGGAGTTCACTTGTTTATTAAGCTCATAATAAGTAACTTTTTTTTCTTTAAAAATTATAGCAATCTTATTAGGCGTTTTTTTAGCATATTTTAGTATAAAATCTTCCATTTTTATTTTCTTTTATTTTCTATAATAAATAATACAGTCCTATTACAAATATTTTAAATAGTTTTAATAAAAAAGATTTTTAACACTTTTCTCTAGCATTGAGCAATTTATATAAATATCAAAAACTCAATCACAATAACTATAATAGGTTAAAAACCAATAGTAACATTAACTATAAAATTATTTGTATATTAATATTTAACAGACTCTATCAAATATTAATAAAACTATTTAAATAGTGAAAAATTAGCATAAATTCTCTAAAAAAGCTTTTGCTTTAATAAATATTACTAATGCATATTTTATTTTTTCATTAAAAATAAAACTAAAGCTAGTAGAGTAAATATAAGAGGTATAACAGTTACTAAGGTAGTTGATATATTAAATACTACTATACTAAGTCCTCCAATCATAAATCCAACATATTGGATTTGTCCAATCCCTCCAAAAGCTTTACCTTGTTCATCATCTGGTATTTGTAATGAAATATATGCAAAGCAGTTTGTATTTAATATTGGAAGAATTAAATAAACTAACATAGACATAGACCATAGCATTAAATTATTTTCTACAAAGAGATATAGTAGTATAAATGTAAAAGAAATAATAATTACACAAATTAAAACTCTTTTGTTTAAACTCTTTATTAGTTTTGTTACTTTAATTTGAATATACATAATAGATATTATTGTAAATAATGCAGATAATGTGAAAAAAAGTGTTATTTTACTCGTACTAAAATCTAAACTTTGACTTAAAACAACAGCAATAGACTGAGTAAAAACACCCTGCATACATCTTAAAAGTAGTAGAAACATGACAAAACTTAGTAACTCTTTTTTTGAAAAAATAAAAAATAGATTTTTAAAAGCTTGAAATACTTTTCTACTCTCATCTTTTACTAATTCTTTTTTAATATCTTTTAAAGAAAGGTGAAGCATCACAAAGTTTATTAATACAAGTATTATAGCTATAAGAAAAGGCGACATTAAAGCCCACCGACTATCAGAAACTGATAAGCAAGTTCCACCAAGTATAGGTCCAATTATACCTCCTAAGAGAAATGCTAATATAGGATATCGAAATACAAGGCTTCTATCAATTTCTTTAACATTTTTTACAATTGTTGAATTTATAACAGCATAGTTACCAATAGCAAAGCCGCAAATAGCCCTAGATATTATGAATAAAAAAGGATTTTGAATATAAATAGATACTACAGCTATCACAAAACCTAGAACTTCTATTTTTAGTCCCGCCAATAGAACCTTTTTTTCTCCAAACTTATCAGAGTAAGTACCCAAAATAGGCATACCAAACAATGTTCCTAAGGGGAATATTGCTATACTTAATCCATATAGTAAAGCTGAACTAGAACTATAGTTAACTAATAAACCATAGTTATGATCATAAAATATATCAGGAAGTATTGGTAGAATAATAGTCATACCTAAAGCATCTATAAAACATAGAAACAATAAAGCAAACAACACGTTTTTATTTTTCATATATTAACAATCCTGTTTTGTAATCTATGAGTATAGCAAAAATCTTATTTATAATTGATTTATTGTTATTTTTTCAACATTATTTTATAGAAAAAATACTTAACTATTCTTTATGCTTTACTTTATTTGCAATAAGCAACCCCAATTAATCAATAACATGACCATCTCTTCCTTTAATAATATAATTTGATTGACTACTAAATTGCTGATTAAATTGAGTTTTATTATCACTGTAGTTATGATTATTATTTATATACTGAATTTGATGATTGTTAGTATTAACTAATGATTTAGCTTTTTCTAAAGATTTTTGCCAGTCGTTATCTATATCACTATCTCCAGTGCTTGAAAAAAGCTGCGCTAGAGATGATATAGAATTAGTATTTCTTGAGTCTGCTTGGATAATATTATTATCAGATAAAAACTGCTTTAATGATGATATGATATTGCCATCACTATATTTTGTAGGATGCATGTAATTTACTGCAGGTAAAGATACTGATGATGCGCAAATGTAAATAATAATCTTAAAAAATTTATTTACTGGGCAAAAATTACTTATATATTTAATAGCAACAAGATATATAATTACTGCTAGAACAAATGCAATAAAGTAATTAATCATTATTAATCCTTAAAACCTTAAAAGTCAAAATATATTAAATTACCTGAAATGTATTTGTAAACTTCCCATCAGAGCTATCACTAATGAAATATTCAAATTCACCTGGCTCATAGACGTATTTTAAATCATTATTATAGAATTTAAGATCATTAACATCTAACTCAAATGTCACGGTCTTAGTTTGTCCTTTTTTCAAAAATACCTTTTTAAAAGCTTTTAGCTCTTTAACTGGAGGTGTAATTGAACGTACTTTTTGATGGATATATAGTTGCAACACATCAGCACCATCATATTTACCAGTATTTGTAATATCAACTTTAATAATTAACTTATCACCCTTCTTAATAACTTGTTTATTCTGAATTGGTTTTGAAATATCAAATGTAGTATAGCTTAAACCATAGCCAAATGGATATAATGGCGAATTACAAACATCCATATAATTAGAGTGATATTTCTCAAACCTACAACTATCTTTATTTGTTAAAGGTCTACCTGTATTTTTATGACTATAATAAATAGGAATTTGACCAACATCTCGAGGAAATGAAGCTGTTAGCTTACCTGACGGATTAACTTTACCAAATAATATATCTGCTATTGATAGTCCAGCTTCACTACCAAGGAACCATGCATCAAGTATAGCTGGGACAGTTTTGCTCTCTTGTGTTAAAACAAGAGGTCTTCCATTGAATAATACCAACACCACAGGCTTACCAGTTTTTAGTAATACATTAAGTAAATCTCTTTGAGCTTTAGGTATATCAATATGTGATCTACTAGTGCTTTCACCACTCATTTCTGCAGATTCACCTAATGCTGCTATTATAACATCAGATTTCTTAGCAATTTCTAAAGCTTGTTTTAATAACTGCTTTGAAGTTTCATTATTTCTACCTAAAGATTTACCAAACATTGTCGCATCTTTTTCAAAAGTTTTACTGTAAGATAAATTACTACCTTTGGCATATAAAACTTTGCCCTGGTGCCCTATTTCATCTTTTACCCCTTCTAATAATGATATAGATTTATCTTGATCAGCAGTAATACTCCATGTTCCATCCATATTATTAGCTGCGTTAGCTAGAGGTCCAATTACAGCTATTGTTTGATATTTTTTCAAAGGTAACAAATTATTTTGATTTTTTAATAAAACCATGGACTCAGAACCAACTTTTCGCGCAAATTCTCTATGTTTTGCTGAGAAAATTACTTTTTTAGCATCTTTGGCATTAATATTTTTATATGGATTTTTGAATAATCCTAATTCAAATTTAGCTATTAGTATTCTCTTAACGGCTTTATCTATTTCAGCCATAGATATTTTACCTTCTTTTAAAGATTTTCTTAGAGTTGTAAGATAGCCATTACCTACCATATCCATATCAACGCCAGCATTTAATGCTTCAGCTGATACTTGTTGTAAGTTTTTACCAACTCCATGATTTATCATTTCTGGTATTCCCGTGTAATCAGAAACGACAAAGCCTTTAAAGCCCCATTGATCACGTAGTAGATCTGTCATTAACCATTTATTTTCAGTAGCTGGAATACCGTTAATATCATTAAAAGCTGCCATAACACTACCAGCACCAGCATCTATAGCCGCTTTATATGGAGGCAAGTACTGGTTATACATCTTAACTTTGCTCATATCTACAGTATTATAATCACGCCCTGCCTCAACAGCTCCGTATAATGCAAAATGCTTCACGCATGCAAGTAAACTTGTATTATCTGCTAAATCATTCATCTCATAGCCTCGTACCATAGCCTTAGCTATTTGACTACCTAAGTATGTATCTTCACCACTACTTTCAGCAATTCGCCCCCAACGTGGATCTCTAGATATGTCAACCATTGGAGAGAATGTCCAGTTTATCCCTTGGCTACTTGCTTCTATTGCAGCTATTCGAGCAGTTTCTTGGATCATATCTAAATCCCAACTAGTAGATAATCCTAGTGGAATTGGGAAAGTGGTTTTATAACCATGAATAATGTCCATACCAATCAAAAGAGGAATATGCAGACGAGTATCATTTACAGCTATCTCTTGAGCTTTCTTTATATCTTCTGGAGATTTTAAATTAAATATCCCTCCAACTTTACCTTCTTTAATAAGTTTATAAAAATCCTGTTTTTTACTTACACCTGTAGTTGCTTGACCGCCATCAACAAGATTTAACTGTCCAAGTTTTTCCTCTAAAGTCATCTGTGATAATAATTTATCAGCTTGGCTTTCATATTTTTCTTCATTTATATTGTATATATTCTTATTAGATTGACTATCTTGTGACTTTTCACTAAAAATATCTGTAGTCGAACAAGATGTACAAATACTTGCTATTATTGCCAAGGATAAAACTTTTTTCATATACTTTTGAATATTTATCAGTTTAGTAATATTAATAATAGCAAAAAAATAATTTCTATAATCAAAAAATCTTTCTTTAAATATAAATATTATGGATAATCAAAATAAAAACATAAATAGTTTAAAATATGAGTGATAACCAAAATACATTAAAAAGAGATATCTTAGCTCGCCATATAGTAATGATATCTTTAGGTGGGACTATTTCTGCAAGTTTTTTCTTAGGTATTGGAAGTATTCTTAATTCAGTTGGTGCTTTTGGCACAGTATTAGGATTTTTCCTAGGTGGTGTAATTATGATGCTAGTAATGATAAGCCTTGCTGAAATGTCTATAGAAATGCCAATAAGTGGTTCATTTCAAGCTTATGCTACTAGATTTATATCTCCATATTCAGGCTTTCTAACAGGCTGGCTATATTTACTTAACTGGTTAACTGCAGCTGCAGGAGGCTTGGTTGCAGCTGGTATTATCTGTCATAATTTCTATCCTGGAATTACTGTTTGGCAATTCTGTCTTGCCATAATAATTATTGTTAGTCTGTTAAATTTATGTACGGTAAAGGTTTTTGCTGAAATTGAGTTTTGGCTTTCTGCGATAAAAATCATCACCATATTAGTTTTTATAGTTATCGGAATTGCAATTATAACTGGCTTTTTACATTCAAATAAGCCTATATCTGGGTTAGTTAACTTCTATGCTAACGGGTTATTTCCTAATGGTTTTAAAGCATTTTTATTTGGATTAGTAATAATAGTATGTACATTTCAAGGTGCTGAATTAGTCGGTATAGCTGCCGGAGAAACAAAAGATCCAGAGAAAAATATTCGTAAAGCAATAAAAAGTGTTGCTGTACGTATACTTCTATTTTTTGTATTTTCATCATTTATAATTGCTTATATTATCCCATATAAAGATTCAGGAGTTGAAAATACTCCATTTATAACTGTACTGCAATTAGTAAATATAAAATATGTCGATACTATAATGCAACTAGTGATTCTAACAGCAAGTTTATCAGCAGTTAATTCATGCTTTTATACATGTGCAAGATTAATGTGGTCAATGGCTCAAGAGAATCAAGCTCCAAAAATCTTTGCTAAAATAAGTAAAAAGCAAGTTCCTATCTATGGAGTTCTATTCGTTGCTATTCTATCTTGTTTCTGCTTAATCACTAAATTTATAGGAGCTTCAAAAGTATTTATTTTAATAGTATCATCATCAGGTATGGTCGGCTGTATGATATGGATTATAATTAGTCTGTGTCATATATATTTTAGAAAATCTTTATCAGAAGAACAAGTTAAAAAATTAAAGTTTAAAGCTTGGGCTTTTCCTATAATTCCATATTTAAGTATATTGTTTAACTCTTGTGTAATTTTAGGTATGTTCTGGGATCCAGATCAAAGAATGGTTGTTTACTCAGGTATAATATTAATAGTTATATTTTCAATTTTATATATGAAATATAATAAACCATCCTAGATAAATTTATTTTAAACTCGATAAATGCTAACACTATTTAATGATTTAATAACTTTAAGCTGTAAAAATAATATAGTCAATCCAATTGTATTGTGTACTTTTAAACGGTCATCCTGAACTTGGTTCAGGATCTCTTCACTTTGGCTAGGAGATTCCGGATCAAGTCCGGAATGACAGGTTTTATTTTACATAAGTCATTCGGATTAACTATAACTAGCCATGGTTTTATTTACTAAACCCAAGAATAATCTTCCTATAAATAATCCTATTAATTTATTTTTTATTATTAAACTAATTATTGTACCTTTGTTAACTAAGATAACCTCAAAATTAATTTTAAATATCTAGAAGATATTATTATGATAGCAACAATGATTACTCCAATTACAGTATATATAAGCCTTGAAACACTAATGTCATATCCAGACATATGTGCTAGTTTTAATAACATCGCGATAAAAATAGTCAGAAAGAATACATAGCTACCATAATGCTTGATGATACAACAAATTGTGAAGAATGTGGTTATAAATAGTATTAACCAAATGATATATGGATTAAATAAATATATAGCTAATGGTATAGCAAATAATGACCCGATTAAAGTACCTATTAACCTATGTTTAATAGCTGTTGAAGACCTAATAACATCAGGTTTAAAAATTAATAATACAGTCATTGGTATCCAATAACCTATTTCAATATTAAAGTATATCGAAATGAAATTCCCAATTATTAAACCTAATGAAAGACTTATAGCATATAATGTTGATTCAACGTCAGGAATAATTTTTATTGATCGCTGATCATTTATATATGTTATTTTCACTTTTTTTGCCATAGAGATAAATAATAAAATAAAAATTATGGCTCCAATAAAAGTTAAGCTACTTATTATTAATGAGTCTAAAATATCATTATTAAAACCAGTGCCAATAACATACATATCAGCAACAAAAAGAACTCCATTAGCAAATACTAAGTCTGACTTTGCCGTATATCCTACCAAAAATGCAAATGCTAATAATATAAGGGAGCTTATAACTAAATCATTAGAATAATAGCTACCCAAAGCTATAGCTAAACTCATTAAGATAGAAAACATTACTCCAACATATAATCTAAATTTAATAGAGTGATCTCGTATTGATACTTGATGAAGAGTTGCAACAAAACACCCTAATGCTGCAAATAGACCATATATATTATGAGGATCAAATATAACTTGGTATGCTGTAAAAAGCCCTATTGTTGAAGAAGCTGATACTCCCAAAATTAAGCTTGTCTTTTTTAGACAAATAAATTTACTTAACAATTTTATCACTACATTTGGATAAATAAATCTTTCCTAAATTATATATCTATTTTCTAAAATTAGCTTATATTATCTAAAAAATAAAATAATAAATCTTTTTAAATTTACCAATATCAACAATCCATAATAAAGTTGTTTTTCCTTGTTTGACATCTATTTTTTGGCGAATATTATTTACCTGTATTGTATAATTTCCACTATCAAGTTCTTGTTCAAACAAATCAACACTATTTGGTATCAATAACCAGCTTCTTAAATCTGCTCGTTTTGGATCTGTTTTTGAAAGATTAAATTTCAAATGACTCCCAAGTAATCCACCTAGTGCAAATCCTTTATCAAAATCATGTTTAACAGCTTCTATCAGAACATTCTGTGTAATAACCTTAGGATATTCTTCAACTAAAGATTTAATAGCAAAAAGAGTACCATCAAGAAGAGTTTCTGAATAGGTATCAACTAGCACTCTACTTCCTGCAGAAATAGAAACTTTTTTAGGTCCAAAAAAGTGATAATTTGTCTTATAAATTGGAAACTCTATTTTCTTTACACCAACATCTCCTAAATCTAAAGGAACTTTTTCTGACTTTCTTACATTTACTAGACCTTGCTCATAAAATACAACTACTCTACCCATTCCCATAGGAAAAGGAGATGTCTGACTAGCTATTGCAGATCTAAACTCATTTGCAGTTTGATTAAGGTACTTATTACCAACAGTATAATTTTGAGCCTTTGATAAATCAGATGCTGCTTTTTGATAATTTTTAGAAACAACAGACTCTAATATAGCTTTTAAGTAATAACTCATAGGGTTTCCATATGAGTTAGGTATTCTTCTTGAAAATTTTATCATCTGATTTAAAGCTTTAAAATTTTCGATACCAAGTATTTTGTCACTTATATCATTTTCTTTGAAACTTTTTTTTCCAAGCTCTTTCATTCCATCATTAAGAACTTGTTGTTGGTTATACCAAATACTTGCATTATCTAAATTATTTAAAGATTTTAAAGCTTCTTTAAGATTATTAGTCTTCAAATAATTCAATGCCTGATATGTATACAAAAAAGTTATCTCATAATCAGGGATGTTATATGCTGATTTAATATCATAATAACTATAAGTATCTTTACTTAACAATATTGACTTGGTTTTTTTAAGTAATTCTTTTTTATTTGTTGGTACGGATTTTAATGCTTCATTATAAGATTTTATTGAGTCTTGATATTTATTATCAAGCTGTAAAAGTCGACCTGTTTCAAGATCATTTAAATTTTTTAATTCTTTAGCAGTTCCTATTTGGCTATTTTGGCTAATAGCTTCTTGTAAGTTAGACTCGATAATATCTTTACGCACTGAAGTAAATATCCAAGGATAATTAGTAGATGCAAATTCAAGGTTTGTTTTATCTTTTTTAACATCTTTAGAGACACTACTACAACTACTTAAAGCTAGCAAAGAACAAGATAATAGTAAGAACTTTCTAATTTTCTTCATTTTGATAACACCAGTGCCAAGGTTCATAAATAAAACCATATTTATTATTCGGTGGAAAACTCATCTTGAAACCAAACTTATAAGCATTCTCTGTTAACCATTTAAAAGCTTGTGTCTTTTCAAAATCTTCTGTTAAAACTTCTTTTTCTCCAGTCGTAGTTAGATCTATAGCTCTACCAGTATGATGCTCGCTTTGTCCAGCTAAAGCATTTACTTTACTTATTTGCTCAAGAGTCTGCCCATTAGCTAATTTTCTATCAATAATTTTTTGCTGATATTCATAGCTTCTAAAGCCTGATACTATAAATAGTTCTATTTTGTCTACTTTAGCAGCCTCTTGAAGGGCAAGCCAAGCTTTATATGTGGCTTTTTCTAAAAACAAATCTCTATCAAAAAAATCTTTACCAGCTAAGGTAAGCTCACTACTTTTAGCCTCTAGAAATATTATCTTTTCTACCATATATTGTCTTCTTGTAGTTTTAATATATTTTTTAAATATTCCTGATGTTCATTAATATTTTTAACAGTTTCATCTGCTCTGCGTAAATTCAATTTACTAAGGTCAATATCAATATTATTTTTACTTGCTTTTTTCGCTGTTTGTAGTGTCAAGTTAGTTTGTCCACCTGTCATTGCAAGATATACATCAGCTAATAACTCACTATCTAGTAAAGCTCCGTGAAATGTACGATGATCATTTCTTATCTGATATCTCTTACATAAAGCATCAAGATTGTTTTTTTGTAACGGATGTTTCTTCCTAGCAATCTCTAAACTATCGATAATTTTTGCAACATGATTTTCTAACGTTCCATACTTATTATCTTTTAGTAGCCCAAGCTCCCAATTTATAAAAGGTACATCAAAGGCAGCATTATGAATAATAACTTCAGAGTCCTTCAAAAATTCAATCATTTCATCAGCTTTGTCTTCAAAAAGAGGCTTATCTGATAAAAAATCATTTGTTAAGCCATGAATAGCTAAGGCCCCTGCTTCTACCTCATAATTTGGATTACAATAAAAATGTAGCGTATTACCCGTTATTCTTCTATCAATAGCCTCTACAGCTCCAAACTCGATAATTCTATTACCAATTTTATAATCAAAACCTGTTGTTTCTGTATCTATAAAAACTTGTCTAGACATTAATATATTTACTCAGAAAAAATCTATGTTAGTAATTATACCAATAGATCATTATAAATATAATGTATAGTCTAAAGAAATATAATTTTGTCTTTCATTAAAATGCGTACTGCTTGAATTAATATTTGTGTAATCTAGCCCAATCCATGAACCATAAAAAATATTATATCTAAAACCAGCACCATACTGATAAGAATAATTATCTGTATTTTGAAGAATCTGTGAATAATCAACATAAGGAATAAGCCTTTTATTAAATACTGTCGCAGTATAACTAAGCTGAGTTGACCATGATGCAACCACCCCTCCAGAACCTAAAAATCCATCATATATCAAATTAGCACTTGGTCTTACAGAACCAAAGAATGGTACACCAGCAATATTTTTTGGACTAACAGAAGAGGAATTGTTGATTCCTCCTACACCTGTATCTGTAATAAGAGCTTCTGCTTCAAAGTTTATATCTGAAATTGCTAAACCATAGTTTACATCAAAAGCCCCAACATCACCTCCATTAGCAGTTTGAAAACCAGAAACATTTGAATATGCTGCCCCAAAGAACTGGTAATCACCTACATTATCCATTTGATAAATATATTTAGCATTTAGACTAAACCCAACACCACTTTCACTTCCAGCATTTGTAGCACCAAAATAACTATCTGGATTGGCATCTAGTATTACTGCATTTAGATGTAAATCTTGAGTATGATACGAGAGGTTAATATTCCCACCAGCTTGCATAAAGTATGTGCGCGTTAAGGTTGGGACATAGTTAGAAACAATATCAAAGTTACCAAACATCACTGTTGAATTGGCAACATAGCCGAAAAATGGACTCTCTGATAAGTTACCAACAATCAGGTATATTGTATTTGGAGTAACATTAAAGCCATCACCATGATCTTGATAAAGTGTAAATCCAAGCAAGGCACTAAACCACTTAGATATTGTTGAAGCTGCATAAGCATTTACAGCGTATGAAAATTCTTTATTTTCCCCTCCTTGAGGAACTTGATTTAATCTATACCAATCAAGCAAAGCTACTTTAGCACCGAAATAGATATAATCATCATCTAAAATGCCCTGCTCTCTAGCCTGAAGCATAAACAAAGGATCACCAGTATCTTGCTGGGTGTTTAACATTGCGTGAGAAAAAGTCTCACTAACACGAAAACCGTTAAAAAAGGAAGTCTTTATAGCATTATAATTTAGTGCCTGATTAATTTTGTTATCAATACTTTTTTTCGCAACAGCTCGTTTTTCACTATCAGTCAGTGCCTCACCCTCTTTTACTGCTAAATCTTGAATTGCTTGCTGAGCAGCTTTTTCTTGTTGCTTATCTTTCTGCTTATTACTTAAAGGAGCTATATTAGCCATAAAATCTTCGTTAGGAAAAACTCGTCTAAAAGCATTTGATTCTAATTCTCTCAGAGAGTTAGGAGAATATTGATTACTAGGTTCTGATGAACTATTATTATTTTGAGTTATATCATCTGCCAAAGATACATTAGATATAAAAAATATTAGAGAAATATTTAATACAATAATCTTTTTAAGCATGATTTTACATTTATTTTAAGCTAGAGTTACTATTAGCACTGATAATATTAACAATTTGTTTATGACTTAGAGCCTCTCCTTCTTGCATTTCAATATCATCAATTAAGTTTGATTTGCTTTTTGAAACACTTATATCTTTGCCATTATCATCTAATATATATGCGTAGCACAAACTAAAAATAGCTATTAATAATACTAAGAATAAAACTCTCTCAAGCTTCATACTATTTCATTATACTTTTTTGACAAACTGTGATTTTAATTTCATTGCTCCAAAACCATCAACTTTACAGTCAATATCATGATCGCCTTCTACTAGGCGGATATTTTTAACTTTAGTACCAACCTTTATAACTTGAGAAGACCCTTTTAACTTTAAGTCTTTTATTACTGTAACAGTATCTCCATCCTCTAAAGAGTTGCCATTAGAATCTTTTATAATCAACTTATCATCTACTTGCTCACCAGGCTGCCACTCATAGCCACATTCTGGACAAATTAACAATTCTCCATCTTGATAAACATATTCTGATTGACACTTTGGACACTGAGGTAAGGGCTGCATTTTTATTCCTAGGATAATTATTGACAATAGTAGTTTAACATAAAATTAAAAATAATTTACTTTAAATAAATATTCTAAGATATAAGGCCAATATGTTGTCTTGTTGACTAAAGTCTTTGGCTTGACCTTTAACATAACTATAGCTAAAGCCAGCCCAAGCATCCGAAAAAGCATTGTACCTAAACCCTGTATTAACCATAGCTGCATAATTATCAGATGCTTGTTGGACCTGTGAATAACTCACATAAGGTACAAGATCTTTATTATATAGATCGAAAGTATAATCTAGCTGTGATGACCATGAGTAAATTCTACCACCACTCGTTAAAAATTTACTAGATTGTAACCCAGGGAATATTGAAGCTGAAAAAGACTCTCTTAAGTTAAAACCTGCGGAAAGATCTGTTGCTCTAGTTACGCCCTTATCAGTAAAAACAAACTCATTTATAAATTCAAACTTGTTAATATTCATACCAAAGTTAAAATCAGCCACACCTACATTATCATTATTTTGATTTGTAAAGCCAGATACATTTGAATATGCTGCTCCAGCATACCAATAATCACCAACTTTATCTAAGTCTTGGGTATATTTTAGATTTACAGAATAGCCTAAATTTGCATTACCATTATAAGCATTAGCAACCTGTAACAAATTGTTATTTCTTGAAGATCCTAAAAAAACGAAGTTTGCTTGTAAGCCATTTTGATTATAAGAAACATTAATATTACCTCCAGATTGCATAAAATATAATCTAGTTAGTGTCGGTAAAAAGTTAGTTGTTTCATTAAAATTACCAAAGTTAACAGTTGACAATGCTGCATATGAATATATTGGAAATTTTTCAAGATTCCCTAGTATAAAGAATATATTACCAGGTGTAACATTCCATTGACCATTTACGGTATAAGTATTTAAAGATGCATAAACAGAAGTCCATTCTCCAAGCGTACTTAAGACATAATACTCTAGAGTATAATTATTAACAGAGTTTGAAGATAAACCATTCTGTGAATCCCTACCCCATACTGGAGTAAAAGAACCCATTCCACCTAAATATAGATAATTATCTTTTAAAAGTCCATTTTGACGAGATTCTAGGATAAATAGTCCATCTGACGTTTCTTGTTGAGTATTAAGTAATGCTTGTGAAAATATAACATTATTATCTATACCATCAAAAAATGGTGGTTTAACTTTATTCAAGTGAGTAGTGTTTAATAATGATTTGCCAATATCAAATGTGCTTCCTGAAGAAATAGATTCTCCTTCAAACTCTTCAACATTATCAATAGCCGAATCATCTTTTTTACTTGCTTGATCTTTATTAGCTTTGGCTAGTTTTTCTTGTGTATTTATATCATCACTAGCTGCATAAACGTTATAAGTAAGTAAAAACAAACTTATAATGATTAAGATAACTTTTTTCATTTATGTAGCTTAAAGAAATAGAAATTAAAAAGAGAATAGTACTTTACTTGAAAATTACTTAAATTATAGATCTACAACATGGCCAGATAAGTATTCTGCTACACCTTCTGGAGATGCCTTCATACCTTCATCGCCTTTGTTCCAACCAGCTGGACAAACTTCACCATGCTCTTCATGGAATTGTAAAGCTTCAACCATTCTAGTAACTTCATCCATATTTCTACCTAATGGAAGATCGTTTACTACTTGATGACGTACTATACCATCTCTATCGATCAAGAAAGTACCCCTAAATGCCATACCACCTTCAGACTGAACATCATAAGCTTTTACAATTTCTTGGTTTATATCAGCAACCATAGTATATTTAACTGCACCGATACCGCCTTCATTTACTGGAGTATTTCTCCAAGCATTATGAGTAAAGTGAGAATCAATAGATACAGAAATAACTTCTACACCTAGTTCTTTTAGCTTAGCTGTTCTTTTATCCAAAGCTATTAGCTCAGATGGGCAAACAAATGTAAAGTCTAATGGGTAAAAAACTACAACAGCATATTTACCTTGAATAGCTTTTGCAAAATCATAATTATCTACTATCTCACCATCGCCTAGTACAGCTGGTGCATTAAATACAGGAGCTTTTTTTCCTACTAATACCATAACTTCATCCTCCATTTAGTAAATTTTTATGGTTATTTATCAAATTTAACGCTACTAATTTTGCGCATTAATTACTCTTATGTCAACAATATTTATTGTATATAATATTCCACATTATATGTAATAAGACAAAATATTATGCTTTTACCTGTTAATAAGAATACTAAACTTTTAATTTTTGATTGTGATGGAACTATTGCAAATAACATGCACATACATATCAATGCTTGGATAGATGTTTTAAGTAAGAAAAATATAGCTATCTCTTCAGTTAATCTTGAAAAATATAACGGTCTTCCAAGCGAAATTATTTTAAAAGAGGTATTTAATTTTGACAACAAACAAATCCCTATTATTGCCGAAGAAATAAGAATAACATCTCACAAGCTTTTAGATAAAACAAAACCTATCCAACCAGTTATTGATTTAGTTAAATATTATCATAACAAAATGCCTATGGTTGTAATATCTGGGGGCAAAAGAGATAATGTTTACAAATCTTTAGATACTTTAGAGCTTACAGATTTATTTGATGAAATTATTACCGCTGATGATAATCATCCAAGTAAAGACACTCCTAAAGCCTTTACCTCGTTAGCTGAAAAATATAAGGTAAAAAATCAAGAGTGTCATGTTTTTGAAGATGGTGTTCCAGGATTAATAAATGCTTTAAAAGCTGGTATGACTGTTACAGATGTAAGAAATATAGATTTAGATTAGTAAAAATAAAACACATAATATAAATAATTGATAAAATAGTAGCTATACATTTTGAAAATAAATCTAGCTATGAAAAAAACTGCTTTATTGACTAGTTTAATTCTAATATCTTCTTTAGGTTATTCAAAAATTGTTGAAACAACTACTTGGAAAACTAAAAACGCAGAAAAAAACTATCTAACCAAAGTTTTTTGTAACAAAAAATTATCTAAAGAAGATTGCCAGAAGAATATTAAAAATATCAAAGATTATGGTATTGATGTTAAGTCTCTAGCTGATAAAAATATTAAAAATATTGATCTAAATAAGGTAACTTACACTACAACAAATACTTTTCCTGCAACAGGTGAAGTTAAATCAAACGTATCTGGTCTTTTAATGTTACCGGAAACAAAGGACCCTAGGGGTGTAATTATATACTACCACCCTACTGTGTTTGATAATGCTGGAGTTGGTTCTAATCTTAGTAAAAAGAATAAAACAAGTGTGCTCTTTAATACTATTTATGCTGCTATTTATGCTGCAAATGGCTATATTGTTGTTGCTCCAGACTACATAGGACAAGGTGATGATTACAAAAACTATCATCCATATGTTTTTTATCCTAGACAAACTGTAAATACTGCTGTTGATATGCTAAATAATGTTAGTAAAGATATTCGCAAAAAATATAACCTAAAAGCAGATCAACATCTAAACCTTTACTCAGTAGGTTACTCAGAAGGTGGTGCATACTCAATATGGAGTGCTAAATGCTTAGGATGGCGAGGCGACTGTAAAGGTGTTAATAAGCTAAATAATTTATACAAATATAGAGCAGCAGCGGGATTAAGCGGTGCTTATGATATTAGTCAAATCGAATTAGATTTTATGACTGATAATAATGATTCTAATAAATATGCTCTACATAGTAAATTAATAACAACTATGTTAAAACCTGGTTTAATGTCTAATGCTTTTATGAGTTATCTTCACTATGGAAATACCTCAAAAACAATTAGTACACAGGATTTTGATAAAGGCTTCTTTAATATGATGTGCTCTACATTTTCTCAAGATAAATGCAACCTTGAAGGTAAACATTACACATTTGATAATCTTTTTTTACAAAAACATCTTCCAAATAATGCTTTTGCTGGAGCAATTTTTAATAGTGCTTTATATAAAAAATATCCCAATCAAGAATCAGCTTCACATTATGGCATACCGACAGGCAATAACTCCATGTACGACCTATTTAAACAAAAAATCTTTTCTAACGAAGAGCTTTTAAACACAATGAGAGATGCAAATATTGTAAATCAAGGTAAAAGAACAAGAACTCCTATGTTTTTATTTACTCTAAAAGAAGATTCTGTTGTTACTCGCTTAAACTATGACAAATTCATGAAGAATGCTAATGCTATAGTAGATGGTTTTGTTTTAGATAATGATAAGATTGTAACTAATACTATCGATTGGCTTCCAGTTGATCTTAATATAAATGAAGTAGATCATGTAACAGGTGAAATTTATGCTAACTTATTTGCATATAATTATATAAATGATATGAATAGGGTTTACTCATAAAATGATTAAAGAAATTACAGAAAGAACAGGTATACTGGTTAATGATAAAGGCATAGAGAAATTAGAGAGTGCTAATATTTTTATCGCTGGTTGTGGTGGCGTAGGTTCGTTTGTTATAGAGGCATTAGCACGAGCTGGTGTTGGTAATTTAACAATTGTTGATATGGATGTTGTTGATCCATCAAATATTAACCGTCAACTTATAGCATTACAAAGCACTATTGGTATGCCTAAAGTAGAAATTATGCAAAGGCGTATTAATGATATTAATCCAGAATGTAATGTTAATGCTTTAGAGGCTTTTATAAATCCAGAGAATACTAATGAATTACTTACTCAATATAAATATGATTATGTTATAGACGCTATAGATACATTAAATGCTAAAGTCCATCTAGTAAAAGCAGCTCATGAACTAAATATAAAAACAATATCAAGTATGGGAGCAGGTGGAAAAACTGATCCAACACAAATAAAAGTAGCAGATATTTATAAAACAGATGTTTGTGCATTAGCAAGAGCGATGCGTACTCGTCTAAAAAAACAAAAAGTCAAAAAAGGTATAAAAGCTGTTTTCTCAACTGAAAAAGGTATAGCTCCCCTACCACCTAAAGATCCTGAACCAAACCAACAAGGTAGATCTAGAGCTACTAATGGTACTCTTAGTTATATGCCATCATTATTTGGTCTAACTATAGCGGGAATTGTTCTTAAAGAAATAGTAGGCGAAGATTTTAATAACTAAATATTATTCATACACTATAGAAATATAAATTCATATAATTTACTCTTGTAACTATTAGTTAGATATCCATTTAAATTTAATATGTCAAAAACTCTTAACTTAAAACATTTACTATTGATTTTTTTAATCATTACAATCTCTAGTTGTTCTGAAAAAACAAAAATTGATGATAAAATGGGAGCTTGTGAAATATTAGCTCAGCATTCAAGTTGGAAAAATTCACTAAAAACAGCACAAGAAAAATATAATTTACCTCCAGCTTTTGCGATGGCGATTATTTATCAAGAATCTCGATTTGACGCTGAAGCCAAAAGTAAATACTCATCTGCTTATGGATATGCTCAAGCTATTGATGGCACATGGAAGCATTTTCAGCAAGATGTTAAATCAAATGCTAAACGTAATAATTTCAATGATAGTGTACAATTTATAGGTTGGTATATGTCACAACTATCAAAAAGTTTAAAATTACGTATGACAGATAGCAAAAATCTCTACATGGCCTACATGCTTGGAGCAACAGGGTTTAAACGTTATAAAGCTGGAACATTTAAAAATAAAGCAAAAATTGAAGAAGATAAAAAGATCGCTACAAAAATAAGTAATTATACAAAAGTTTATCAATCTCAATTAAAAAACTGCAAAATCTAAACTCCTTATGAAAAAGCAAAATTTAGCTATTATTATACTTAGTATATTTTTTCTAAGCACAACAAACATTTTTGCTAAAACAGAATCTTCACCAAATACAAATATCTGCCAAATATTAAAACATCATCCAGATTGGCAAAATTCTTTAAAAAAAGCTGATAAGGAATATGGCATCTCCCCTGCATTCACCCTAGCTGTTATACATCAAGAATCAAAATTTCATGCAAACGCAAAAAATAGATATTCTTCAGCATTTGGTTATGCTCAAGCATTAAATAGTACTTGGAGAATATTTCAAAGAGATGTTAAACCTAATGCTAAACGTAATAGTTTCAATGATAGTGTTGAATTTGTAGATTGGTATATGGCACGATTAGCTCATAAGCTTCACTTGAAAGCTTCTGATAGATTTGATTTATATCTTGCATACATGCTTGGCGAGGGAGGATTTAAAAATTATTTAGATAATCCATATCAAAGTAATTCTGTACTAAAAAAAGAGGCTATAGCTGCGAAAGTAAGATTAAAAAGTCAAGTTTATGATTTAGAACTTCGAAATTGTGAAATTTAAAATCTATATGCAAGAGTTGTCATAACTTTTGACTGTAGTTTCATAATCACTTTAACTGGTTTAGGAAGTTTTTTACCACCAGCTTTTTCTGCTTCAACTGCATGTTCTGACTCATCTATATACATTTGCTTAAGTATCTCACGTGAGCGATTATCATTTATAGGCAAACTTTTTAGGTGAGAGTCCAGATGTCTCATTACTTGTTTTTCAGTTTCTATAACAAATCCATAACTTAGACTATCACTTATTGAACCTGCTGTTGCTCCTATCCCAAATGATGCCCAATACCAAAATGGATTAAGTAAACTAGGTCTAGCATCTAGTTCTTGAAGCCTCTCACCACACCAGGCTAAATGATCATACTCCTCATCTGCAGCATGGTATAGATGTTCTTTAGTTTCGGCTGATTTTGCTACACTAGCCTGCCCTCTATATAAACCTTGGGCACAAATTTCACCTGTATAGTCAACCCTCATCAATCCAGCTGCATGTTTTTTTTCATCATCAGATAATTTACCATCAACTGTATTTTTACTTGGAGATTTTCTATTTGGATTTAGAGGAGCTTTTGTAAATCTTGCATAACTATCAAGCTCTTCAATAACTCTATCTAAAAAAGATAATTTTCTCATAATTTAAACTCCTAGTTTAATAAAATCCGTATAGTGCATTTGCTGCAACTATTGCAAATAAAATATTGAGCACCAAAAATACCCAGCCTACACTATACCCTTCTTGTATTGAAAATATTGCATAAATTGCTAGAACAATTCCACATACTACCATTGGCTCATTTTTACCTAAAAGTATACCTAAGCATAAAGCTATTAAACCAACAAATGCACATATTCTAGCAAGATTTAACTTATGTCTACCAAAATAATAGATAGAAAATGCAATAGCTAAAAATATAAATACGCCTAAATTATAAACCTGTTGTATTTGATAAAAAACCATAATAGCACTAACAAATGCTATACCTTGCAGACCACTAAAAAATGGTTCTTTCTGTATAGATGCCGAAACAAACAAAAAAAATGTTGCTATCAATACAATAGTGTTTTTGTCAGAAATATTTTTTTCTGCTAAGCCAAACATAAATATTAATAGCCCTAGAATACCTAAGTATAAGCCGGTATTTTTGATATATTTATTTTGCATGCAAGAGTTGATAAATTTATTTGATTACAATTATAAATATAAACTACCATTGTTACAAAAGTTTTCATTGAATAACATGCAAACTATTATGTATAATTACAAATATATTCTTGTATTTACTTTTTAGCATAAAAAAGGAGATTTTAAATGGCTAGAAAAAAAATAGCGCTAGTTGGTGCTGGTCATATTGGTGGTACACTTGCTCACTTAGCTCTTATCAAACAGTTAGGTGATGTAGTTTTATTCGATATCGCTGAAGGTATGCCTCAAGGTAAAGCTCTTGACTTGCTACAAACATGTCCTATTGAAGGAGTTGATTTTAAAGTTAGAGGTACTAATGATTTTAGAGACCTTGAAAACTCTGATGTTGTAATCGTAACAGCTGGTGTTGCAAGAAAACCAGGTATGTCTCGTGATGATCTTTTAGGTATTAATATTAAAGTAATGCAATCAGTTGGTGAAGGAATCAAACACAACTGCCCTAATGCATTTGTAATATGTATCACAAATCCTCTAGATATTATGGTTAACATGCTACAAAAATTCTCTGGTGTTCCAGATAATAAAATCGTAGGTATGGCAGGTGTTTTAGATTCAGCTAGATTTAGAACTTTCTTAGCAGATGAATTAAACGTTTCGGTGCAACAAGTTCAAGCTTATGTAATGGGTGGTCATGGTGATACTATGGTACCTCTTACTAAAATGTCTAATATTGCTGGTGTTTCTCTAGAGCAACTTGTTAAAGAAGGATCTCTAAAACAAGAAAGACTTGACTCTATAGTTGCTAGAACTAGAAGCGGCGGCGGTGAAATCGTAGCTTTACTTAAAACTGGTTCAGCTTATTATGCTCCTGCAGCTGCTGGTATTCAAATGGCAGATAGCTACTTGAAAGACAAAAAAATGATCTTACCATGTGCGGCGAAAGTAAAAGTTGGTATGTACGGTCTAGATGAAGATCTATTTGTTGGTGTTCCTACTGAGATCTCTGCAAATGGTGTAAGACCTGTAGAAGTTGAGATTTCTGATAAAGAAAGAGAACAATTACAAATATCAATAGATGCAGTTAAAGAACTAAATAATGCTGCTGCTGAAATTTTAGCAAAATAAATTTTTTATTAAGGATGTGGATAATCCTTATGCTATCTACATCTTAAAACTCATTCTATAAAGTCAAGAATAATATTTAACTATTTAGTATTTTAAAATCGAAAAAAATTGATAAAATTTTACATATAAATTTGAATGTATACTAAAACGGTATACATTCATTAATATTAATAATACATTAAAACAGGTTTTACTATGTCTGACAAAAATTATCTTGGCATTAATATTAATGTATCCAAAGATCGTGAGCTTTCAGAACAAGCTCAGCAACTTCTTACAAACTATTATTGTTTGGAGAATGAACCCTCTCCACAATATGCTTTTGCTAGAGCTGCTGTAGCATATTCATTTGGTGATACTAACTTAGCTCAGCGTATTTATGATGCTGCATCTAATGGCTGGTTTATGTTTGCATCACCTGTACTTTCGAATGCTCCTTTACCTGGTGCAAAAGTTAAATCATTGCCAATTAGCTGCTTTTTGTCATATGTCCCAGATTCATTAGAAGGACTTATTGAGCACTCTTCTGAATTAAGATGGTTATCTGTAAAAGGTGGTGGTGTTGGTGGACATTGGTCAAATGTTAGAGCTGTTTCAGATAAAGCTCCTGGACCAATACCTTTTATGCATACAGTAGATGCTGACATGGTAGCTTATAGACAAGGTAAAACTCGTAAAGGTTCATATGCTGCCTATATGGATGTATCTCATCCTGATATAGTAGAATTTCTGGGCATTCGTGTGCCTACGGGTGACGTTAATAGAAAATGTTTGAACCTTCATCATGCTGTAAACCTTACAGATGACTTTATGCAAGCAGTTGCTAATGATGAAGATTGGAAACTTGTTGATCCAGATGATAAGACTGTAAGAGATATTGTTAAAGCACGTAAAATCTGGGAAACCATACTTGAGACTCGTTACCGTACAGGTGAACCATATCTAAACTTTATTGATACTGCAAATAGAGCCTTACCAAAAGCTCAAAAAGATCTTGGTTTAACAATCAAAGGCTCAAACCTATGTAATGAAATACACTTAGTTACTGATGAAAATCGTACTGCAGTATGTTGTCTATCTTCAGTAAATTTAGAAAAATATGATGAATGGAAAGATACTACTCTTATTAAAGATTTGATTAGATTCTTAGATAATGTATTACAGTTTTTCATAGATCATGCTGGAGATGAGATATCTAAAGCGCGCTACAGTGCATCTCGTGAAAGAAGTCTTGGTCTAGGAGCTATGGGCTTTCACTCATATTTACAAAAACATAGTGTTGCTTTTGAATCTCAAAAAGCTAAAGAAATTAATGAAGAGATATTCAAGAGAATAAAAGATCAAGCTGTTGAAGAAACTCTAATACTTGGCAAAGAAAAAGGTGAAGCTCCAGATATGGCTGGTACTGGGCGTAGAAATGCCCATTTATTAGCTATTGCACCAAATGCAAATAGCTCTCTAATACTTAATACTTCTCCTAGTATAGAACCTTGGAAAGCAAATGCCTTTACATCTAGAACAAGAGTTGGATCACATCTAACAAAAAATAAATATCTAGAGCAAGAGCTTGAGAAAATCGGTAAGAATAATGAGGAAGTTTGGTCTGATATTATCACGAATGGTGGATCCGTCCAGCAATTAGATTTCTTAAGTGAAGAAGTAAAAGATGTATTTAAAACAGCTATTGAAATGGATCAAGACTGGGTTGTACACTTAGGTGGTGAGCGTCAGAAATATCTATGTCAAGGTCAATCTTTGAATATCTTCTTCCCAGCAGGAGCTTCAAGAGAATATTTACATAAAGCTCATTTTAATGCTTGGAAATATGGTTGTAAGGGTTTATATTATCTAAGAACTGAAACATCTAATAGAGCAGAAAATATTTCTAAAAAAGTTGAAAAACAAAGGCTTGTTGAGTTCTCTGAACTTAAACAATCTGAGAATGAATGTATCGCTTGTGAAGGATAAAATATGAAAGTAAAAGTATATAGTAGGAATGGTTGTCCTTTTTGTGTTTGGGCAAAACAATGGTTTGAAGACAATGATATAGCTTTTGATGAAATCGTTATGGATGATTATAGCCAACGTACTAGATTCTATGAAGAAATGAATCAAAGTGGAAAAGTAAACCACCCTATTTCAACTGTACCACAAATATTTGTTGATGATGAGCATATTGGTGGTTTTACAGAGTTAAAAGCTAATGCTGAGAAAATCTTAAGTAAAAAGTAGGTAAAATAGTGGAAGTAAAAATATATACAAAAACAAACTGTCCTTTCTGTGATCTTGCAAAAAGTTGGTTTGGTGCAAATAATATTCCTTTTACACAAATTACTCTTGATGATGATGAAAAGAGAGCTAAGTTCTATAATGATGTAAATAAAAATATTCTTCTTATTGAAGAACATGTTAGAACTGTACCACAAATATTTGTTGGTGATGTACATATTGGTGGTTATGATAACCTTATGGCTAGAGCTGGTGAAGTTATAGCTAGAGTTAAGGGCTCATCTTTAACAACATTCTCAAAAACATATAAACCTTTTAGCTACCCATGGGCAGTTGATCTGACAGTTAAACATGAAAAAGCACACTGGATTGAAGATGAAATTGACCTTTCAGAAGACGTTACAGATTGGAAGAACGGTAAGATCACAAAAGTTGAAAAAGAATATATAACAAATATTCTACGACTATTTACACAATCTGATGTTGCTGTTGGTCAAAACTATTATGATCAGTTTATTCCTGCTTTTAAGAATAATGAAGTGCGTAATATGTTAGGCTCATTCGCAGCTAGAGAAGGTATCCATCAAAGAGCATATGCTCTACTTAATGATACATTAGGACTTCCTGATTCTGAGTACCATGCTTTCTTAGAATATAAAGCTATGACTGATAAGATTGAGTTTATGATGGATGCTGATCCATCGACTCGTCGTGGTTTAGGATTATGTTTAGCAAAAACTGTATTTAATGAAGGTGTCGCCCTTTTTGCATCATTTGCTATGCTACTTAACTTCCAACGCTTTGGTAAAATGAAAGGTATGGGTAAAGTAGTAGAATGGTCAATTCGTGATGAATCAATGCATGTAGAAGGTAATGCTGCATTATTTAGAATATATTGCCAAGAAAACCCATATATAGTTGATAATGAATTCAAAAAAGAAATTTATCTAATGGCTACTCAAGCTGTAGAGCTTGAAGATAGATTTATCGATCTAGCATATGAGATAGGCACTATTGAAGGTTTAAATGCAAATGAAGTAAAAGAATATATTCGCCATATTACTGATAGACGTTTAAATCAATTAGGGTTAAATGAAATATATAATGTTGATAAAAATCCTCTAACTTGGTTAGAATGGATATTAAATGGCGCTGATCATACAAACTTCTTTGAGAACCGTGTTACAGAATACGAAGTTGCTGGTTTAACTGGTAATTGGGATGAAGCTTATCAATAACCTTTTTATTTAATAAATTTCTATTAATAACTATCTTGATCAAAAAAATTGGTAATCATATCTAGCAAATAATGAAAGCCTAAACCACAAATATACATATCTAATAACCTTAGCAAACGATCTTTTTGATATTCAGATAGTCTAGATTCAAAATGAATCGAAAACTCACTTATCCATTTATTAAATAAGTGTTTAAGCATATTTCTGAATTCAGTCTTATATTTGATATTATAGTTATACTATGTTTAAAAGTAGTACTTGATCAAATAGCTTGCATGCACGCTATTTGCTAGATTGTGTGGTCAAGCCTGACACAATGACACTACTTTTATATGGTTTTAGCTATATGTTGGCTATAGCCAAAAAAATAGAAAATAATAACAACTTCTTCTGATGACTGTTTTAACACATTAAAATTATACTCAATACATCTTACAAACAAAACCTTTGAAACTTTCAAACTTTTGTGGGGATAGATTAATCTCTAATTTCTCAACAAAACTATCTAAGATATACAAATATAAATCTTCGACTTGATAAAAATGATGAAAAAATCTACCTTTACTAATTCCAGCTGTTTTAATAATTTTAGTAGAAGATACAGCATGAATCCCTCTTCTTTAACTATTAGATAAACTACATTGAGTATTTTTTGTTTAGTTTTTCTGTTTTAGCTTGTTGAATATTCATTTTGAAAAGCACTATTAAACTTTAATGCTAGCGACAATAATACAAACCTTATGATTGTAAATAGATTTTTAGTTATTATTTTTTAGATCTTCTAGTTCTTCTAAAGCTTCAAACCATTCTAACTCAGCTTCTTCAATTTTTTCTTTTAATTGGGAGTGCTCAACTAAAGTTTGTTGTAACTTTATCTTATCATCATATAAGCTTTGATCTTGAAGAGCTTCTTGCATTTGTAAATCTTGTTTTTGCAATTTATCGAATACTTTTTCAAGTTCTTTGATTTTATCTTGTAATGGTTTTAATTGCTTACGCTTATCTGCTGATAATTTTCTAGTTTGTTTTTTATGATCATTGTTAGACTGCACAGATGAGTTTGATGAGTCATTTTCTATTTTTTTAATCTCAAGAATATATTTATAATAATCTTTCATATCTCCATCAAAAGATTTAACGTGCCCTTCACCAACTAGCATATATTCATCAACTGTTGACTCAAGTAAAAATCTATCATGAGAAACTAAAATAATAGCTCCTTGGAAACTTTGTAGCGCTATAGTTAAGGCTTCACGTACACCAATATCTAAATGGTTTGTTGGTTCATCTAATAATAGAAAGTTTGGCTCTTGATAGACAATCATTGCTAAAGCTAAACGGGCTTTTTCACCACCAGAGAAAGTCCCTGCTTTTGCTAAGGCTTTATCACCAACAAAGTTAAAACTACCTAAAAAAGTTCTAAGCTTTTCTTGTGTTGCTTTAGGATCAAAACGCTGCATATGTAGTAATGGTGAAGCTTGAGGATCAAGCATATCTAAAGAATGTTGCGAGAAATACCCTACTCTAAGGTTTGGATGTTTTTCAATCTTACCTGATAAGATATCAATCTCACCAATTAAAGATTTAATTAAAGTTGATTTACCAGCACCATTTAGGCCTAAGAGACCTATACGCATCTCATTATAGATATTTAGCTTTACATTATTTAAGATCTTTTTATCACCATAACCAAGATCAGCACTTTGTAAACTGACTAAAGTCCCTCCTAAATGGTCTTTAACTTGCTTAAACTCAAAACTAAAATCAGACTCTGTCTTAACTGCCTCAACTCGCTGTATTTTCTCAAGCATTTTAACACGGCTCTGAGCTTGTTTTGCTTTAGATGCTTTGGCTTTAAACCTATCAACAAAGCTCTGTAAATGAGCTATATGTTTTTGTTGTTTTTCAAACTGTTTTTGTTGCAGGACTTGTTGTTCATAAGCTTGCTTCTCATATGATGAATAATTGCCTGTATATGTAGCTATAGTTTTATTATCGATGTGAAATATTTGCTTAACAACATTATCTAAGAAAATCCTATCATGTGAAATAAGCAGTAAAGAGCCTTTATATTCTTGCAAATATTCTTCAAGCCATAAAACTGCATCTAGATCTAAGTGGTTTGTTGGTTCATCAAGTAATAAAATATCTGATTCTTGTAATAGAGCTTGAGCTAAATTTAAACGAATCTGCCAACCACCTGAGAGCTCTTTTACTTTTTGTTGCAACTGACTAATACTAAAACCTAGACCAGATAATAATTTACCAGCTTGAGATTCTATAGCATAGCCACCTAGAGATTCATACTCTTCATGATATTTTGAATAATCAACAAAATTCTCTGTTGCTAGTGATTGTTGCATTTTTATTTTTAGCTGTTTCAAAGATTCGATACCATTGACTACATAATCAATTACTTTAGTTTCAAAATCATCAACTTCTTGTTTAACTGTGACTATACGAGTATTTTTAGCAATCTCAATATCACCTTTATCAGGAGTTATATTTCCTTGTATTAAGTTAAAAAGCGTAGTTTTACCAGTACCATTTTTACCAACTAAACCTATTTTCTGGTTTGGAAAAATTAAAAAGTTAACATTATCAAATAACTCTTTTATCTCAACTTGATAAGATATATTTTTAAAGAAAATCATTAGTTTTAATATAAATACTTAATTACATAAATTATATACACTAAGTATTTATATAAAAGGAGTTTATCAAAGATAAGCTATCGATTTAGCTTATTTAGAAATACTAAATAAATAAAACAGATAATATAAGCAACTACTGTACCTAAATTAATACCTATTATTGGATATAACCAAAAAATTAATAAATCATAAATCACTAAAATAGATATTCCATATGAAAAATGCTTAAGAACTCGAGGGAAAAGTTCATCCTTATAAGTAAATATCAAAACGGTAGCGACAGACATTAACATTACGGGAAAAGAAGAGAATATTCCTGCCCATGCATAACCGACAGATTTAGAAACACCTGTAATCAATAATACTAGTGAAGATACAAGAATAATTCTAAATAAAGTAATTTTAATTTTACTAGTTGGCTTTAACTTAATTTTTTCTTTAATAGTTTTAGTTTCAGCTACGCCTTTAAAGAAAAAAATACAAACAATCATTGAGATTATAAATATAATAAACCCTGATAATAAATTTAAATGTAATAATGTAATAAAATATCCACTAATGAAGTAAACTATAGCACCTAAAACAACCGCACTTATAGTGTTTAAATAACGTTGCTCAGTAAACAGCTTGCTTCCTAAATAAAAGCCTATCGTATATATCAACGCATTAGCAAATCCAGCCATTGCATATGGCATTGATATCATCAAAAAATGTAGACCATTTTCTTTTGCATAGAAGTAAGTAAATATTCCTACACTTAATGGTAGTCCTGAACATAAACCTCCTAGTCTGGGATTTTTTTCAGAAATATATATAAGACCCAACACCATAATTATAGATATTGCTAGTTTAATTATTATTAAGATCATATTTGATATTTTCCTAGTATATTATTTTATTTCATCTAATCTGACTTTAGAATCATACCACACACTTTCATACTCTTAATAATAAATTAATAATTAAACTAGATATAATTTAGTATCTATAAAAAAACACCCTCTTAAATGGTCATGATATAATTTAAAAATTAGTATTTAAATAATTTCATAAATGACAAATATAGTAATTGTATTATTTAATGATTTTGAGACTTTAGATGTATTCGGACCTGTAGAGGTGTTAGGAAGTTTTAAAGAATACTTCAAACTAGAATACTATTCTCTTGAAGGTGGAAATATAACTAGCAGTCAAAATGTCTCAATAACTACTAAAAAACTAGATCAAGTAAACTCAAAAGATTATATATTATTTGTCCCTGGTGGTATGGGTACTCGCAAATTAATATATGATAAAGAACTAATAGCTGAATTAGCTAGATTAGCGACTAATGCAAAATATATACTTACAGTTTGTACAGGATCTTCTTTATTTTCACAGACAAACCTACTTGATAATAAAAAAGCTACATCAAATAAAAAAGCTCTAAACTGGACAAAAAATATAGCTCCTGGTGTCATTTGGATAGATAAAGCTAGATGGGTAAAAGATGGTAATATTTACTCAAGCTCAGGAGTTAGTGCTGGTATAGATATGAGTTTAGGGTTTGTTGCAGATTTATTAGGTTATGATATTGCCAAGCAAAAAAGTATCGAAATAGAATACTCATGGCAAGAAGATGCAACTATAGATGAGTTCGCAGATATTTATAAATAAAATCTCATGGATAAATTAAGAAAAATCATACATTTTGATATGGACTACTTCTTTGCTCAAGTCGAAGAGAAAGTAAATCCAAGCTTAAAAGATAAGCCCTTTGCAGTTGGAGGCACAAATCCTAAACGAGGTGTAATATCTACTTGTAACTATATTGCACGTGAATATGGTCTCCATTCTGCAATGCCTACATCTATTGCTCTACAAAAGTGTCCTAATTTAGTACTTCTAAATACTGATTTTGCAAAATATAAAGCTGCTTCTGCAATTATTAGAGAGATATTTCACTCTTTTACAGATAAGGTTGAGCCTCTATCTCTTGATGAAGCATACCTTGATGTAACAGATGTTACTGAGTATAAAAATAGTGCTACTTTAATTGCTCAAGCTATCAAACAACAAATATTTAATAAGACTGGTCTGACAGGCTCAGCTGGAGTAGCTCCGAATAAGCTTTTGGCAAAAATAGCTAGTGATATAAATAAACCTAATGGATTATATGTAATAACTCCTGATCAAGTTAATAATTTTGTAAAAGATCTTCCAGTCAAAAAACTTTTTGGTGTTGGTAAAGTATCTCAAGAGAAACTAAAAAGCATGGGAGTTGAGACATGCTCACAGTTACAGCAGATTAGTCTAAATACCCTTATAGATAAGTTCGGTAAATTTGGTGCTAGTTTATATAACTATGCTAGAGGTATAGATAATCGTGAAGTTAATCCTATCCGTATTCGTAAATCTGTAAGTGTTGAAAATACATATTTAGATGATTTAAAGACTTTAGAAACCTGCCTAGAAAAATTACCTAGCTTATATGAAAAACTAACTAGTAGAATGTCAGATGAGCATTATAAAAGTATCGTAGGTATTTTTGTCAAATTTACAGATACAAAATTTAATAAAACAAGTCTAACTAGAGTAGCTAAAACTCTAGATAAAGAAGCTCTTAAAAACCTAATAATTGAGCTACATAAGAAACAAAATCATCCAATCCGTTTAATGGGTATTGGTATACGTCTTGGAGAAGTTGATGATAGACAGATGGAGTTATTTTAATTTCCTTATATAGAGCCTCTTTTAAGTTTACTTTCCAGATTTCATTATAAATCCTTGATTTTATAGTATTTCTAATGCAATTGAGATATGTATATTAAAATTACAATTACCTTAATATTATTTTTACACTAGCTTAGATCTTTAATTAATCGGCAATATATCATATAATCTCTTCAACAAAAAAATATCATAAATAAAATGTCAGTTTCTAAGCGAATAGCTACTTTAGCATTGTCGTCATTATTTATATCTTTAACAGGCTGTGAAACAGTAACTAATGTATACAATGAATACAACCCTTTTCAAGAAGCAGTTGAAAAACCAACTACTTTTCAATGTCCAAAAAAAGAGGTTGGTGTTCTAATCAAAAATGGTCTTGGAAATAGCTATACACTGGTTGTTGATGATATTTCTATAAGAGATGGAAATGTTACTAATCTTCTAAGAAGGAATATACCTTTTATTTATAAAGGCAAAAAAATTAATCATATATGTACTACTCATGTCACAGATATGAGCAACCTATTTGAAAATGCTAAAGAAGTAGATGCTAATATTACTGATTTTGATACATCAAATGTGACAGATATGAGCTATATGTTTGCTCATGCTGAAACTTTTAATCAGCCTATAGGTGTTTGGAATACTTCAAGTGTTACTAATATGGATCATATGTTTTATAGAGCTCGGCTATTTAATCAGCCACTAAAAGATTGGAATGTCTTTAGTGTTAGAAATATGGATTATATGTTTCCTGGTACTTACAAGTTTAACCAACCTCTTAATACGTGGAATGTCTTTAATGTAACTAGTCATGCGCATTTCACATCACCAACTTCTGGATTAGACCCTGAGTTTAAACCAAACTTTTTAGTATTTACATTCTCTGTTAACTTAGCTACTAATAATAAGAAGGATAGCTAATACTATTTCCTTTTATACTTTTTGGTATTTTATATTGATTAAATTCTGGAAATAATTACTGAGAAAACATTTTAAAAGAGTTTTTTATAATTTTTATTGTGCATCTATTATCACTCTCTATGAAAGTTTTTGTATTAACATCCTACTCAATCAGGATTATTAGTTTTTTGTTGCTTAGTATTAATTTAGAGTTGTTTCTAATAACTGACTAATACGAACTAAAATCTGAAAAAGTAAAAATAGTGAATTCTTAGTTGAAAACAAAGTGCTGTATCAATATTGTTATCTAAGCAATAAATTTATAGTATATAAAAAAATAAATCTATATTGGATTTATAATGTTAAGTATATACTCCTATATTATCACTCTACTTTTTGGACTTGCATTATTTTTTAATGCGGTACTTTTTATTCCACAAGCAATTAAAATTGTCAAAGCTAAAAATGCTCAATCTATTTCATTGATTACTTTTACAGGATTCATTTCAATGCAATTCATTTCGGTACTCTATGGGTTACTCCAGAATGACTGGATTTTAACCATTGGTTTTTTAATGAGCATGATAAGCTGTGGATTAGTGATTATTTGTGCTTTGATTTATCGTAATAAAAGAAAGGATTAATTAAATGAAAGCAAGTCAGTCATTAATATCAAAATTATATCAACCAATAGTTTATGACTCGAATAAAACAGATTGTGATTATTCTAAAGAAAAAACTATTCATCAATTGTTTGAAGAGCAGGTTATAAAAACACCAGATAATATAGCTCTAATATTTCAAGATCAAACCTTAACTTATAGTGAGCTTAATAAAAAAGCTAATCAATTAGCTCATTATATTAGAACAACTTATAAAGATATTAACAATACCGAACTTAAAAGTGATACTTTAATTGCTTTATTATTAGATAGATCAATAGAGATGATAGTTACTATATTGGCAGTACTCAAATCAGGAGCTGCTTATGTGCCCATATCACCAGAATTTCCGCAACAAAGAGTAGATTACATTCTCAAAGATACTAAAACTCAAATATTAATTTCTCAATCTCATTTCAAAGATAAGTTAAATCAATTAGGTTCTAGTTCTAATTTAGACATCATTTTTGCTGATAAAGATTATTTAGATTATCCAATACACAACCTAGCAATATCAACAAACTCAAGAGAACTTGCTTATGTTATTTATACATCAGGTACTACTGGAAAGCCTAAGGGGGTAATGATTGAACATCAAGGAATAGTCAATCGTATTGAATGGATGCAATCTATTTATCCTTTAACACAAAAAGATAGAGTTTTACAAAAAACACCTTATAATTTTGATGTATCTGTATGGGAGCTATTATGGGCTAACTGGTATGGAGCTGCTATTATTATAGCTAAACCAGAAGGACATAGAGATTGTGATTATTTATATCAGGAAATTATAAATAAAAAAGTAACCGTTATACATTTTGTTCCTTCAATGCTAGATGTATTTCTTGAGTATATATCTTTTAATAAAAAACAACTTCAAGAATTAAAGGTTGTTTTCTGCAGTGGTGAAGCATTAAAGCTAAATACAGTTAATAAGTTTCATAAACTTACAAAAGATCTAAATACAAAACTATATAACTTATACGGTCCTACAGAAGCTTCTATTGATGTAAGTTTTTCAATTTGTCAACCAAATAAAAAAGTTACTATAGGTAAGCCTATACAGAATACTAGACTCTATATACTCGATGAAAATTTAAAACCTGTATCAATAGGAGTTGAAGGAGAGTTGTATATAGGTGGGGCAGGTTTAGCTAGAGGTTATCTTAATTTACCAAAATTAACTGATAAAACATTTATAAGTAATCCATTTGCTACTGAAAAAGATAAACAATTAGGTTATACAAGATTATATAAAACAGGAGATTTATGTAAATGGTTAGATAATGGTGAAATTGAGTATATAGGTAGAAATGATTTTCAAGTGAAGATACGAGGATTTAGGATTGAGCTTGGAGAAATTGAGAGTGTAATTTCTGAAATAAATAATATTCAGCAAGTATGTGTTATTGCTAAACAAAAAATCATCAATAATCAAAAGCAAACCATATTAATAGCTTATTATATAAGCGATAATAGTTCAGTAGATAATCAATTCATAAGAAATCGTATTAAAGCTAAATTACCTAGTTATATGCTACCTAATACCTTTGTTAAGTTAGATAGATTTCCATTAACTATCAATGGTAAGTTAGATCGTAAAGCATTACCAGAACCACAATTTTCTTCTCAGGAATATGTTGCTCCTGTCACTCAAATACAACAACGATTATGTCATTTATGGCAAAATTTACTGAAAGTTGAAAAAGTTGGTATAACTGATAATTTTTTTGAATTAGGTGGTAATTCGATTTTAGCGATGGAAGCTATAATTAAAATAAATAAATTAGGTTATAATTATAGTTTTATAGATTTACTTCAAGCTCAGAACATCGCAAATTTACTAAAAACTAATACTAATCATATTAAAAATAATCTAGACACTTTACACCATTTTGAAAGAATAATATTAAAACATCAATTATCATCAGGGAATAATTTAATATATAACGAAAGCTTTGTCATTAAATATAAAAATAAACTTAATTTTAGTACTTTTAGAGAAGCTATTAATAAGTTATTAGATAAATATGAAATACTACATAGTAGTTATATCCTAAATAATATAAATGGTTCTTTTACTCGAAGGCTCAATTATGAAACTCTAATCGTTTGTAAATTCATACAACTTGAATCAGAAGAAAGTAATCTACAAAGTTTTCTAGCTCAAATTGATCAAACACCTTTCGATATACAAAACGATAAACTTATTAGATTTTATCTCATTGAATTAAATGATAAAAGACAATATGTATTTATAACTTTCCATCATATTATGCTTGATGCAACTTCTTTTATTAATATTTTGCTACCAGATTTGTATAACTTCTTATTTAACAAAAAAACTGATTTATCTTCTTCACCTATATCAAATTTCTATGCGGCAATAAATACTATTACCCAACATTACAATTATAATAATTATGATAAGATTAATTTTTGGCAAGCTAAAATAAATAGAAATGAACCATTAAATCTAGCTGTCTGTAAAGACAGTAAAGAGAGTGTACAAGGAAAACAATTAACAAAGATATTTGATAAAAAAATAAAATTTAAAATCTCCAAAATAGCAAAGTCGCTTAATTTTAGTGAATTTAATCTGCTTTACGGTTTATTTACTTTCCTAATCTATAAACTATCAGCTCAAAACCAATTCATGGTTATGACTAATATTGATGAAAGAATATATGTACTAGATTGCAAACAGGTTCCAGGATGTTTGATTAACAATATATTATTAGATGTCAGTATCACTGAGGATATAACACTAAAACAACATATTCAAAATACTAAACAGACATTAATCGATAATATTAAAAATGCTGTTGCTTATGAAACATTAATCAAATTGAATCGAGATAAAGTTAAACAACTCTCTGATATTCAATTTAATCTTGAAACAGAAGAAACTGATGATTATCCATATCAGCAGACACAAATTTACTCTCATTCAGGCTATGTAAAAAAAGGAATTTATTTTGAGCTTGATTTTAAAAAGGATCAAATATTATCACGTATTGAATTTAATTCAAGTTATTACCAACAAAGCTTAATTCAATCGTTACTATCAGGATATTCAAATTTATTAGATATATTAGAAACAATAATTGATAAACCAATATCAACTATTGAAATATTGAATAGTAAACAATATCAACAAATAGTTTATGACTGGAATAAAACAGATTGTGATTATTCTAAAGAAAAAACTATACATCAATTGTTTGAAGAGCAGGTTATAAAAACACCAGACAATATAGCTTTAGTATTTCAAGATAAAACCTTAACTTATAATGAGCTTAATAAAAAAGCCAATCAATTAGCTCATTATATTAAAGCTACTTATCAAGCTATTAATTACACTGAACTAATGGGAGATACTTTAATATGTTTATTATTAGATAGATCAATAGAGATGATAGTAGCTATATTAGCAGTGCTAAAATCAGGTGCTGCATATGTTCCAATATCACCTGAGTTTCCTAAACAACGAATAGTATCCATTATTCAAGATACTAAAGCGCAAATATTAATCTCACAATTTCATTTACAGTATAAATATGATGAATTAGATGCTAATTTAAATATTCTTTACGCCGATAAAGTTTTAGACAACCATCCAATAACTAACTTAAACACTAAAGTTAGTGCTAAAAATTTAGCTTATGTAATCTATACTTCAGGTACTACTGGGAAGCCTAAAGGTATCATGGTTGAACATTGTGCTTTAGTATCTTTTATAAGCTTATTTAAACTTAAAATAATTTCATCAAATTTAACTCACTTCCATTTATTAAGCCTAACTAATTATGTATTTGATATTTTTGGATTAGAGTATGCCTTACCATTAACCTGTGGCGATTCTATAGTATTATCCTCTCTAGAAAAAGTTAGTGATAAAGAATTAAAACAAGTGAATCTAATACAACAATCCCCTCATACTTTACTAGCACTATGTGAAAAATTTGACTGCCAACTAAAAGATAAAGTTGCTCTCGTCGGTGGAGAAAAAGCAACAGCAAAAACTATTGATAAACTATTGACTTGTTTTAAACATGTTTACAATATGTATGGTCCTGCTGAAACTACTATTTGGAGTAGTATTCATTTATTTAGAAACTCGTCTGAATACGCATTTATAGGTAAACCTTTATATAATGAAAAGCTATATATTTTAGATAAAGATTTAAAACCTGTTCTACCAGGAATAACAGGAGAACTTTATATTGGTGGTAATGGATTAGCTAGAGGATATCTTAATTTAGCTGAGTTAACTCAAACGAAATTTATAAGTAATCCATTTACTACTGAAAAAGATAAAAAGTTAGGTTATACAAGATTATATAAAACAGGAGACTTATGTAAATGGTTAGATAATGGCGAGATTGAATATATAGGTAGAAGTGATTTCCAAGTTAAAATAAGAGGTTTTAGAATTGAATTAGGAGAAGTTGAAAATAGTTTGGTTAGTATAAAAGGTATTAAACAAGCGTGTGTAATTGCTAAAAAAAATCTAAATGATCAATGTTATCTTGTAGGATATTATGTAGTAGAGCCAACTTATCAGCTCACTACAAAACAAATTAAAGAGACATTAACATCATCTCTAGCACCATATATGGTTCCTACATTTTTTGTTGAATTACCACAATTACCATTAACTATTAATGGTAAATTAGATAGGAAAAGATTACCTGAACCTAAGATCATTCATGAACAATATATTTCACCAAAAAGCTCATCCCAAAAAGCTCTATGCAAAATATGGCAAAAGTTATTACAAGTTAATAATATTAGTCTTGACGATGATTTTTTTAATTTAGGTGGAAATTCGCTTTTAGCTATAAAAGCAGCAGAGGAAATGTCAAAGGTTTTAAATAAAACTGTTAATGTTGCTGATATTTTTAGACTAAGAACTATTAATCATTTAATTAGTAAGCTTACTGTTAACTTTAACCTAATTAAATTACTGACACCTGTTGTTCAAGATAATCGAGAAACTATTTATTTTATTCACCCTGCATTTGCTGGATGTGAGGTATATCAAAAATTAGCAGATAAATTGGCAGAAAATTATAACTGTATCGGAGTGGATAATTATAATTTATATAAAAAGCTTAAAATTAGTTCTTTATCTCATTTAGCTAAGTTATATATAGAAGAATTACATTTAAGATCAAAGTCGCAAAATCAAAACATAATTTTATCAGGTTGGTCATTAGGAGGGCTAATTGCTTTTGAGATGGCATATTGGTTAGAGCAGTATGGTCTAAGAAATGTTCAACTAATTTTATTTGATCCTCATATACCTGCAGGGAAACCAGCTAAATATCATGCTCATTTCAATCCTGACAAAGGAGGAAGAAAAGTTGAAGAGTATATCCAAGAATTAGTCAAAGGCTTAGATGATCAATATGCTCAAAGAGTGATAAAAAGTAAGGATATTGATATTACTTTAGGACAAACTAACCCTTCTGGAAAATTAAAACATGCTAAAGTATTTCTATTTAAGGCGTTAAAACAACCAGGTTATTTTATTAAAGATAATAACCTTAAAAAATATGTCAAATATTTTGATTTGTGCAGAATTAATACTGATCATATCAATTTAATACCACAGATACTAAAAGAGTGGTATAAATATCAATACTCTTTTTTAACTAAAAGATTTGATTGGTTAACCATAAAGCAAGACAAATCTATTTATTTTATTTATAAACTTAAGAAAACCATTACTTATCATAAAAAGTTACTATTAAGCATTTCATCAGGTATTATATTAGCTTCGATGTATACTTTGGATATATTGGATTTTATTATAGAGCCATTAGTGGTTATTTTAACAGCTTGATTTATTTAAAATCTTAATAAATGAGGAAATCCATTATGATTGATCAAGAACAAGAAATTAATGACTTAAAAAAAGAAAACTTAATGCTTAAAAAAATATTAGATACTATTGATGCTAATATTTACTGGAAAAATAGCCAAGGTAAGTATCTAGGTATGAATAATAGTAATGCAGCAGCATTAAAGTTAAGCTGTGCTCAAGATGCTATTGGTAAAACTGAATTAGAGCTACTAAAAGATCAATCATTGGCTCAATCTATTTTAGATAACGATTTAGAAGTCATAAAAAATAATACTACAACAACTTATGAAGAGAACTACCCTATTCATGATGATCAAATAGGTGTATATTTGGCAAAGAAACGTACATTATTTGATGATCAAAAAAATAAGATTGGATTAGTAGGAATATCAGTTAATATAACTGATCGTAAAGAATTAGAGAAAGAAATAAAATATAAAAATAAAGAACTAGAGAAAAAAGATGCTATTAAAACACAGTTTATAGAAAACTTTAGCCATGATGTTAAAGTTCCAATAAATGCACTTATAGGTAGAATCCAATTATTAAAATTGATAGGTCAAAAAGAAAAAAATGAGAAATTCATAAAAGTAGCAACAGATACTGAAAATAGTGCTATGGTATTAGATACACTATTCAAGCAAATGCAAAATATAATTACTCATGAACAATTTGATAATAATATTTATAGTACCACGTTTAATTTATTCAGTTTAGTTGATGAAGAAATTAAAATAGCAGAAGCTTCAATTCAAAGTAACAAAAAAATTAATATTCATCTCTCTATTTCTGAAAATTTATCTATTGATGTTTATACTGATCACTATAAATTATCCCAAATAATACGTAATTTACTATCAAATGCTATTAAATATACTGATGAAGGTAATATTGATATTCAAACAGAAATAATTGAAGGAAATTCTAAACAAGTTATTTTCAATTTTAAGGTATCTGATACAGGCATAGGTATACATAAAGCTCATCAAGATAATATCTTTGAGTTATTTAATCGAGCTGGTATAACCTCACATAATAATAATCGTCATGGTTTAGGTATTGGTCTATATATAGTAAAAAATAATGTTAGTATACTTGGAGGCAGTATTAGCTTTGAAAGTTATTTAGGACAAGGTAGTAAGTTTTTTATCAGTATTCCTTTAGAAGCTGTTTAATCATATTCATTCAGATACATCCCTCTAGCTAATCTATTCATCTCCTGACAAAATTCTTTGAATAAATTTGAAGTTAGTATAGCTTTTAAACAAAACCATATGATAAAAGCTACCATCCCAATAATAAATCCTGCTAATGTTGACAGCAATATATTATTGGTACGCAAGTATATATAGCTAGAAGACATTACCATTATTGTTATTAATCCAATAAACATATGACCTCCTTTTTTTCATCACTTAAATACAACATATATTAAATATTAAAAATTCTTTATTGTCAATATAGTTATATTTATTATAAATAAATTAACGATATTTATTTTTTAAACATACACTAAACAATATAAAAGTATTCTATAAAAAATGACTGACTAAGTAATCTGATTTAAAAAACTTTTATACTCTTCTAAAAGGCTAAATATCTTAGCTTCATTATCTAGCTGATTTAGTTTCTGACGAAACTCTTTTGAATTAGGCAAATTTTGAAGATAAAAACTAGCATGAGTACGAATTTCTTTAACAGCCACTTTTGCAGTTTTTAGCTTTACCAAACGTCTTAGATGTTCACCTAACACATCTACTCTCTCAATTGATGTAGGATCTGGTATTAATTCACCAGTGTTTAAATATTCAGCAATTTGTCTAAAAATCCAAGGATTACCACGTGATGCGCGCCCTACCATTACAGCATCTACACCAGTATGATCCATCATAGCTTTAGCACTGTGAGGACAAAATACATCACCATTACCAATCACTACAGTATCTACAGCTTTTTTAACATCCCGGATAATATCCCAGTTTGCTTTACCTGTATACATTTGCTCACGCGTACGCCCATGTAATGCTATAGCACTTACTCCAGCATCTTCACAAGCTTTAGCTACTTCAATAGCATTAATATTTTGATCATCCCAGCCTATACGCATCTTTACTGTAACTGGTTTATATACAGCCTTTACTACTGCTGTCAGAATTTCATGAATTCTATCGACATCTTTAAGAAGTGCCGCTCCTGCTTGAAGTTTCTTAGCAATCTTTGGCATAGGACAACCCATATTTATATCGAGAAAATCACATTCTGTATTCTCAGCGATATATTTAGTTGCTCCAACAAAACTCTCAAGATCAGTACCAAATATCTGTATCCCAAGTGGCTTTTCACTATTTTCCATATAGAGCATTTCCATAGTTTCCCAATTACGCTCTACTACAGCTTTGTTACTAACCATCTCAGTATATATTAGCCCTGCACCATGCTCTTTGCATATTGTACGAAAAGCACTATCACAGAAACCTGCCATTGGTGCAAGTACGACATTATTTTCTATTTCAATATCAGCTATTTTAAAGCCCATCTTTTACACCATCTAATAAAAACCATTGCCCCATCTGTTTCGGCTGATTAAAGCTTATGCCATGTTTTTTAAACTCTTCTTGAACTTCATCAACTTGATTTTCTATTATTCCAGATAGAGCTAGACTACCGCCCTGCTTTAAACTACCTGTAATACTCTCAACTAAGCTTATAAGCACATTAGAGAAAATATTTGCAACAACTAAGTCAAACTGTTGTGTTGGTGTATTATCACTAAACTTAGTTTTATCAGCTACATTATTTCCTGCAGCATTTTTGATAGATGATTCTATCGAATTTGGATCTATATCTATACCTTGAGCAAAACCTGCACCTAACTTCACAGCACCTATAGCAAGCACTCCTGTACCACAACCATAATCTAAAACATTAGAATCATTTGTTACATGATCTTCTAACCATTCTAAACACATCTTAGTAGTCTCATGATTACCACAACCAAAAGCTATACTAGGATCTACTATAATATATGTATGATTTTTATCATTCGGCAATTCACGCCAATTTGGATAGACTACTATATTCTTGCCTACCTTAATCGGCTCATAGTCATATAGCCAAGCTGCTTCCCATTGCTGATCCTTTATAATCTCGTAGCTTATTTCACTTTCTAAAATACTCTCAAACTCTTTTTTAAGAGTATTTATTATATGATCTATATCATAGTGATCTTCATATAACACTACCACATTAACAATATCATTAGGCTTATCAACTCTAGTTATAGAACCTGCATCATTATTAAAAAGATAATCTTCAATAATATCAAAAAACTTAGATTTCACACTAAATTGTAATTGGTGCCACTGTTGCATTTTATAAAAATAACTCAAAATCTTATATATCGTAAAATGATACTAAATAATATAATTAACAGCTAGGTTAAATTAATCATTTAACATTTGGATAATGCTGGTTAAATCTAATTTTTCTTAGCAAAATATGATTTATAAACCCTAATATATGAACCGCTAAAAATCCAGCAGTCGCTACAAGTAGACCAGCTACAAAGCTACCTAAGAACAATGGTTGCCAAAACTCATATAAATGGTTTAACATATAAGAACCGAATTTTTCCCAATCTGAAATATCAACGTGCTCTCCAAGCAAAAAACATCCAAATATATAATTACCTAAATACATTGGAATCCAGGTTAGAGGGTTACTAATCCATACAGTTGAAATAGCTGTTGGAATATTTGCTCTCAAAATTATCGCTGAAATAATTACAGGAGTCGTCTGCAAAGGTAGAGGAATCATCATCCAAAAAAGTCCAATAAAAACTCCTCTTGCAACAGTATCATAACTGGCGATCCAAAGACTTTTTTTTGTAAGTCTGTGTGCTACAGAGCCCAAAAATTTTGAACTCTCTAATCTTTTTCTTCTACTAATTAATCTTCGGGCTCTTCTTGTATTCATATTTTTAGTTTTCTTTGATAAAACGCTTGTATAATAAAAGTAATACATTCTATTATCCTGAGCTCGTTTCAGGATCTCATCAAAATCAAGACTTCTAGTAAGGATGCTGAAATTTAATTGAGTATTCAGCATTACATTTTATGTATAGTTAGATATATAATAGTTAAGAATTATTAATATTCAATATTTTGATTATATTAAAGATAAATTCAGTTTAATATTAGAAAATATTGCTTAAATTGTTATGGCTGACTATATGACCAGAAAAGTCTCGTAGCATCCTGACCAGGTCTAAACTCAGATTGTCTGTTATCAATATACTCTCCATATTTTGAGTTAATAAACTCTCTATCAGGTGGTACATACGCTGAACCTTCAGCTTGTTCTTCTTGAACTTCTGGACCATCATACATATATGGACTATATGGTCGCATATATCCATAGCTAGCAACAAAGCAAAGAACTCCAATAGTCATTAAAATAATTTTTTTCATACTTTCTACATCTCCTTATCAAGACTTTTATTAGTCTATCTTCCATTATAACTTTTTTGACTCTTATATGAAGAAAAATTAACTTTTGAATAATTTTTTTTTGCTACAATAACACCTAGATAAATCCTATACTTAAATAATAAATGCAAGAATATAGCAAAAAATATAATAAAAAAGCAATTTTACTAGTTAACCTTGGCACTCCAAATGGATTTGATGCAAAATCTATAAAAAAATACCTAAAAGAATTTTTATCAGATAAACGCGTAATTGAAGCTAATCCTATCTTATGGAAATTAATATTAAACTTAATTATTTTACCTATTCGCTCGAAGAAAAACGTTCACACTTATGAGGCTGTTTGGAATAAAGAACACAACAAATCTCCATTACTTCTATACACTGAAAATCTAGCAAAAAAATTAGATCAAAAGCTTGATAACTATATAGTAGATTGTGCTATGCGCTATGGTAATCCTAGTATAGAAAGTAAGATTAAGAGCTTACAAGAACAAGGTGCTACTGAAATAGTAATTTTCCCGTTATACCCACAGTATTCAGCAACTACTACAGCTACAGTTTACGATGAGGTTTATAGAGTTTTATCAAAATTAAGATGGCAACCTACTATCAAAGGTATAAACCCTTATTACGATAATAAACTTCATATTGAAACTATTAGCCAGCAAGTAAAAGATCATTTACATAGTTTAGATTATACTTCTGATACAATCTTATTCTCATTTCATGGATTACCACAAGAATATTTTGATAAAGGTGATCCTTATTATTGTCATTGTCATAAAACTTATCGCTTAGTAAAAGAATCTCTACAAGATAATTATCCAAATATAGATTTTGAATTATCATTCCAATCTCGCTTTGGTCCTAAAAAATGGCTAGAGCCATATACAACTACCAAGCTAGAGGAATTTGCTAAACAAACTAAAAAAATAGTTGTCATAGCTCCTGGTTTTAGTGTTGATTGTTTAGAAACTTTAGAAGAATTAGCAATCACTGAAAGACAAGCTTTCTTAGAAAAAGGTGGCAAAGAGTTTAGCTTAATACCTTGCCTAAATGATTCTCAAGAGCATGTTGAAATGTTATACAATATTATTAAAGAAGAGATATGAGTGAAAATATAGCAATACATTGGTTTAGAAAAGACTTGCGCCTAGCTGATAATCCAGCACTATCTCAGGCTAGCCAAGCAGATAAGACTATCACAATATTTATCCATGATGAAAAATCTCCAATAGGCGCTGCAAGCAAATTATGGTTACATCACTCTCTAAAAAGTCTTAATAAATCTCTAAATAACAAGTTAAACTTCTATATTGGCGAACCTCTAGAAATCATAAAAAAACTTGTCAAAGAAAATAATATTACAGACTTTTATTGGAATAGATGCTATGACAAATATAGCATAGATCGAGATACTCAGATCAAACAATTTCTTCAAGAACAAAATATCAATGTAAAAAGCTTTAACGGAAGTCTGCTTATAGAGCCTTGGCAATGTAAAAAAGATGATGGCACACATTATAAGGTTTATACACCTTTCTATAAGGAGCTCATTAAAATTAGGAAATATAGATCAAATATTGCTCAACCAAGCTTTAATAATCTAGTAAAACTAGATAGTTTTAACTGTATAGATTCTTTAAAACTATTAGAACCAAAACACTCTTGGCAAAATATAATAAAGCAATGGAGAATTGGTGAAGAATCAGCTAGTAAAATACTTGAAGACTTTCTAGCAGATAAAGTAAAAAACTATAAAACTGCTAGAGATTATATGAGTCTAGACGCTACATCAGCATTATCACCATATTTACATTTTGGTGAAATCTCACCAAATCAAATCTTTAACGCTGTACAAAGCTTAGATGTTATTGGAAGTAATGAAGAGCATTTTATAAAAGAGCTTGTTTGGCGTGATTTTTCATATTATCAGTTATATTATTATCCAGAACTTCATAATAAGAATATAAATCAAAAATTTGACAACTTTGAATGGGATAATAACCCTGCGATTCTGAAAAAATGGCAAGAAGGACAAACTGGTATACCTATAGTAGATGCGGGCATGAGAGAACTTTGGCAGACTGGTTATATGCATAATCGTGTACGTATGATAGTTGCAAGCTTTCTTATAAAAAACTGTTTAATTCATTGGAAATATGGTGAAAAATGGTTTTTTGATACTTTATTTGATGCAGACTTTGCTAGTAATAATACCAACTGGCAATGGGTAGCTGGTTGTGGCCTAGATGCAGCACCTTACTTTAGAATATTTAATCCCGTATTACAGTCTGAGAAATTTGAAGCTTATGATTATATTCGTAAATATGTACCTGAAATAGCTAAATTACCTAACAAATTTTTAGTAAAGCCATGGGAAGCTTCAGAGAATATTTTAAATGATGCGAATATTACTCTTAACAAAGATTATCCAAGACCAATAGTCGACCTTAAAGGCTCTCGAAATAAAGCTTTAGAATTACATAGAAAAATTAAATAAATTATTTTCATTTCATAACTTGGTAATCATATTGAAGTTGTTGATGATGATATTTTTGTCACAAATACGCAGTATATATATCGTGGCATTAGAGAAAAAACTGCAAACTCAGCTTTGATCAAATTAAATCAAATAGATACAGTTTCTGAAACTATATAAGCTGTAAGAATGTGTAGTGATAATAGCTGGCGCTATTTTATGTCACATAGCTCAGTTGAAACAGAAGATGATTTCCTAGCTGATTTTGCTGTAGCTATGGGTGGTGAAGATTTAAAACAGGTTCAGCATGTCGTAGTGAACGTATTGCTAAATACAATTGCTTATTAGAAATAGAAAGAGAACTTGAAATCTCAGCTCTTTATTATTGGAGATAAGATTTAGATTAACCAAATCATGTATATTATCAAATATAAAATATTTTTTTAATCTAAAAAATTAAATGTATAATCACTATATAAGTATTTAAGGTTTCATTGATCCGCATGATACATAGATTTAAAAAAAGCAATTCTAAACTACCAGCATCAGGAGTTAAAAAGAGCAAACTAGTAAATTATGTATCACGTAAAATTAAAGGTATAACTTTAGTTGAATTAATGATAGTTATATCATTAATTGCTATTTTAGCAGCTATAGCTATACCTATATATTCAGATTATAAAATTCGAGCAAGAATTGGTGGTGAAATTACCAAGATAGGCTCTGTAAAAGCCCAAATTAATGAAATAATTTCATTAGGTGATTTCAGTGAAGGTGATCAGATTAGAAATATCTATATATATACTATGCCTCAAAATGTTGGTGTTGCTACTAATGGTATTATTACAGTCAATCTTGGTAGTGTTGTATATTCAAATATCCCAGCTGCTGATAATCCTGTTATTTCAGACGATCGTGCTGCTATACATTTGGTCCCTTTTATAGTAAACACTTCTTTAGTTTGGAGCTGTGAAAATGCTAATGGTTCAGCTTTAACAGATGATTTACTACCAAATAGCTGTCTAGAAGAAACATCAGTAAACATAAACAATATATGTGTATCTTCTATAAATAACACTTGTAGCCCTAGTAGCAACGGCAACGGCAACGGCAACGGCAACAACTAGATTTATTTATAATAGCCTAAAAATCTAGCCTTATAAAATGTTTATATTCTTGATCTTTATTTAATTTAGCAGGATGATTATCATAGTTACCATCAAAAGCACCAACATATTGAGGCTCAAAACAAATAGCATCATGTTTTTTAAAGGCTTTACCATTTGAAAGAATACGACCATCGATAAAGTTGCATGTATAAATCTGCATAGCAGGATATGAGCTTGATACTTTTAATTTCCTACCACTAGTAGGATCTTCAAGTTTTATCTCTGCATCAACTATATAACAATGATCAATTCCACCTTCACTAAAGTATTTAGAATCTTGATATTTTAGTTTATTACTAATTTTTGACTTTATATTAAAATCCATTTCCTCAGGTAATGATAGTACTTCTGTCGGTATTAAATCACCATCTACATTAACAAATTTTTTAGCTGGTACTTTAAGTCGATGATCGACTATAGTCGCTTTATAATCACCTGACAAATTATAATAACAATGATTTGTCATATTCAAAACTGTATCGGCATCTGATATGGCATCAAAGCTTATGACTAATGAATTTTCTAATAACTCATAAGTTACACTAATAGCCACATTTCCAGGAAAACTATCAACAGAAGATTTTTGCATAGTTGTAAATTTAACTTTTGTCTCACTTATAATTTCAAAATCAAATTTTTGATGCGTCAGACAGTTAAAACCTCCATGAAGAGTATGCTTATTTTGATAGTTCCTTTCTAAATCATATATTTTGTTATTTAGTATAATTTTAGCATCTTTAATCCTACCAGCAACTCTTCCAACAGTTGCATTAAAGTATGATGGATTATTAGAATATTCTTGGATATCTTGATATTGTAATACTATATTTTCTAACTTATTATTCTTATTTTTTGTTTTAAGTGAATATATAGTCGCACCTAAATCTAAAAATGTTACTTCAATATTGTCATTTTTTAATGTTATTAAATTATTAGATTTATTAGCTATATGAACTTCTTGTATATTCATATTATCTCCTTAGCAAAGTCTAGTATTGACTTAGCTATCTGCGATTTAGTTTTATTAGCATACTCTTTATTTTTTTGTTCTGATAAGATTGTTACAGAAGAGTCATCTTTACCAAAGACACTTGTTGAATTTGCAACAATCATATCTAGATTTTTCTTTATGAGCTTTTTCTTAGCATACTCAATTATGTTTTGTGATTCAGCTGCAAACCCTATTGCAAAGATATCAGGATAATTCTTTTTACAGTTAGCTAAAACATCAGGATTTTTTACAAACTCTAGTGTTAATGTTTCATCAGTTTTCTTAATTTTATTATCAAATTTATTTTTTATTTTATAATCAGCAACAGCTGCACAGCCAATAAAAATATCATGCGTTTTTGCCTCTTCAAGCATGACTTGATTCATATCATCAGCACTTTTAGTATCAATGATAGTTAAATTGTTATGAGTTATATCAAACTCTATTAAAGTCTTAGCTTTTAATACTGTAACTTTAGCACCTCTATTTAATAGCTCTTCTACTAATGCAAAGCCCATCTTTCCAGAACTATAATTTGACAGATACCTAACACCATCAATATCTTCAACCGTTGCCCCAACAGTTATTAAAGCTTTCTTATCTTTAAAATCTTGATCTACTGATAATAATTCAAATAACTCCTCAGGTTCAGCTAATCGCCCCCCGCCAGTATCACCACATGCTTGTAAACCATTACTTGGAGATATTAAGTTAAAGCCTAAATTTTGTAACTTTTTAATATTTTCTTGAGTTAGTGGATTCTGCCACATATTTACATTCATAGCAGGTGCAAAATATATTTTATTAGTTTGTTTATTAGCTAATACACATTGGCTAAGCAAATCATCTGCAAAACCATTAGCTAATTTAGCTATAGTATTAGCAGAAGCTGGGATTATAAATATTTTATCAGCCCAGCGTGATAAGTTTATATGTGCCATACTTTGCTCATAATCATACATATTCAATGATTCATCTGTATAAACATCGCATCCAAGAGCTACTAGTAACTCTGGTTTTATAAACTGCTGTCCACCTTTTGTAACAATAGCTCTACACTCTACACCACTTTTGATAAAAAGACGGATTAAATTTATAGTTTTAAAAGCTGATACACTTCCTGTAATTCCAAATAGAATCTTCTTTGTCATAAAGACCTCTCTATTTATTTAAGACTTTTTTTCTTTTATAAAAAGCAATTATTAATAACACCATAGCTGCTACGATAACTGCTAATATATTTACATTTTGTCTAAACAATTGTTCACTAGTAAGCCAAGAGGCAAAAATAATCCCAAAGAATATACTACTAGTTCTACCTAATGCAAATATCATATTACAAGCTAATGAACGAACTTCAGTTGGAAACTCTGTCGCAGCGTACTGTGCCCACATAATATTATATCCACCCCCTATAAGTCCAATAACAATACCATATAAAAATATGACATCGCTTGATATATATTTATAGCTAAAAATGCTTACTAAAAATATGATTATATTTATTGCAAAAAATAGATTTGGCGATTTAAAATACTGATTATAAAAGCCACTAATAATACAACTAATAATATTTCCTGCAAAAAAACCAAACAGGAATATTTTCACTAAAGTTGCAAAATCAGCATCTGAAGCAATAAATTTCACTAATGCAAACATTACCGTAATAACAAAGAAATAAGGTAATGTAATTAAGAAGTTTAAGATTAAAGGTTTACTATAGTTTTTAAATAAAAAAATTATACTACCTGCATTTTTAAATCTATCTGATTCATATATTTCAATAAAGTATGGAGACTCTTCTAGCACTCTTCTAAATAAATATATTGTTAATCCAGCTAAACCACCAAATACAAACATTATTTGATAAGAAAATACTCCAAACAATGTCGCTACAATTCCTCCAAGAACTCCTAATATATACAAAAGGCTCATTCCCCAAGCAGCTATTTTAGGAGGAAAAAACTCAACTATTAAAACACTTGAGACAGCAAATTCACTAGCTAGAGCAAGATACGCTAAAAACCTTAGTAACATAAACATATGTAAGTTAGTTACAAAGATACAACATATAGTTGAAAAGCTATAAAGTAGAATACTATATTTAATAACCGTTATGCGACCAAATTTATCTGCCAACATTCCAAAAGCTATAGCCCCAACTAATATGCCTGCCATTTGAATATTATTAATTAGATAATACATTTGCTGTATTTTTGTCGAATCATGCATATTAAACTGCTGCTTAAATATATCAACATAAGACACACTAAATACGGTAAGATCATAGAAATCAATAAAATATCCTAGGCAAAGGATAAGTAGAATCCATTTTGTATTTTTCATTAATTTAAAAAAGAAAATATATAAGTATTAGATTTATATTATAAATTGTAAGATAGAATATAACTAGACAAGATTTATTATTTTAGTCTTCAATAACATTTTTTTCATTAGCTGTTGATTTACAGAACGCTACGTAACGCTTATCTGTAGCAAACCAGTAAAATACAACTCCTATAACTGCATTTAATATATAGCTATCAATAGGAGATGTTATACATAAAAATATTAGAAAAGGTGCTGCTAAATAAATAAGGTTTTTAACACCAACTCTTCTAAACTCAATCGCACCATATATAGTCATAAGAACTATTAAGATAACACTCATATTGATATTAGTCTGTATTTCAACAGTATTTAAAAGCAATGCTAATACTACAAACACAACTAAACCATATAATCTAGTACGTGGTGCTAGTGCTCCCATACTAACTGGTGCTGCCATATATCCAATAATATGAAACCCTGTTACAACAAGCATTAAAGCTGTCCAGTTATCTGAGAAAAGTAAAAATATCGCAGCTAATATAAAGTTTGCTATTAACGATCTACGTGAAATATTAACAATCGGAGTAATTTTTGCAAAATATCTTGGCATCTGACCTTCAGAAGACATTGCATACAACATTCTAGATGAAGCACCTAAGTAGCTATAACCTGTAGCTGATGGGCTAATAACACTATCAATAATCAATAATATAGATATATATCCTAAACCTAGTATTGTTGCCAATTGCAGTAATGGCGACTCAAAATCTAAACCAGCCCAACCACCTTTACTTACTAAGTAATCATGTGGTACAGCTTGCATAAACGCATACTGTAAACTAAGGTATAGGACTAATACCAAAGCTAAAGCTAATACAATTGCTAAAGGTACATTTCTACCAGGATTTTTAACTTCACTAGCGTATGCTACAACTGTTTGAAAACCATTAAATGTATAAATAAGACCACCTGCAACAATTGCTGTTAAAGCAGATGTAAAGCCAAACTCACTATTACCTGGAATATCTGCTGCAAACATACTCACATGGTTATCACTATGCATTAGTGCGTGTGTAACAAATATTAAAACAATAATTGCAGGAACAGCCATTTTAAAAATTGTAATAGCATTGTTAACTCTTGATAAAAGCTTAACCCCATAAAAGTTAATAATAAGATATACAACCAAAACAAAAAGTGAAAAAGCTGTTCCAGCTATAGTTAGAATATTATCATGCATAAGCCAATCCATAGACTTAACACCTGCAAGATATTGTGTTGTTGCTAAAGCCTCAGAAGATATTACAACAACGATTCCAAACCAGTTTGCAAAAGCAAACGGCATTGCAAAGATATTATTATGCGATATTGCACTTGATCTAGTAGTAGCCCCTCGAACAGGATACATAGACACTACTTTGCCTAAGCAAAGAGCTATCATCAAAACTAAAATAGCAGCAAAAATCCATGCTAAAAATGCCCAATTACCCGCATTTTTAACAGTTAACTGAGCACTAAAAAGCCATCCGGAGCCAACCATTGAAGTAGTGCCGATCAATACAGCACTAAACAATGACATCTTTTTAACAGATACATCACTCATTTTCTTTTCCTTATAATTTAATTAAAGAACTTTTTTAGAGGATAATACCTCTAATTTATTAAAGTTTTTTCTAATAAAGTTAGATTAAATACTTAATTAGAAAAAAAACCATAAGTATTTAAATTATCATTAAGAAAATGAGTTTGCAATATTTTTTATTCTTCTAGACTCATTAAAGAAGCATTACCGCCAGAAGCTGTAGTATCTACACTAACTGTTTTTTCTACAACAAATCTACGTAAATATAATGGTGATGCTGTTTCTATAGCTAAGCTAGTACTTTTACCATCTTGTGCAACACTTTCAGCAACAAAAGGAATAATAGCTCCTCTACGTAATGCTAATGCTTGATGGATTTGTTTAACCGCAGATACACTACCTGAAAATGCAACTAAAGCTACTTTTGTATTAAAAAGTAATGCTGAAGTTATCTCCTCTTGATCTGATAAAATTAAATGTATAGCTTTTGGACTTACTCCAGCTTTCAACATTAATTCAACAATTTTATAAGCTGTTAACTTACCTGTATATGCTGGTTTTGTAACAACTGTATTACCAGATAAAAGAGCTGCAGCTGCTTGACCAACAAATCTAATCAACAAATCACAGCTTGAACACATACTAACTACAACACCACGTCCTTTTAGGCTTAACTCATCTATCTCACCAGTAGGTCCAGGTAAAAGTTGAGGATGTGAAAATTCTTTTTTAGCTTGTAAGCAATAGTAAGCTACTTGTTGAATAGTTTTATCTATCTGAATCTGTGCATCTTCAACAGATACATTTGATTCTACAACAAGACAAGATGCTATTAGGTGACGCTCTTTTTCAAGCAAGTCTAAAAACTTACCAATAATATCAGCTCTTTGTTCTGCATTAACATGATTCCATATATCTGCCTCTTTATGCGCAATTGCAATAGCTGTATCAACAGTATTTACAGAAGCTGCATATGCTTTACCTATTGTTTGATCATTAGCTGACTTAAGATCGTTAAATTCACCTTTTTTAGATTTTTCTCCAGCTACAATATTTGTAATAGAATATTTATCTTTTATATATTTATTAGTTTGCTTTTCATCATTAGCTATCTTTTCAGGATTGTATACTTCTTCAACAGCACCAACGCCAGAAAGCTTCTCATTTGCTAAACGATGCATATAATATGGTCCACCTGCTTTAGGTCCAGTACCAGATTTACCTTGGCCACCAAAAGGTTGCACACCAACAACAGCACCTACAATATTTCTATTTACATAAACATTACCGGCTTTAATATTATTTTTAACATAGTTCATTACTTCATTAATTCTACTATGTACACCAGCTGTCAAGCCATATCCCGTAGCATTAATATCTTTGATTAGAGTATCTAGTTGATTAGCTTTAAACCTTAATATATGTAAAATTGGTCCAAACTGTTCTCTACCTAAATCAGATAGTTTATTTATTTCAAAAGCTGTCGGCATTACAAATGTGCCATTTTGTGTATTCTCATTTGGCTGAGATTGATACACTAATTTAAATTGCTTTTTCTTTTGTTCAATATAAGCATTTAGATTATCAGCAGCCTCTTTATCAATTACAGGTCCAACATCAGTATCAATGTATTTAGAGTCTCCTACTTTAAGCTCTTTCATTGCTCCAACTATCATTTTGATATAGCTATCTGCAATATCTTCTTGAAGACATAATATACGTAATGCTGAACAACGTTGACCAGCACTATCAAATGCCGAACGCATAACATCAGCAGTAACTTGCTCAGGAAGTGAAGATGAATCAACGATCATCGCATTTTGACCACCAGTCTCTGCAATAAATGGAACAATCTCGCTCGATTTATTTGCTAATGTTTGGTTTATAATTCCAGCAACTTCAGTTGAACCTGTAAAGATAACTCCTTTACAAACTGGGCTCTTAACTAATGCTGTACCAACTGTAGCCCCATCACCAGGAGTAAACTGTAGCACATTTTTTGGAAGACCAGCTTTAAATAAAAGTTTAACTGCTTTATATGCAATTATAGAAGTTTGTTCAGCAGGCTTTGCTACAACTGTATTACCAGCGGCAAGAACCGCAGTAACTTGCCCTAAGAATATAGCTAATGGGAAGTTCCATGGACTAATACAAACCATAGCCCCACGCCCACTAAACTCTATTTGTTTTAGATTTTCCGATAAAGCTGGTAAATCTATAGGACCATCAAACTCTTTTCTAGCCTGAGCTGCATAATAACGACAGAAATCAACTGCCTCGCGAACTTCATCTATAGCATTAGCTAAAGTTTTACCCGCTTCAATCATTGCTACAGCAATAAATTCATTTGTATTTTTTTCTAGAAGATTTGCAAAACGCTCAAGTATCTCTGCTCTTTGCGTAGCAGGAGTATTATTCCAATCATTAAATGCGCTTTGAGCATTTTTTAATGCTCTTTTTGCTGTTTTAGCATCTGCGTTAACTACACTGCCAATAACTTCATTTGTATTTGGGTTTATAACATCTTCAGCTGTCTCTTTATCAGACTTAACTCCAGAAACTATTGGTTTTGCTTTATATGTATTTTTAGAGGTATACTTTTCAATCTCTGTATGCATCTTATCTAAAACTGCAAAATCATTAGTATTAAAGCCTTGTGAATTTAACCTAGGAGCAACAATATCTTTGGGATAGGGGATATTTGGATGCTGATCACAACCATGATCTATAGCTTTTTTAACAGGATCTTCAATTAACTCTTCTATTGGTAAATTCTCATCAACAATTCTATTAACAAAAGAACTATTTGCACCATTTTCCAAAAGTCTTCTAACCAAATATGCTAATAGATGCTTATGCCCTCCAACAGGAGCATATATTCTACAAGGTATTTCTTCATAGCCTTCTTTACCAACTATATTATCATATAAAGGATCACCCATTCCATGTAAGCATTGAAATTCAAAATCTTTAATGTCACCAGCAAGCTCCATTACAACAGCTACTGTTTGAGCATTGTGCGTTGCAAATTGAGGATAAATATATTTATGGTTCTCAAATAATTGCTTTACACATGCTTGATATGATACATCCGTGTGATATTTACGTGTAAATACAGGATACCCTTCTAAACCTTGCTCTTGAGCATGTTTAATTTCAGCATCCCAATAAGCACCTTTTACTAAGCGCACCATAAACCTACGATTTGTATTCTTCGCTAGATTAGCTAAGTAATCTAGGACATAAGGAGCTCTTTTTTGATACGCTTGAACAACTATACCAATACCATCAAAACCTTCTAATGATGGCTCATGTGCTAATCTTTCAACTAGCTCTAATGATATCTGAAGTCTTTCTGTTTCTTCAGCATCAATATTCATACCAACATTATATTCTTTCGCTAACTCTGTTAATTTAAGTAATTTAGGATATATCTCAGCATGAACTCTTTGATGTTTGATAACTTCATAACGCGGATGTAACGCTGATAGCTTAACTGATATACCAGGGTTTTTCTTGATTTCTTTATTAACTGCATATTTAGCTAGCTCTTTTATAGCATGTAGATACTGATTATAATAATATTCAGCATCTGCCATAGTCATAGCCGCTTCACCAAGCATGTCATACGAATAGCTATAACCTTTATCTACTTTGATTTGCGAAACTTTTAAAGCTTCTTCAATTGTTTCTCCAAGTACATATTGCTTACCAACAATCTTCATCGCTTGCTTCATTGCTTGACGAATCACAGGTTCACTTGATTTCTTAAGAAAGTTTTGAAAAACCTTTCTGTAAGATCCTCTACTATCTTTTAAAATTCTACCTGTTAGCATTAAGCTCCATGTTGCAGCATTGACAAACAGATGTTTTTCCATACCAACATGCTCTTTCCAAGCAGCACTTGTTAATTTATCTTTAATTAGCAAGTCTATAGTATATTTATCAGGTACTCTTAATAAAGCCTCCGCTAAACACATAAGTACAATACCTTCTTCTGAAGACAAGTCATACTCAATCATAAATGCATCTATACCAGATTTCTTGAGTCTGTTCTTTCTAACTTGAGCTACTAAGTTATAAGCCTTTTCACGAACATTAGCTTTTGAAAGACTTGAGATTTGTGCTTTATCAACAAGATCTGTTACTGCTTTTTTCTCATCTATGAGCCAGTATTGAGAAATATTCATTATTTCCTTAGAAATAGGATACTCACCGGTATGGTTTAGTAGGTTATTCATAAGACTCCCTTTCCTCTATTTTAAATTACTTTCATTAAACCTTTTCTTTTCATTAATAATTTTCTTTATTAATTCTTGATACTTTCCTGGAGCTTGTACCCCTTTAAAAAGCCAGTCAAACATGTCACTATCTTCACTTGTCAAAAATTCAACAAAAAGCTTTTTATTTTCTAGATCCTCTTTCATATAACAGTTGTTTAAATATGGAGCTAATATTATATCAAGCTCAAGCATACCTCTTCTTGCTGAATACTTTATTTTTTCAGCAGAACTAAATATAAGATTATCGTTCTTTATTAACATATCTAATGGGCTATAAATACAAGAATTACACTAGTTTATACCATACAGATCATACAACCAATACAGTTAACGAAATTATTTAAAAAATTACTCTTTAAATTAAGCAAACAATTAGGTATTATTTGATTAGTTTTACAAATACAGTTCAAATTAACTATTAATTTTCTCTATAAATAGTTTTACCAAAAAATTTATAAGGACTTAAATCTAATGGCTATTAGTCAAAATGCTATAAAAATACTTCAAGAAATCGATGAATTAGATCTATTTAGAAACATCTCTGAAGAATGGTCTACATTGTTAAATGAACCGAATGATGAAATAAAAATCAAAAAATTATATTCAGCCTTAGTTAAAGAAAGTATACGTCGTGAAACAGCTGAAAGATTGGCCAAAGATGCAAAATCATATTGCGACCTAGTTCAAGAGCAATCAAAACAAAGAATATCTGATCTAAAAGAAAGCTTAGAAAACCAAATAACTTTCTTAACTCAGCAGATCAAAGACCTAAAAGATGAATCATCTAGAAATCTAGATTATTATAGAAATGAGCTAAAAAAAGCTACAAGAAATTTAATAGATAGCAAAAGCTAAAAAACTGCTATCTTTCTTGGTATACAAAATCTCCTCTAAAAGAGAGAACTAAATTACGATTACAATCAGAAAAAATTGCTCGAGAAAACCTATTTAGGTCATCTTTTTCAATTTCTAATTTATTACAAAGGCCTATTTGTTGTCCTTCTTTATTTAAGACAGAATATTTTGCTTGAGCCAAATTTATAATTAAAAACAAAAACACATATAGTCTACTATGTTTAAAAGTAGTACTTGATCAAATAGCGTGCATGCACGCTATTTGCTAGATTGTGTGGTCAAGCCTGGCACAATGACGTACTACTTTTATATGGTTTTAGCTATATGTAATTAGAAAATTCTTACACATCGCAGTAATATATATAGTCAATCCGATTGTACTGTGTACTTTTATGCGGTCATCCTGAACTTGATTCAGGATCTCTTTACTTTGGCTAGGAGATTCCGGATCAAGTCCGGAATGACAGGTTTTATTTTACATGAGTCATTCGGATTAACTATAATTAAACCATCATAATTATAGTCTAAAATAGTTTAATTAAAATTTCTAATAAACCTAATTTGCTAAAAATTTTTTAAGATTCTCTTGAGACTCAGCTAACAACTGTAAATTTCCAATATCGTTAACCAAAATAAATTTAAGCTTTTTATTACTATTCTTCTTATCTAAAAGCATTGCTTCAAGATATTCGTTTCTATTTATATCTTTAGGAAATTCTATAGATATATTAAAGCCTGTAATAAATTTTTTAAATTCTCTAGTTTGCTGAAGATTTAACATTCCTAAAAAATGTGAGAAGTCAATAGCTTGGGCCATACCGACGCCTACTGCTTCACCATGTTTCAACCCAAGATATTTTTGACATTTTTCTATAGCATGTCCAAAAGTATGACCAAAATTAAGAATAGCTCTAGCACCTGTTATCTCTTTTTCATCTTCTGCGACTACTTGTGCTTTTATATGGCAACTTCTTTTTATCATCTCGATTAGAGTCTTTTGATCCTTATCTAAAATTTTCTGCCTATTAGACTCTAACCAATAATAGAAATCCCTTGAGATAAAAGCATATTTTACTACTTCAGCCATACCTGCTATAAATTCTCTAGAAGGTAAAGTTTTATAAAACTCTATCGAAGTATAAACAAGTTTAGGTTGATAAAAAGCACCAATCATATTTTTACCAAGGGCGTGATTTATAGCAGTTTTACCACCAACTGAAGAATCAACTTGAGAAAGTAAAGTTGTTGGTATTTGAATAAAATCAACTCCACGCTGGTAAATAGCAGCAGCAAAACCAGTGATATCACCTATTACACCGCCTCCAAGGGCTATAAGAACCGTAGAGGAACGAGTAAACTTATTTTCTAATAGAGTTGATAATATTTTATCTAAGCTTTGTTGTGATTTATATTGTTCACCATCTTCTAGAATACAAGTTTGTACAGATGTTCTTTCAGATATATAATCAAAAAGACTCTTCAAATAAAGATTTTCAATAGTCGTATTTGTGACAATAAGAACTTGTTTATCAGTTATATACTTATCTATATATGAAAAATCTAGCGAAGAGTCGATTACTATTTCATATTTTTCACTAGATGTAGGATTTACTTGTAATTTGTCTATCACAGGATTGTTTCTTCTACTAAGAATGTAGATATTTTATTAACGATATTTTTAACTGTTGCACCATTTGTTTCAACAACCACATCAGCTATACTTTTATATAAAGGCTCTCTCTCAGACATTAATTCTTCTAAAACAGGTCTTTTATCATCAACTCTTAGTAGAGGTCTTTTTGTATCCTTTGCTGTTCTTTCAAGCTGCTGCTCGATAGTTGCTTCTAAATAAACAACTTTTCCACGTGATGATAATAAAGATCTTGTTTCTGGATCTAATATAGCACCACCACCGGTTGCTAGAACTATATTTTGTTTCTCAGTTAAGATCTCTGCTATAACATCTCTTTCACGATTTCTAAAGCCTTCTTCACCTTCTAAATCGAAAATCCAATTAATATCGACACCACATTTTTTTTCGATAGTTTCATCAGAATCAACAAACTCTAGTTTTAACTCTTTCGCTAACTGTTTACCTATAGTAGATTTTCCAGCACCAACTGGACCTATTAAGAAAATATTTTTTGTTCTTATCATTTTTGACTCAAAATTATAAGTTGATTATACACTGTGATAGTTAGTTACTAATCACCCCTTTTATATAAAAATTATAGCTATATAAGATACCTAAATATCTATATTTTTGCAACTATTATATACTTATTTATCTCTGTATTTTTGTCTCTATGATTTTTGGGGTTATAAATATCAACAGTTCAGTATCTGTATCAGATATTTTTGTATAACTAAATAAATAGCCAAGATATGGAATATCTCCTAAGATTGGTATTTTACTACGAATTTCATCTTGTTTCTTCTCATATATTCCACCTATAACCACTGTTTGACCATCTTTAGTCATTATCTTAGTAGTAATTTCTCGTTTATTAATTGCCGGAGGATTATTTTCACCTGTTTCTGTAGTTGTATTTACACTATTTTTTGTTACTAATAAGTCCATAACTATATTACCATCTGGTGCTATTTGAGGAGTTACTTGTAATTCTAAAACAGCCTCTTGGAAGGCAATAGATGCTGCACCTGATGCTGTTGATTGATTATAAGGAATATCTTCACCTTGTTTAATAAATGCAGTTTCATTATTTGCTACCACTAAATGAGGTGAAGCAACTTGGTTAGCTAAAGTTTCAGCTTCTAAGGCTTGAATTTCTACTGTTAACTTAGCTCCTCCAAAAATAGCATAAGCAAGTTCAGCAGTAGCTCCTTTTAGGCTCGTGACTGCTGCAGCATCTGCACCATTATTAAAAGTATTAAATGCTACATTAGTACCACCTCCATTAAAGCCATAATTAAAGCCTAACTCCAAAGAGCTTTCTCTACGTACCTCAACAATTCTAGATTCAATTAATACTTGATCATTGGGAATATCAATTTCTTTAATAACCTCTTTGATACGTGGCATTTTTTCTTCTGTATCTGTTACAATCAAAGTATTTGTACGTGCGTCAGAAGTTATACTACCTCTTGGAGACATTATACCACCATTTTGTTTTGCCATAGAAGTAACTACTGTTTGAGCAGACTGAGCAGTAGTATAATTTAAAGGTATAAACTCGGTTACAAGGGTGGCATTATTTTCTAATGAACGTTTTGTTTGTAATTCTAACTGCTCTTGGGCAGCAATTTCAGCAGCTGTTGCAACATATAGAATACTATTCATTTTCTTAGTTGCTAGACCTTTGCTCACAAGCACTATATTCATGACCTCATTCCAAGGAACATTTTTTAAATCGATAGAAATATTTCCTCGAACACTGCTACTAACAACAAGATTTAATCCTGCAAACTCAGATAAAACTTGCAATACTGTTTGAATAGGAGCATCTTTAAAAGATATTGAAATTGGTTCATTAATATTAAAACCTTCAACACGACTATTGCGCCTATCTATTTTAAACTTAAAAGCATCGCCTTCTTTTAAATCATTTAAAGCAACTCTATCAAGAGAATGTATAACAAAAACAACATTGTTATTTCCTTTGTGTACTCTTATAGAATCTACAATAGTATTGAATACTTTAGTATCTATATTACTAACCCATCTATCAGATATAGAGGTATTTTCAAATGTTATTGTTAAAGTATAACCATCTTGTGATAATTTAGTTTTATAATCAGAAAAACCACTAATATTTTCTTCAAACAAAACTTCAAATACAGCGCCACCGTTTAGGCTACGATGAAATTCAAGATCTTTAATATGTTTAACATCATTATTATTTTTATTTTGCTCACGTCCAACAATTTTTGTCGCTGGTTTTTGTGTTTTTTGTGGTACATTTGTTTTGGCTGCTGCAGAACCATTTTTTGTTGTCTCAGCTAAAGATGAATCATACCCCAAAACTCCACCAAAGATTGCTAAAATTGCTAATAACTTCTTTTTTTTAAAAAACATCATTTTACCTTAATGTATAACTACTTGAGTCTTTTCCCAAACTCTTTTGCTTGTATTTTTCTTCCATTCACCCACCAAAATGCCTTCTTTCGTAACATTTTCGATTTGTCCATAGTTCCTACCAATTAATTCACCCGCTTTTAGGTAGATAGGCTTTTTCTCTTGAGGATTTTCAACAACTCCCCATTTTTGATCATTTTGATATACCACACCTTCAAATCTAAAAGAGCTTATTGGATATTGCTGTAAATTTGTAGGCTTAGTTGTCATGATTTTTTGTAATTGAGGAGGAATAACTATTGGCTTTAATTTTACGACCTTCTTCTTTTTTGTTTGAGTCTTTTTCTTTTTTTCAAAAGGCAAACCATGATTTATATCAAATAAATTTCTTATTTTTGAAAGTCTTTCAAACGTTAATGTATCACCCTTGTACTCAGGGATCTCTAACTTTTCTGAGCTTTTTATAGTTCTCATTTTATTTTGAATTAGTTGATCAATCTGTTTAATCCTAGATTCATAACTAGCAAAACTTAAACTAAATGATCCTAAAAAAAGAGCTACTATAAATAATAAAAAACTAAATCTAACCATATAAGCTAAGCCCCCACACCTTGACGTGAATAGGTCTGCAAATTTAGCTCTATAAGCAACTTAGTATCAGACTCTTTTTTAATATTAATATTAGTAATGACAGCAATATCCTTCATATCAATTAAAGCGACAAAAAGCTTAATCATTTGAGAAAAATTACCACTCAATTTTGCTTTAAAATTTAATGCATATAAGTCTAAATATTTGTTTTTTTCAACACCTGCTGGAGATAAATCTATAACAGTCATTCCAGAGCCACTAATAGCTTCGTTAAGAGTTGATAAGAATATTGGTACAGAATGACGCTCTGGAATACTAAATCTTTCCTCAGCATTATGATGTTCTAGTATTTTAACCTCATTTTTAAGTGCTGCTAAATCTTTTTGCTTTCTTACAAGCTTAGGAATTCTTGCCTCCATAGACTTAATCTGAGATTGAGCTCTTTGTTCTTCTAATAAAACAGGACTTACAAGCATCAGATAGAAGCAAAATATGAATACAATTAACACAACTATCATTACAGGAAGTTTAATTTTCAAAGGAGTATCTATAATCAACTTTGAATATTTATTAGATAAAAAAAACTTTTCTATTCTTTCCTTCATCTAACACTATCTCCCTTAAATGCATTATCTTCACCAAATTTAAACTCTAAAGAAAAACTTCTTTGACCATTTTTCTCAGAACCTAAGCTCTTAAGTTCAACTTTTTTAACTCGAAACTCAATTTCCAAATTTTTCATAAATACTGATAGCAATTTAAGATCTCTTACCTCACCATTTAAAATTAAAATATCTGAGCTTGTAACATAATTCATATTTGTAATATATAACTGGTCGGTAACCGCTCGTGATATTTTTTCTATCCCTAATAAAATATAATATTGACTGGCTTTAATATTTGCTAAATCTGAAGAAATATCGAGAAGTTCATCTCTTTGCTCTTTAACTGTTTTATATTCAGATGCTTGCTTATTTAGTTTTGAGATCTGTGTTTGTAAATAGTTTTTTACTCTTATATCCTCATCACTTGACCATGAGAAAATTATAGAAATTGAAAACATCAACACAAAGGCAACAAACCCCATAAATGCAAAATCTGTAACTATATATATAAGCTGCTTCCTTCTCCAACGCCCTCTTATAAAATTTAGATCTCGCATATTATAAAGCCTCCCTCATAGCTATAGCTACAGGAATTACATAGCGATATGGCTGATCTATTGTATCAAAGCTACTATGATTAATATTGACAAATGGATTTAATATTTGACACTGCTTTTGTGACAGGTCTTTTATTGACTCAAAAATACTCTCAAAATTTTGTTTAAGACCATAGATATAAACATTTGTATTTTCAGCATTATCAAAATAATCAAAATCATTACCAGCCATATCTAAAGACATAAAATCCATAAATCTTAATAAAAGTTGAATAGCCTCATCAATATAGTTGGCATCAGACATTTTAGTATCAAAAATTTTTATTGTTTCATAGCTTTTAAATTCACCATCAGAAGAAAAACTACATATTGATAGCTTATCTGTATACAATCCTAGAAAGACATTGTCTCCTTTATTATCTGAAATCTCAGAAAGAAAGAGTTCTTTTACAAAGCTAGCAATTGCTAATTTATCTAATGTACATACTGATAGAGGTTTCTTAGCCTTAGCAGCTATATCTCTTAGCTGATTAATTTTATCAACATCTGAAATATAATATATAGTCAGAAGGCCTTTTTCATCAATATCATCATAATAGTCAAAAGCAACTTCCATATAGTTATCTGGATATTTTCTCTTCAAAAAATGCTCAACAATATAAAATATAGCTCCTTGTTTTTCTATAACTTCTAATGCTTTCTTATCACATACGATTTCTTCTTTTATAACATCTATATCGTTATAGCTAGTAAAGCCAAGTTTTGTAAAGCGCCCTAACTTATTGACAGCTATAGTTTCAGCAATAGCTCCTCCAACATAATCAGATGTCAATTGATCTTCAAAATATGCCTCAGGAGGAAAAATATCGCTATAATAGCTTACTAATGAGTAGCTACTAGAATTTTTATCAAGTTTTACAGCTGCTAATGACGCAGTATCAAACTCAATACCTAGAACTGTCCTTTGTGCTTGTCTTCGCTTTTTCTCAATTAATAACGATATCATGAGATTTTTTTACCTATTTAATCTAAAAATTAGCTATTTTTAATCTAAAATCCAGCTACCATTAATCTAAAAATTAATAATCAATTTCTAGATATATACTGTCATTTATTTTATAATTAAATGCATATTATGTAAACTATTCTTTTAAAGTTAAGGTTGATAAAGCTATGCGTATAATACTTCTAGGAGCTCCTGGAGCAGGTAAAGGAACTCAAGCAAAAATAATTGAACAAAAATATAATATCGCTCATATTTCTACTGGTGATATGATTAGAGAAACTATTAAATCAGGTAGTGAAATTGGTAATGAACTAAAAAAAGTTCTAGATGCTGGCCAATTAGTTTCAGATGAGTTTATTATAGAAATTGTTAAAGATAGAATATCTAAAGATGACTGTAAGAATGGTTTCTTACTTGATGGTGTACCTAGAACTATAGCTCAAGCTGAACAGTTAGATAAGCTAGGTATAAATATCGACTATATAGTTGAGGTTGACGTTGCTAATGAGCTTCTAATAGAAAGAATTACAGGTAGAAGAGTTCATCCAGCATCAGGTAGAACTTATCATATCAAATTTAACCCTCCTAAAGTTGCTGATAAAGATGATGTAACAGGAGAAGCTTTAATAACTCGTACAGATGATAATGAAGATACTGTAAGAGAAAGACTTTCTGTATATCATCAACAAACAGCTAAACTAGTTGATTTCTATAGAAATTTCTCTTCAAACAACACTAAGACTCCAAAATACATTAAAGTTAATGGCGATCAAGCTGTTGAGAAAGTATCTCAAGATATTTTTAATAATATAGATTAATAAGCCAAGCTTCTATCTTCCAAGCATTCTACCAGTAATTCTGTAAAAGAAATATATTTTACTCTTCCATGGTAAGATAACCCTATCTGACAGCTTCTATTAAAGCTAACTCCTATATCACAATCTTTTATCTGATTATTTAATGATCTTAAACTAGCCTTATTTAACTCAGGAGTTGTAAACCCTTTATCTCCGGCGAAACCACAGCAATATATTCTTTCAGGAACAACGAGCTCATCACAACACTTACTCAAAGCTTTGATATATTTATCATCTATATTTTGCTTCCTAGTTGAGCAATCTATATGCAGAGCTATTTTTTTAAATTTCTTCTTTAAGTTTAATCTATCTAAATTAGTTAAAATTAGATTATTAATATTTGATATCTCAATATTTTGATCCTTAGCAAAATTTGCACAAGAGCTGTTATCTGTTACGACATAATTATAAATTTCAAGATTTATACTCCTCTGCAAAAGATTTTGTGATGCTTGCTGTTGTTTATAGTTTGCTTTTGAATGATACATTTGACCACAACATTGTTTGTCTACCTTATTAGGATAATCAACATCAAAACCAAGCTCTTCTAAAATTATTTGACTAGGATATTTCTGATAGTTTTTATCTGCTGCAAAAATTCTATTTGGACATGATGGTAATAATAAAACTTTTTCTCTACTTGACTCTTGTGAATTAGTAAATTTAGATTTTTGGACTTGAGGCATAGTCTCTAAATATATAGGAATAGATTTAAACTTACTATGAAGATGTTGAGTCATTTTTTGCAAATTACTTCTACCTAAGATATTTCCTACTAAATTACCTAATTTAACCTTTTGTTTTGCTGTATTTATTTCTCTAGCATGATTGACTAAATCATCAACTCTTTCTTTTTTACTAAGTATAAATGCTCCTGTGTCAATATCTACTGGACAGCGAGTTTTACAAAGACTCGTTGTTGCACAAGTCTCAACACCGTAATATTGATAATCTTTTAGCCATTGTTCTTTTTGTTTACCTTGCAATGTTTTTATTTTTCTTGCCACAGTATTTCTTTGTCTTGGAGTTAGGCTTAAATTACGTGACGGACATACAGGTTCACAAAAGCCACATTCCATACATTTATCAATCTGATTATCTAAATTATTTAACTCTTTAAGATTCTTTTTATGTAGATCTTTGTCCTTTGTCAACTTAACATCTGGATTAAGGATATTTTTTGGATCAAATAAGCTTTTTATTTGCCACATAATATCCCAGCATTTTTCACCCCATTCAACTATTGCAAATGGTGAAATGTTTCTACCACTACCATGTTCTGCCTTTAGTGAACCATTGTATTTTTTAGCTACTAATAAGGTCAGCTCATGCATAAACTTATCGTATTCTAGAACTTCATTTTCATTATTAAAATTAGGAGTAAGAACAAAATGAATATTACCAGCTAAAACATGACCGAAAATAGCCGCGTTAGAGTAATTATATTCTATAAACATTTTTTTCACATCTTTGATAAGATTTGCAAGATCTAAAATATTTACCGCAATATCCTCAATTAAAACACTAGTTCCATCAGGCCTTTGCCCTGCAACTGTTGGTAATACTCCATTTCTAGTTTTCCATAAAGTTTGTATTTCACTCTCATCTTTTCTAAAACCTACTTGATGAATGATATCTGTCTGCTCTATATAGCTATCTACTTTGATCAGTTTTGATTCTAAGGTTTGGGAATTTTCTTCAGCAAGCTCGACCATAATCGCTGCTATATTCTCATCTTCTAAAGGTATCAAAAATGGTTGTAAATCTGCAACATCTGAAACTGATTTCAACGACAAATAGTCTAAAAGCTCAACTGATGAGGGGTTAAGCGGAGCTATCTTTGTTGTTAACTCTATAAGCTCATCAAGTTGTCCATAAATAAGATTTAAAGCCTTTTGTTTATATTCTGGAACTGTATTTAGTGTGACAGTACTGACAAAACCTAGAGTTCCTTCTGAACCTATTATTAGCCGTTCAATAATTTTTATAGGATCTTCAAAATCTAAAAATGCATTTAAGCTATAACCACTAGTATTCTTAATAGAGAATTTTTTTGTTATAAATTCAACCAATTCTGGATTACTTACAATTTGTTGGCGAATATTTAAAATTGAGTTTATAAAATCACTTCTATTATTTTTAAAGTTAGCAATACTACTCTGATCTGAAGTATCAAGAACTTCTCCATCAGCAAAAACAACTCGCATAGAATCTAAAGTAGCATATGAATTCTTAGCAGTACCACAACACATACCACTTGAGTTATTTGCTATAATGCCGCCGATTTTAGCCGTATTAATTGATCCTGGATCTGGACCAATTTTTCTATCATAGATCTTAAGATACTTGTTTACTTCTGCTCCAATAATACTTGGTTGTAGTTTGATTTTTTTACCGTCGTCTAAAATTTTATAATCCAACCATGAGTCAGATGCTAAAATAACTAACACCTCATCTGTTACTGCCTGACCAGAAAGACTTGTACCTGCTGTTCTAAAAGTCAGCTTAATATCATGCTGACTAGCTAGGTTTATAAGTTGAATAACCTCTTGCTCATTTGAAACAATTAGAACAATTTCTGGAACCATTCTATAAAGACTGGCATCAGTAGAATATGCATACCTCAGGAGTTCATTTTCAACTATTTGATCACTACTTAAGAAGTCACTAATTTTAGATTTAAATTGTTGTAACATTATAAAATATATTATGAAAATATCTTAATTTAGAGTATACACAATACCATAATAAAGATTAATTATTTAATACTATTTCAATGCGATATTTCGAATATACTTTTTTCTAGCTAACATTAAAAAAAATTTATATTTAAAATCTATTAAAAACTGTTTAATTAGGAATCTCTTTTTGGGTTTATATTTTGGCTGTAAAGAATTTTCAATTGTAAATTTTGATGAGTATATCCAATAATCTCCTATAACCTTTTGACTATATCTAATATCTGAACAATCTAAGTCCTGCTCTAAATATGAATAATCAATAAAATCTCTGTAATTTTTATAATTTTTATAATTTTTGCAAATATTCATCGTCATTTTATTTGTGCTGACGAGCTCAGATGGTTTAACAGCTTTTGCTAATACAGTGAGCCTTGAATTAACACTTATAGTAGATATTACTTGGAATCCAACTATCTCCATCATTGCTATTAAACTAGACAAAGAAGGTCTAAAAAAAGTATTTGCATGTATACTTCCATTTTTATTATCAGCAGGAGAAAATTCCATATAGGGATAGTTTTTCCTCCACATATATTGAGTTTCTAAAATAAGAAGTCCTTCTTTTTTTAAGTTAACTCTTAAATTATATAAAAGCCTCATTGGCTCTAATACATGATATAAGATTCCAGCACAAACAATTAAATCAAGCTTTTTATCTAATCTTTTTGATAGCTGGTCATCTGAACAATCAGGCAAATATTCAATTTGATAATTTAAAAATTCCTTACCTAATAAAAAATTTTCTCTAAAAGCTAAATCAGTTGCTATGACATTAGCGCCTTTTTCCGCTAAACTAAAGGCTATGAGGCCATCCATGGTTCCCATGTCAAGACAGCTTTTATTCGAAATATCTATTTGGTTTATTAAATATAAAACGCCATACAATGTATAATTTGTAGGTCTATTTTCATCAAACCTTCCTTTACTTATTTTGTTATAATCAAACTCAATACTATGAAACCATTGGTTTTTCTTTAAAGCATTTTCCAAGGAACTCATTTTAAACTCATATTATCTTAAAATACTTAATATTTTTAGTATACACAATACAATAATAAAGATTAATTATTTTGAGCGAATAAGAGATATCTTGCTAAGTCTCTAATAGCATTTTGTTTATCGAAATTTGACTTATGTAGCCATAATTTTAGCTTTTTATTAGAGCCTTGCTGAATCACATATAAATAGATCCAGCCATTTATTACTATATGTTTTTTAACTAGCCAAAAATCACTTAATTCACCATCAATAACAATTTTTAGACAATTATCATCAGCTTCTGGTAGAACTATAGCACTCATAAATTGCCTATTATTTTTAAATTCAAAATATATTGATGCTAAGATCAGTAGAAATCCCAAATATTTAATATTACTATCATTAAAATAAATTATAACAATACAACTAGTCAAAAATATCAGACAGCCATAAAGTATAGTACGATATTTACGTGATTTATTAATAGCAAGTTTTTGCATATTTCTTACATTAGATCATAGCCAAGAGACTTAAGTGCTCTATCATCATCAGACCAACCACTTTTAACTTTAACATGAGTTTTAAGATTTACTTTCATATCAACTAAACGTTCAATATCTATACGTGAATCTGTACCAATTTTTTTAAGTTTAACTCCTTTGGCTCCGATAACAATACCTTTTTGACTATCTCTCTCAACCAAAATACTTGCATATATATCAACTATGTTTTTCTCTTGATCAACTTTATAACTATCAATCTCAACAGCTATTTGGTATGGTACTTCATTACCTATAGTACGCATAATTTTTTCACGAATAATCTCTGAGACTAAAAACTTGATGCTTCGATCTGTTACTTGATCATCCTCATAAAAGAAATATTCTGACTCAGGTAGTAGCCTTTCAATTCTTGACTCTAGCTCATTAACATTATGACCCTGTTTAGCTGAAACATAAATCACATCATAAAAGCTTAATTTTTCTTTGATTGACTCAATAAACATTGAGGCTTCAAGAGATTTCTTCTTATCAACCTTATTAACAACTAAGAATATAGGTATCTCTGAATACTTCAACTTCTCAACGATATTATCTTCAAGCTCTGTCCACTTACCCATCTCAACTACAAATAAAATCACATCAACATCTTTGACCATTGTCGTTGCTGCTTTATTCATAAATTTATTAATAGCTTTGGGTTCTTTAGTATGGATACCTGGCGTATCTACATATATAAACTGAGTATCTCCAAGAGTCTTCACACCTGTAATCTGATGTCTAGTAGTTTGGGGTTTCCGTGACGTAATACTAACTTTATATTTAAGGATATTGTTTAATAAAGTAGATTTGCCTACATTAGGTCTACCAATTATTGAGATATAACCACATTTTTTCATATAAAAACTCTACAGAGCAGTAATAATATGATTTTAACAGCAATTACTTAATGTGTCGAAACTATTTACAGGATAGATTATAGAATTATATGATTAAAATTACTTAGAAACGTGTCTAGCAACAAATTTGGCTAGTCTATCCATAGCCTTTTCTAGTTCAGACATTTCATTTGCACAGCTAATTCTAGCAAAACCAGTTAAACCAAAGGCAACTCCCGGCATCATTGCTACATATTCTTCTTTTAATAATGCACTACAAAGCTCAGCATCATCTTTAAAGTTTGTCTGTTCAATCAACTTGCGCAAATCAGGGAATAAATAAAAAGTACCATCAGCACTTTTAACATCTATATGAGGCATGTTTTTTAAGCATTTTGTAACAAATTGTTCTTTTTCTTGATATGATTCAGCAAAATAAAGTAGATCTTCAGCCGGCATATTTAATGCTGTAATGGCAGCATATTGAGACACTGAACAAGCACAAGTAGCAGATTGTGATTGAAATTTTTTCATAGCATCATTTAGCAGCTTAGGAGCGATCGTAAAGCCTACTCTCCAACCTGTCATAGCAAAGTTCTTTGATACTCCACTAGCAATCACATATCTATCCGCTAAATCTGGAGCAACTTCTGTTATCAATGTAATTCTGTCTTTAAAAAATAATTGATCATATATATCATCACCGATAATCCAAATGTTTGGATATTTTCTTAGAAGATTAGCAAGATCTTCAATACATTTTTTTGAGTAAATTAAACCAGTTGGGTTATTTGGTGAGTTAATTATTACAGCTTTAGTCTTATCTGTAATATGCTTCTCAAGATCAGCTACATCTATTTCAAAGTTATTTTCAAATTTAGTCTCAACAACTACGGGTTTGGCACCTGTTAAAGCAATCATATCAGGATAAGACACCCAGTATGGTGCAAAAAATATAGCTTCATCACCCTCTTCTAAAATACAATTGAAAATATTATGCAAACTATGTTTAGCCCCTGATGTTACACATACTTGGTCAGCAGCAAAATCAATGTCGTATTCTCTCTTGTAACGAGCGACGATTGCTTCTCTTAATTCTTTTAAACCATCAACATTAGTATATTTTGTAATATTTTTATTAATAGCTTCAATGCCTGCTTGTTTAACAACATCTGGCGTATTAAAACCAGGCTCTCCAATAGCAAGTGATACTACATCATTACCATCATCTTTGATTTGCTTTGCTAACGCTGCCATTGCATTAGTTGGTGAAGTTGAAACATTCTGAATCTTAGTATTTAGCGATGCCATTTTTGTTCCTTATAACTTTTCTACTTTAAATTTATTTTCTTTAATTTCAATACATGTGTAATTATCTACATAGGTATATAAATCAGAATCTACTAAAGGCTCTGATAATACCACAAAACCATTCTTTTTCTTACCCTTTTTCTTTATATCAAGAGTATCTATAATATCGTTATAGCTTATATAGTATAACGATGGCTTATCTCCAATGGTAGAAATTTTTAGCGAACAAGAAGCTTCTCCATTTGAATATGCAATGCTTGCTTTTACTTTTTCTTCTAAACCATTCTTTGCCTGAATTTTCTGAATTTGATCTATAGATTCAACTATAGCTTTTTTAGGATCATTTTCTAATCCATTTGATAAAGCTAATAAAAATAATGCTTCTGAATCTGTCGAACCAAATCTAGATTTAAAATACTGTGGTTTAATCAACTGCTCAACTTCTTGGCGAATATCATCAAAACTTCCTATTGAACCATTATGCACAAACATGTGTCTACCAAATTTGAAAGGATGACAATTTAGACGTGAAGTAGGCGCGATAGTACTAGCTCTAACATGAGCCATAAAGTTTCTACTCTTTATATGCTTTGCTAAGGATATTAAGTTTTCATTATTCCAAGCAGGTAGTGGATCTCTATATACTCCAGGCTCTTTATGTAAGCTTGTATACCAGCCAACCCCAAAGCCATCACCATTAACAGGAAATGCTCCTTGAGAGGAGTGTATACTCTGATGCATTAGAGAATTTTCTGGATCTACTAAAAGATCACTCATTTTTATCTTATCACCATGGTACATAATCCATCTACACATAACTACTCCTTAGTTTTCCAATGTGATGTGCCTCTAAGATATACAGGAAATACTTCTTGTGTTAGGGTTTGTTGAGTTTTTTGCTTAGTGTATAAACTAGAAACATACTCAGTAACATTGCTAACATCTAACTGAAAATCATCATTCTGAATATCTAATTCAGAAATACTATCACCAATAAGGTCATATTCTGAGTAAAGATCCCTAGAATATTCATCTAGCTTATAAACACCCTCAGAAACTATTTCATTATTGGCTACATTATATAAGCCTAAATAAAAATCTCCCATTCTAGCATCTAAAATAACTGCTACATTTTCTGAATTGGTTTTTGTACTTTTTGCAATAGTAAACATACTTGAAAAACCAACAACAGGAATATCTAATCCAACTGCAAAACCTTGGCAAACAGCTGCTGCTAGCCTAACCCCAACAAAACTACCTGGACCAATACCATAAGCAATAAAATTTAATGATTTTTTATCAATATCGGCTTTTTCAAAAACGTCTTTAATCATTTCTAAAAGATATTTATTATGTTGGCGAGGTATTTCTCTTGTATCATTGTAAACTTTACCATCTACTGATAAAGCAATTGAACAATACTTACTTGATGTATCTAGTACTAAAAAATTCATCCTTTAACCAATAACTTGTTTAACTTGATAATTCTTATCTAAAACAACGAATTCTGCATCAAAGCCAACTTTAATTTGACCTTTCCTCAACCCTAATGACTTTGCCTGATTTGTGCTACTCATCTTAACAGCATCATGCAAGCTACAGTTTGTAAACTTCATAATATTTTCTAGAGCTTTATTCATACTTAAAACACTTCCTGCAAGCACGCCATTTTCTAGTCTTGCCTGACCATCTTTCACTATTACTTTTTGTCCCCCAAGTTCAAACATGCCTTCCCCAGCATTTTGAGCTGACATAGCATCTGTGATAAGAGCAATATTGTCTGAACCTTTTATCTCATAAGTAAATTTAACCATATCCGGATGTAGATGTATACCATCAACAATCAACTCAGCTAAAACTCTCTTTGACATTAATAAAGCAGTAGCTGCACCTGGATTACGATGCTCAATCGGACTCATAGCATTAAACAAGTGAGTAGCATGACTACACCCTCGTTCTATTGCTTGAAGAGCCTGTGCCATTGTACAGTTAGTATGACCTATAGAACTTACTATATTTTTATGATTACAAAACTGTATTACCTTATCAGCATTTTTTATTTCTGGAGCTATAGTTATCTTTTTTATCAAATTATTACAGGCTGCATGCCAGTTAGCTAACTTGTCAACATCTGCTTCTTGAAGATAGTTTGGATTTTGAGCACCTATCTTTCCAGGAGATATAAAAGGTCCTTCTAAATGAACTCCAGCTATCTTAGCACTGTGATTGTTAGATTGCTCATTATATAGTTTAATAGACTGCATTGACTTTAAAATTTGCTCATTAGAGGCTGTCATAGTTGTTGCAAGATAGCTTGTGACGCCTTGCTTATAAATAGATTTTGAAATCACGTCAAGAGCATCAACATCTCCATCCATAACATCAGCACCTTTTGAACCATGAATATGAATATCGATAAATCCAGGTATAACATAGTCATCAGAGCTTAAACCAATTACAGGAAAGTTAAAATCCTTTGCTTTTGCTTGATCAGTTATTACTTTAATAACATTATTTTCTACTACTATATCTTTATTCTCAAACCCAGTTTCACTGTAAATTTTGGCATCTTTTAAAATATAGCTTTGCATATAAAAGCCCTTATAGGTAAAATCTTGCTTTATATTAACTAAATTTATTATTTTTATCTACAATGTTACATTGGTTTCCTGGGCATATGCATAAAGCTACTAAAGAGTTTCGCAAAAAAATGCCTTCTATTGATATTGCTATTGAAATAGTTGATGCTCGTATTCCTGACTCTAGTAGTAATCATGTTTTAGAAGAAATTGTTGGCAATAAGCCAATTATAAAAATACTTTCAAAGAATGATCTTGCCGATCCAAAAATTACTAAAGAATGGCTTAACTACTATCATGGAAGTGCTATCGCAGTAAATACCTTACAGGATAAGAATATTGTCAAAAGAATTATAGATCTGGCACAAAAGAAATGCCCTAATAGAGGTACTGTGCTAAAGCCAATTAGAGCTATTATCTTTGGGCTACCTAATGTTGGTAAATCTACAATGATAAATAAGCTAGCGGGTAGAAAAGTTGCAAAAACTGGTAATGAGCCGGCTGTAACAAAACTTCAGCAACGTATTGATATTAATAAAAGTTTTATGATTTTTGATACTCCTGGAATTATGTTTCCTAGCCCTAAAAGTGAAACTAGTGGCTTTAGAATTGCAAGTATTGGCTCTATTAGAGATACCGCTATGGATTATGAAACTACAGCATGTTATTTATTAAACTTTCTTAAAGAAAAAAATACTAAGAATTTCTTAAATCGTTATAGTTTTATAAATGAAAAAGAATTTCTTGAAAAACATCCTCAAGATATAATTAAAGATATCTCTGGAATAAAAACAAATTTTAATATCAAGCAAGCAGCTAAAAATATCGTTCATGATTTTAGAGCTGGACATTTTGGTAAAATTTCTTTAGAAGATCCTGAGACTGTACAAAATGAAAAAGAGCAAATGTTAGTGGATGAAAAAATTTCTTCTAATTCTGAAGAGTAAGCTCTTTTATCATAATATAGTTAATCCGAATGACTCATGTAAAATAAAACCTGTCATTCCGGACTTGATCCGGAATCTCCTAGTTAAAGTAAAGAGATCCTGAATCAGGTTCAGGATGACCGCATAAATGTACACAATACAGTCGGATTGACTATATCTCTTTGATTTATAAAATATAGGCACTTCTTACAGCTCTTAGAATTCATAATTAAGAAAATCAAAATAAAAGTAAAAAAGTCTTTACCCAAGAAACTTAACGACTCTTGAATGTAAAACATCCATCTCTTTAGGAATAAGTTTAGAAAAATTAATAAAACCATGCACCAAACTATCAAAATGATAATGCTGTACCTCAACATCATGTCTAAGAAGTCTTTCAGCAAATAATAATCCTTCATCTTTTAAAGGATCGTATCCTGCTGTCATAACTAGGGTACGTGGCATATTTTCTAAGTTTTTTATGTAAAATGGAGAAATCTCAGGAGAACGTTCATCGACACCTTCAGGCACATATAACTCAGAATACCACATTGTTTTTGCTTTAGTTAAAATATAACCACTTTCAAAATCATCTAAAGACTTAGTCGGCATATGTGACAAATCAACTGATGGATATAGAATAATATTATTAGAGACTTTTGCTTTATCACTTTGTAAAAGATTATGTGTTGCTAATATTGTCAAATTAGCTCCTGCACTATCACCCATTAGAGTAAACTCTTTTCTAGATATACCAATCTTCTTAGAGTGCTTAAAGACATGTTCAGCAACGCACTCAACATCATTTAATCCTGCTGGAAATTGATGTTCTGGAGCAAGTCTATAATCCACAGCAAAAACAACACGATTAGTTGTCAAAGCAAGCCTTCTACAAAAAGCATCAAATGACTCTAAAGTTCCTGATACAAAACCACCTCCATGAGAGAAGACTATTGCTTTTAACTTTTCTTGAGTGTTAGGGTCATAAACTCTAACAGGAATACTATGTCCATCTTCATGGAATATTTCAATGTCCTTAACTTTTTCAATAGGTTCTTTTGCATAACTATATAAACTCAGTGAAGCTGCTGCTTTTCTTGTTGCTTCAAGATCTTTCCTATTCCCTTCGCGATCATATTTACCAATAAATGTTAAAAGATCTTGTAATTTTGGTGGAATTGTTTTGATACCACCATATAAATCAGGAACTTTCTTAAGAACTTCTGCTTCTCGAGCTTTTTCATGTTTTGAGTTATCTTTTGCAATAACTTTTAACCAGGCTTTTTTACTTGGAGGTAAAGATTCAATTGGCGTAGATAAATATCTTGCAATACCAAGCTCATGACAATCATTTTCAGCATAAAATGGTAGATTATTTACTAGCCATTTAAGTAGCCTTTCTGCTTTTAAATTATTGGTTTCTCTTATTTCTAAAACATTATATAAATTTCTGACATCATACGACCAAGGTACATAATCGACAATAAAATTACAGCTTATATAATTAAGACCCGCCTCTCTTGCTAAAGCAAACTCTGGAAAAGCTGTCATCCCAATAACCCCTCCACCCATGCTCTGGAAGCATTTGGCATCGATTATTGTAGGAAATTGAGGACCCTCTATACAAACATAGCTTTGCTTAAAATGAATTTCAAAATCAAACTCTTGTTTTTTTTCTCTTATCTCTTCAGCGATACTTTCTGTAATAGGTTTTGACAAAGATACATAGTTCAAAAGTCCCTGCTCACAAAATGTAAATTCTCGCAAAGACTTCGTCCTATCAATAAACTGATATGGAATAACCATATCACCTGGCTTTAGCTCATCTCTTAAACTTCTAACAGAAGACAAAGCAATAATTGAGGTTGCTCCATGTTTTTTTAAAGCATACATATTCGCTTTATAATTTATTTGGTGTGGTAATATGCTTTCTTCTAAACCAGTTCTATTTAAAAATAAAACCTCTCGACCTTCAACTTTTATTTTAAATAAGCCATTAGAACATAATCCAAAAGGAGTTTCTCTTGATAACTCTTCCACAATTTCAAAATCATCAAAAGATTCAAAACCACTACTACCTATTATTGCCCACATACTATTATTACACCTAAAAATTTGTTTCTAAAATTCTCTTATCTTCACAATAAAGTTCTATTTTAAACTTATCACCTGCAGTTACTACTCCAACACCCTTAGGTGTACCTGTCATTAGTAAATCATTCTCACATATTAAAATTTCATTTTCTTTCAAAAACTCAATGATCTGATCTGGCTTATATATCATCAATTCATAGTTACCATATTGAATAAGCATATCATTTTTATATGCCTTAAAGCTTAGTTTTGGTATCTGATCTTGAGATATTTCAACGAAATCACTAATTACAGCACTATTATTAAACGCCTTTGCAAGCTCCCATGGCAATCCTTTAGCTTTAAGAGTTGATTGTAGTTTTCTATCTGTTAGATCTAGTCCCACACCAACTGCTTTTATATTAGATTTACTATCAAAACTAAAAACTATTTCACATTCATAATGTGTTTCTCTTTTATCTGATAATTCTAACTTCCTAGAAATACTCGAGTTTGGTTTAAAAAAAATAACAGGATTTTTAGGGATTTCATTATTTAGTTCTTGTATATGTTCGACATAATTTCGCCCAACACAAATTACCTTTGATTTTGATATATCTAAATTCATAGTCACTATAGTTTAAAGTCCTCACCTAAGTATACTTTTCTAACTGTTTCATCTGCCAATACTTCTTCTGGGGTACCTGTAGCTAACATATTACCAGCATTTACAATATATGCACGTTCACAAATATCAAGCGTTTCACGTACATTATGATCAGTAATTAATACGCCAATACCACGATCTTTTAGATGGCGCACAACTTCTTTAATTTCTATCACAGAAACCGGGTCAACCCCTGCAAAAGGTTCATCAAGAAGAATAAATTTAGGGTCCATAGCTAAGGCTCTAGCTATCTCAACTCTTCTTCTTTCACCACCAGAAAGTGCCATACCTAGACTCTTACGAATGTGTTGAATACTAAACTCATCTAAAAGTTCATTTAACTTTTCATCAATTTGATCTCTACTTAGATCCTTACGTGTTTCTAAAATAGCTACAATATTATCTTCAACGCTTAATTTTCTAAAAACAGATGCCTCTTGTGGTAAATAACCAAGCCCTCTTCTAGCTCTTAGATGAATAGGCATTTTTGTAACATCTTCTTTGCCCATATGAACTTTTCCACGAGTTGCTGCGACTAGTCCTACAATCATATAGAAAGAAGTTGTTTTACCAGCACCATTAGGGCCTAATAATCCAACGATTTCTCCTGTTGATACTTTCATAGAAACGTTATTTACAACCCAACGCGAGCCATATTTTTTACCTAACCTTTTTGCTTCTAATGTATATTTTTCCATTTTAAACCTATAATCCAAAATTTTTTTCTCAAGCCAGCTACCCAGTTAAGCCAACCACATGAGGCTTTTTAGCATCTTTATGATAATCAGAAATTGGCATTAAACCTGTTTTAACTTTAGTTTGTTTTGATACACCCTCTAACACAATTGTCGAACGTCTATTTCTACTGCCTGGAATAGAGACTAAATCATGTTTAATGTCATAGATAATTTTCTCACCGCGATACTGATTATCATTTTGTGTAACTTTTGCTTTTTTGTCTAATTCTAAATTTTTATTTGTTAAATTATATATAATTTTTTTAGCAACCCCTGTAACAGGTCCCCTGGTAATTTTCTTACTCTCAATAAAGTTTGGTGTTGGGTTAGTTGGGAATGTATAAAATTGTGATCTATCCATCCCTTCTGACTCCATCGTTAATGTTTTAACCTTTTTATCTTTACTTAATTGCATAACAAGCCTTTGTCCAGAAATGAAGTTACATTCTCTTTCACTAGCACAAAGTTTTTTAGCTTCTTTATACCATTTTTTTTGTAACTGCTCAAAGGTGTACTTTTTATCTCTTTCAAAGTATTCTACACCTTTCTTCAATATACGTGGCTTATGACATAGAATGTGTTTATTGTGAATCTGCATAACAAAAACATTATCATAATAAGTCAATCTATTTTTATTACCATCATATACAGCTTTATCTGCACAAATAGTTATTGGACCATATTCTTTTAGAACATTATCAACTGAGTTATTTTCCTTTTCATTTGCTGTCACATTATCTTCTCTAGTTTCAGTACTAGAACTAACCGCAAATGAAGTATTAAACAAAGAACATAAGCCTAGAGCAACTAGCATTAATTTAGCTTGACGCATAGTAGCTCCTTACATCTTGATTAAGATTGATAATTTTCGAATCTGCATTACCCTTGACTCCAACACCAGTTGTGTTGTTACCTGTCTTAGGATCATACATCTTAACAAAATTATCATTATAAAAATCTTTAGAATCAGTATTATAGTACATCTCTGGAGTTTTTATATATATCTTATCTGGTGAATATCTGTTATCGTTTGATGAAGCTTGTTCTTTGTTATCTGTTTTTTTCTTTGAATACATAATAGCATCAACTCCGCCATATAAATGTATTAGATCTTCATTAGTTTCTTTACTTGAAAATCCATATTTTGATTTGACTTGCCAAGTTTTTTTACTAGTCTTTTTATCATAGCTCTTTTCAATAAGATCTGTCATTTTAACATCTTGATTAGTATATTGTTCAAGCTTTCCTGAAACAAAGTTAGTTTTCAAATCACCATCTTTATCATATTCATTATAGTGAAAATTATAAGCTGTCAATTCAACTCTACTTTTATCTTTATCCTTTGAGTCAGAGCTTATCCCTCCCTCAAGAGCCTTATAACTTATGTACATTATTGAAACAACAACTACAGCAATAGAAATAGTATTAGCAAAGAAGGAATATTTAGTAAAAAATTTCATTATATTCTATTTTACCCCACCTAACTCTACAAAGTCTTTAATAACTTTATCATATAATCCTAACTGTTTTATTAAATACTCACAAAACTCTCGAGCTGCCCCATCACCACCATTATGATGACAAACATAATCAGCGTAATTTTTTACGATATCAATAGAATCTGCTGGAGCTGCTGATACACCAACTTTATTCATTAAAGTTATATCTGGTAGATCATCACCTATATATGCAATATTTTTGTCTTCAAGACTATATCTTTGCTTTAATATTTCATATGCTTTAAGTTTATTTTTTTGACCTTGAAATATATCCTCAGAAGCTAAGCCTAGCCCTGCTAACCTATCAGCAACAATTCTAGAGCTTTTTCCCGTTATTATAGCTACTTTTAAACCTAGTTTTTGCAACAGAACCAAGCCTAGACCATCTTTAACATTAAAGTTTTTATATTCATTACCATCATTAGAGATAATTATCTTACCATCAGTTAATACACCATCAACATCAAGTATTAGCAATTTTATATTTTTTGATTTATTTATTTTCATTTAATAACTTACATAAAATATCTATTCTCAATCATAGATACTATCATAAATAAGAAAAAGACAAAAATAATAAAGAACAAAAGAGACTAGTTTGTATACGTATGTTTATATTAAAAAGAATAATTTAGATTTAGAATTGTAGATTAAAACAAAAGACAGAATTTAAATAGTTATAGATTTATTTATAGTTTTTAACAGACTTTTCGATCTCTCTTCTAGCAAAATCAGCATTATCCCAGCCATCAACTTCAACCCACTTACCAGAATCAAGGTCTTTATAGTGTGTAAAGAAGTGCTCGATTTTACGCTTTAATGTCTCCGGAATATCTTGGATATCATTAATATGTTCATATTCTTTAGTTAGCTTATGGTTTGGTACGGCGATAATTTTAGCATCAACACCACCATCATCTTCCATTTTAAAGACACCAACTGCTCTACAGTTTATAACACACCCTGCAAGTAGAGGATATGGAGCAATAACCAATACATCAATTGGGTCACCATCATCATATAAAGTATTTGGTACAAAACCATAGTTAGCTGGATATCTCATTGTAGATGACATAAATCTATCAACTACAATCATATTGCTGTCTTTACAAAATTCATATTTAATTGGGTCACCATCTTGAGGTATCTCAATAACAACATTAAAATCATTTGGAATATCTTTTCCACAAGGTATATTTTTTAGCATCGTAATTTCTCCTTTATTTTTGCTAAAGTATAGACACTTGATACACTATATGAGAGTCTAACATAAAAACCTTTGTATTTATATTATATAAATATTAAAATAGCCGAATAAAGATTTGATTAAAATATATACGCTTTAATAAGTTTTAAAGAGGAAATAATATGAATTTAAAGAAAATAGCTTTGTTAACAGCTACACTAACCACAAGCATAGCAATTGCAGCTCCTAATATCTCTGCAAGCTCTGATCCTTATTTTAATGGTGGCAGTGGCATCAAACAAAAAGATATCATTGTAAAACCTGTAAATATACAATTAGATGCTGCAGCATGGGTAGCCATGGATTATCGTACAGGCGATATCGTAAGTGAAAAAAATATGGATGTTAGACGAGCACCTGCAAGCTTAACAAAAATGATGACTTCATACATAGTTGCTAGTGAAATTAAAGCTGGAAACCTGACTTGGGATACTATGGTTCCAATCAGTCAAAAAGCTGCTAGTACAGGCGGTTCAAAAATGTATGTCAGAGCAGGTGCTAGAGTTTCTGTGAGAAACCTTGTAACAGGTATGGATGTAGTATCTGGAAATGACGCTACTATCGCACTTGCTGAATATATTGGTGGTACTACAGAAGCATTTACTAATCTGATGAATCAAACTGCTAAAGCTATTGGCATGAACAATACTCATTTTGTAAACCCAGATGGTTTACCTGGTGGTAATCAGTATACTACAGCTCATGACATGGCTCTACTAGCAAGATCATATATATACAACTTCCCTGAAGCATATAAAGTTTATGATCAAAAAGGTCTAGTTTGGAATGCTACACAACAAGATTCTGTAAGTATTGCTGATCGTAAAGAGTGCTTACCTAAATTTGATCGCTCAAATGGCGAAGTTATCGAAAGCTATACTGCAAAAGACCTTGATGATTCTGCTAAAGACAAATGTACTAAATTATTCCCTAAACGTGATAACTTTGTACTTCAAAACAATAGAAACAAACTTTTATTTACATTTGATGGTGCTGACGGCATGAAAACCGGACACACAAGTGCGGCAGGCTACTGTCTAGTTTCTTCAGCTAAGCAAGAAGGTGAAAGATTTATTTCTGTAGTTCTTGGCACAAACAGTTCTGCTAAAAGAGATTCAGAATCAGCGAAACTATTAAGATATGCCTTAACAAAATATCAAAATGTACTACTTTACAAAGCAAACTCTCCTGTAACAATTAGTGCAAACAATATTCCTAATGCAAGTGCAGGACAAAAAATAACTGTTTCATCTAACCAGAATATTTATAAAACTGTTGCAAAAACTTATATTCCACACCTTAAACAAGGTATTGAGTTTAACCCAGGAGTTAAAGCACCTATAACTAAAGGTCAAACTGTAGGTAATCTTGTTATAACAGTTGGCAATTCTAAAGAGAAAATAGCAAGTGTTCCGGTAGTAGCACAAAATGATATTTCTCAAAAAGGCTGGTGGTAAAAAATAATTAAGGAATAGATAATAATGTCTGATAACAAAAATAAAGAAACTTTTTTTGAGTTTCCTTGCCAATTCCCTATAAAGATAATGGCAAACCCACAAAAAGAGACTGTTGAATTTATTTTAAATATATTTGAAAAATATGTTCCTAATCATAACGAAATAGATTTCAACACCAAAGAAAGTAAAACAGGTAAATACATCTCTATAACTGCCATTTTCACAGCGGATAGTAAAGAACAGTTAGATAATATATATAAAGAAATTTCTGGTCATCCAGAAGTTCATATGGTTCTATAAAGTTTAATCAATATCAAGTAATAAATACTATTATGCAAATTCAACAAAAAAATTTAGGCCTGCAAGAATACACCCAAGTATTTAAAGATATGATCGAGTTTACTGCAAACCGCACTGATGATATAAATGATGAAGTATGGCTTGTTGAGCATCCAGCAGTATTTACTCAAGGTAAACATGGTAGACCTGAACATATTATTAACCTTCATAACATCCCAATAGTTGAAACTGATCGTGGCGGTCAAGTTACTTATCATGGTCCTGGTCAGGCTGTTATATATTTCTTACTTGACGTAAAAAGAAATAAGTTAGGTGCAAAAAAACTTGTTTCTATAATTGAAGAAGCCTGCTTAAATATGCTAAAGAAATACTATAATTTAGATGCTCACACTATAGAAAATGCTCATGGCATATATATAAACAATAAAAAAATAGCATCACTAGGTCTTAGAGTCAAACAAGGTAAAACTTACCATGGTATTGCTATAAATACAGATATGGATCTAACTCCATTTAGCTATATAAATCCATGTGGTTATAGTGGCTTAGAAATGTGTCAAATCAGTGATTTTGAAAGAACTAGCGTAACTAAAGTTCAGAAACAATATTTAGAAGAATTTCTTAAACTAGTTTAATAATATTAAGAATATTCTTGTTGTAGCTCTTTTTTAACTTTTGATAATAACTCTCTAGATCTTACTTTATTGCCAAAGATATCGTACTTAATCTTTAATGTCGCTGCATTTTTTGTAATCTCATAAATATTAATACTGAAAGTTCCTTGATACTTCCTAGAATTAACTTTACCTTCTATAACAGCTCTATCATCAGTAACTATACTTTTAGTTAGTGTAATATTTTTATTATTTTTAAATAGACTAAATACTGCATAGCTAACCTGCTCTACAGAATAATCAAAATTTTCAGAATATTCAGCTTCTTGCTCAACAGCATATGGTGCCAAAACACAACTACTTAAAGTTAAAATACAAGAAATCAATAAAATCATAAATAATATTTTTTTCATTTGAATTTAAGATAGAAATAAAATTGCGTTAAATTAACACAAAACCTTGAGTAAATCTATATTTACAAGACTATATTTTCCAATTAAATAATAAAATTTAGAATATTATTAAAGACTGATGAATCAAATTATAAGAAAGTTTTTAAGAAAGCTGATCTAGATGGGTGCTTAAGTTTTCTAAGAGCTTTTGCCTCAATCTGTCTAATACGCTCTCTTGTCACATTAAACTGCTTACCGACTTCTTCTAATGTATGATCTGTATTCATACCAATACCAAAACGCATCATTAAAACTTTGGCTTCTCTTTCTGTTAAGCCAGTATCTATAAGCTCTTTAATCGCCTCTCTTAAGTTTTCTAAGTTCGCAGCTTCTATTGGAGAGTAGTTATTTTTATCTTCAATAAAGTCACCTACAGTAGAATCCTCATCATCACCAATTGGACTTTCCATAGAAATAGGTGTATGTGAAATATTAAGAATCTTTTTAAGCTTATCTTTAGTCATATTTGGAGTATATTCGATAATCTCTTCTTCTGTAGCTTCACGACCTTTTTCTTGTAAGATTTGACGTTTAATTCTATTAACCTTATTAATTGTTTCAATCATATGAACAGGTACACGAATAGTTCTAGCCTGATCTGCAATCGAACGAGTAATAGCCTGACGAATCCACCAAGTTGCATAAGTTGAAAACTTAAAACCCTTACGATAATCAAACTTATCTACAGCTTTCATTAGACCAATATTACCTTCTTGAATAATATCTAAGAAATGTAGACCTCTATTTGTATATTTTTTCGCTTCAGAAACAACTAGCCTTAAGTTAGCCTCAATCATTTCTTTTTTAGCTTGAGTAATTTTTGCTTCACTTTTTGAGATTTTGATATTAACGTCCTTGAGCTCAGCAATATCCATCATCATTAAGCTTTGAAACTGGTTAACTTGCTTAGTAAGATTATTTATTTCACGGATAATATTATCTGTGAATCTATATTTCTTTGTCAATGGCTCAAGCCATTCAGTAGAACCAATCTTATAAGTTTTTAAGAATTCTACTCTTGGAGTCTTAGCTCTATCAACACATAATCTTAATATTTTTCTCTCAAATTCCTTTACTCGAGCATATGGAAGTCTAATATAATCTACTAACTTTTGTAAATGTGAGGTTGAAAGCCTTAAACATTCAAACTCTTTAACAATTTTATTATAAAGTTTCTTTGTAGGCTTTTCCTGATACTCTTCGAACATTTTTTCAAGATTAGTAAAAAATTCATAAGCTCTTTGTGTATCTATTTTCTCATCGTGATCATCTTCAGCAACTTTCTCTTCAGCTGTTTGCTCATCACTAAAACCTGACATAATTTCGTTGAAACGAATATATTTAGCAGTAGGTTCTTCTTCTATATCTTGAGAAGACATATAATCTAAAGCTTTTTCTTCTAATTCACGAAATCTTTCAATATACGTTTTTATAACTATTGGATAGCTTAAGATTGTACTAAAAACCTCTGTAGTACCCTCTTCTATTCTAATAGCAATATCTGTTTCACCTCTTTTATCTAAAAGGTCAACTATTCCCATTTCTCGCATATACATGCGTATAGGATCAGAAGTCTTACCTCTTAAATCATCAAGATTTGCTTCACTAACTTTTCTTTCGTCTTCTTCTTCTATCTCAGGAGTTCTATCATAAACATCAATACCTGCATCAACAAGTATTGCTTCTATTTCTTCATATTTTTTTGGATCTTCAGAAACATCTCCTGGCAAAGCATCCAATATATCAGCTCTAGTTAAATAGCCTCTTTCTTTACCATCTACTATTAAATCTTTAAGATCTGAGAGTAAATCTTCTTTTGTCATCTAATACTCCAATAGAATTTTATTTTTTATTTGCTACTTAATTTTGCAATCAAATATTTACGTTCCATTTCCTGGACTTCTGTTCTAAAAGGTAAGGAGCCTAAGTGTTTAAGTTGTTCTTTTACACTATAGTTCTCAATCCTTTTTATATCTTTTAAGATCTGAAGGTGATAATTATCACTATCAGATTTTTTTCTAGTATTCTTTATACCATAACTCAATAATTCAAAAAAATACTCTCTGTAGTCAGGATAGTCCTCTGCCAGTAACTGTATAAGTATAACAGCTTCAATTTCATTAGATGAGTCTTCTTTTAGAATTTTCAAGCTTTTTATTAAAAAATCTAACCTTTTTGTTGCCGAGAAAATTTCAAAATCAGATTTTTTTTGCAGTATACGAAAATCTGAAATATTTACAAATAATTCAGATAGCAACTCTTCTTCCAAGGATAAATTTCTTGAAAGTCTTTTTTGTTTTACAACATTAGTGTTTACATTCTGCAAACCTTCATAAGCATTATGTTTACGTATTTTTAATAACTTTTTAATTTGCTCAGTTTTTATCCCTATTTTTTCAGCAATAGTTGCTACGATACTTTCTGAGTAAATATTATCCTCTACATCAGATAAAAAATTCTTTAAATTCTCTATAACCTCAGCCTTAGATTCAGCTCTACTGAGATCTTTATTATCAACAAAATTCTTTATTAAAAATTCTGAAACTGGTAAAGCACCCTCTAAAACTTCATTAAATTTTGCTAAACCATAAGCTTTGATAAAATCATCAGGATCTTTACCATCAAGTAAAGTTAATATTTTCAATTTTTTATTTCCATCTAATATGGGCAAAACTATTTTAATAGTTCTAAGAGCGGCTTTCTGTCCTGCAGAATCACCATCAAAACATAATACTACAGAGTTTGTTTCTCGGAATAGAATTTTAGCGTGGTTCTGTGAAAAAGCAGTTCCTAATGTAGCAACAGCGTTATAAAAGCCATGTTGGGCAAGACCAACCACATCCATATATCCTTCAACAACAACTAAACTTTGAATTAAATGTTCTGACTTTTGTTTTTTATGTTCTCTATACTCGTATAAACCATATAGCGTATTATTTTTTTGAAAAACTAACGTCTCTGGTGAATTAATATATTTAACACCATCATTATCATCCACAACTCTACCACCATAAGCAATTACATTACCCTGAATATTGCGAATAGGGAACATAATTCTACCCCTAAAGCGATCGTAAACATTACCTTTATCGTTCTTTATTGCTAAACCAGTATCTATTAAAACATCTTCTGTTGCTTTGGCAGATCTGGCAATCTGTGTAATATTATTCCACCCTTCAGATGAATATCCTATACCAAAAAACTTAGCTAATTTACTATCTATTCCCCTCTTCTTAAGATAATTTATAGCTTTATCTTTTGTTTCTGAATTTCCCAAATTCCAGCGATAGTATTTTTGTGCGATTTCTAAAAAACTAATACATTTATTATATAGCTGCTCTTTTTGTAAATCTTCTTGAGAATAGTTTTCATACTCTACTGGTTTTCCAACTATTTCAGCTAGATTTTTTACAGCTTCAATAAATTCTAGGTTATTAATTTTTTTAACAAATGTAAGAGCATCTCCAGACTCTTGACAACCGAAGCAATGAAAAAAGTTTTTACTTGGAGTTACAAAAAATGAAGGAGTTTTTTCATTATGAAATGGACAGCATCCTTTATAATTTTTGCCTGATTTTTTTAAATTAACATATCTTGAGACGACATCTACTATATCAGCACTGGCGACAAGCTCTTTTATAAAAGTATTTGAGACTCTCTTTGCCATATGATGTCAAAATTATAGTGTTACACTAGATTAGATTTTACAATTGCACTGACTTTACTCATATCTGTTCTGCCAGCTAATTCTTTTTTCACATTTGCCATAATCTTACCCATCTCTTTCATAGATGTTGCGCCTACATCTTCAATAGCTTTCTGAACTATAGCTACTACTTCTTCATCGCTAAGTTGCTTAGGCATATACTGAGTTAATACCTCAATTTCTTTTTTCTCGCCCTCTGCTAATTCAGCTCTGTCTGCTTGGATATATTGATTATAAGAGTCTTGTCTCTGTTTAATCATTTTTGTAATAACAGCTATGACAATCTCATCTGTAATGTCTATTTTTTCATCAATCTGCTTTTGTTTAATAGCAGACATAGCCATACGAATGGTAGTTAATCTATTTTTATCTTTAGTTTTCATAGACTCTTTCATATCAAGAGTCAATTGATCAAAAATTTGTGACATTTTAAAAAAGAATTCCTAGTGAAAGATGAGAGCTTTATGCTCTCGAGGTGGTTTAAATAAAAAACTATCTTCTAGCCATCATATTGCTTTTATGTGCTCTTTTAACAGCTGCAGCTTTTTTTCTTTTGCGCGCCCAAGTTGGCTTCTCAAAGTACTCTCTACGGCGTAACTCAGATACTATTCCAGCTTTCTCACAAGATCTTTTAAATCTTCTAAGAGCAACGTCAAAAGGTTCTCTTTCTTTAACTCTAACGCTTGGCATACTCTCTCACCTCACTTAAATGCCAGTTTATCAGTTATTAAAAAACTAAGGGCTATTTGCCCACGATAATTTTTACAGATAGCGATTATAACATATAAGCTTATAAATACAAGTATATAAAATCTCCCTTCATAGCAAAAAGATACATGCCAAAACTAGTGCAAAACTTGTAACGTTCAGCTGTATTTATATTAGATAAAATGCTATTATCTGAAGTTAATGTTGTTTTAGAAAAACTATACGGATTAAGAAGTTTTGTATAAAAAAACTAAGTTTTTAGTAGCTCTATCTATTTTTACTATATGTACAAGTAGCGCATTTGCAGCTAATGCGCGCGGTGAGATTCAATATCTTGTGAAAAAATACGGCTTAGCAGATGCTAAGATTGCTATAGCAGCTCAAAGAACAAATTCAGGCAAAGAGCTATATTCTTATGCTAAAAATAGAGCCATGGAGCCTGCCAGTAATAACAAAGTTTTCACAATGGCAGCAGCTTTATTTACGCTTCCTAGTGATTTTAGATTTACAACATCAGTAAACTATCCATCTGACAGAGTTAAAAACCATATTCTATATAGTGATATGTATATAAAGTTCTCGGGTGATCCCTCTCTAACTGGGACTCGACTTGCAAAACTTATAAAGAAAATTAAAACTAAAAAAGGTATCAAGCAAATAACTGGAGATATCTATTTGGTTGGTGTTTTTTCTGGACCATACATCCCACAAGGATGGTCAAAAGAAGATAGTACTTTCTGCTACGGTGCGCCTGCATCTAGCTTCACAATGAATAGAAATTGTACAGTTATAAAATTAGCAAAAAATCCAAATAGTTTATCTACAAGGGTAATAAAACTAAGTAATGCTAGTAATATTGCTATTGATAACTCTGCTAAATACACTAGCTCTTCCAAAGCAACTTTAATATATATGGACGATGACAATACTATACATATTAGTGGTTACCTATCTAGAGCCGCAGAGAAAATGTTTGAACTAGCAATTAAAAACCCTGCTTTAAAGACTCTAGATACTGTAAAAGATTTTCTTAATAGTGATGGAATCAAACATGGTAATGTCTCTATAGCAAATAAAGTCCCTGACGGCTACCCCGTTCAAATAAAGACATCATCAGCATCAATAGGATATATAATAGATGAAACACTTAAACGCTCTGATAACTTATATGCTGAGACAATTCTAAATACAGTTGCTTTTGAAAAAACAGGGATAGGATCAATAAAAGCAGGAACTGAAGCAGTACAGAACATTATATATAACGAATTAGGTTTAGACACATCGGCACTAACTATGTATGATGGCTCAGGTCTTTCAGAGCTAGATCGAGTATCACCAAACTTTATGGTTAACTTTTTAACCAAAACTTTCAACAGCTCTGTTGGCAAGAAATTTTATCATTATTTACCAACCTCTGGAATGAACGGTACTATCGCTTATAGAATGGGTGGCAAACTTCTTGGTAAAGTTCATGCTAAAACTGGAACTCTCTCTGGAGTATCGACTTTATCAGGTTATGTATTAACTGCAAAAAATCATCGTGTAACATTCTCGATAATGTTAAATGATCTGAAACGTTCAAACCGCTATAATGCGCGTAGATTTCAAGATAAAGTAGTAGGTGTTTTTTATAGGTATTTATAATGAAGAAAATAATCAGATTAACAGGTATAATTACAACTATAGCAATCTTAGGATCTTGTACAACTGCTCAACCAAAAAATATAAATAATGCTTGTAGTATTATTCATCAACATCCTGACTGGTATTATGATATGGTTGACTCATATGATCGCTGGGGAATTCCTCTAAATGTCCAAATGGCTTTTGTAAGGCAAGAATCTTCATTTAGAGCAGATGCTAAACCATCTATGCGATATTATTTTGGATTTATTCCTAAAGGCAGAGCTTCTAGTGCTTATGGATATTCCCAAGCATTAGACGGTACATGGGATCATTATAAGAAACAAACAAAACAGTCTTTTGTTTCACGCTCAAACTACTCCGATGCAGTAGATTTCATTGGTTGGTATCTAAATGATGTACATAACCAAACAGGGATAAGCAAAACAAATACTTACGATTTATATCTTGCATATCATGAAGGTATCGGCGGATATAAACGCGGTAGCCATAAAAATAACTCTTTCTTAAAGAACTATGCGCGCAAAACAGCTGATGTTGCAAAAAAATATTCAGTACAGTTAGAAAATTGTGAAATTCCTCGTAAACCACTACTATCTTATATCTTCTAATCAAAGGTAACATAATGAATTCAAAACCATTTAAAATTATAACCAATATCCGCTGGTCTGATACTGATAAGAATGATCATGTTAATAATGGCAAATACTTCGACTATTTTGAAGAAGCAAGAACAACATGGGCATACGAAAATACCGGACTTATGGATTGGGCCAAAGAAAACTCTATTCAATTAGTAATTACTGAACAGAGTTGTAAATACATATTAGCCTTACAACATCCAAATAAAATAGAAGTTACACAGTATATTTCTAAAATAGGTGCTGCAAGTATTGAATTTGATTATGAAATAAGAATCTTTGGTAGTGATAAAGTAGTTACCAAAGCAAAAGCTAAATTAGCATGCTATAACGCTAAAACATCTAGGCTACAAAAACTTCCAGCAGACTTAAAACAAAAACTTTTAGAAAAAAATGATTGATAATAATAAACAAAGTTTAAAAAAACTTGAAAAACAAATACTTAGAAAAACAGCTCAAGCCATTAATCAATATAATATGATTGAAGATGGCGACAAGATAATGGTCTGCTTATCAGGAGGCAAAGATTCATATTGCTTACTTGAAATATTGTTACTATTACAGCAAAAAGCACCTATAAAGTTTGATATAATTGCTGTTAATTTAGATCAAAAACAGCCTGGTTTTCCTGAAGATGTACTACCAAACTATCTAAAATCAAAGGAAGTTGACTTTCATATTATTGAAAGAGATACATATAGTGTTGTTAAAAAAGTAATTCCTGAAGGTAAAACAACGTGTGGATTATGCTCAAGAATGCGCCGAGGTATCTTATATGATTTTGCCGAAGAAAATGGCATCACAAAAATTGCCTTAGGACATCATAGAGATGATATCATCGAGACATTCTTTTTAAATATATTCTATAACGGCACAATTAAGGCAATGCCTCCTAAGCTTCTAAGTGATGACAAACGAAATATAGTAATTCGTCCTCTTGCTTTTGTTAGTGAAAAAGAAACTTTTCAATATTCAGAGCTTAAAAACTTTCCTATTATTCCTTGTAATTTATGCGGTTCTCAAGATAATTTGCAAAGAGTATTTATAAAAGATATGCTAAACAAATGGGAAGAGAATAGTCCAAATAGAAAAAATGTAATATTTAAGGCTCTTTCAAATATATCTCCATCACAAATGTTGGATAAAGAGCTTTTTGATTTTTTTAATATTTCAAAAAATGATATACAAAGATAGATAAGGAGAAAACATGAATCTAAAAAAAATAGTAGCTATAACATCATGCTCATTAATGGGGCTAGCTGTTAATGCATATAGCAATACAGAATCAAATGGAATAAAAATTAACCCTAAGGCAAGTTATACTGTCGGTTACCAAATAGGCTCTGGAATAGCTAATCAAAACTTTGGTATAGATAATACAAAAGCAGCAGAAGGTTTTGAGGACGCTTTAAAAGATAATCAACCTAAAATATCTCAAGATCAAATCCAAAAAGATATGCAAGCTTTAAAAGATAAGCTAATCAAAAAGCAGGTTAATATTGCTAAGCAAAATAAAGCTAATTCACAAGAATTAATTAGTGAAATTTCAAAGATGGATGGAATTACTAAAGTAAATGATGGTGTTTACTATAAGATGATAAAGAAAGGCGATGGTAAAAAACCTAATGCTAATAGCAAAGTAACAATTGCATATGATGGAACTACTCCTGGTGTTGTTTATGCAAAAGATAGTCAAAAAGCTCTTAAAGCTATCAAAGAAGGAAAACTAATTGGTTCTAGCTTTGATTCTAGCAAAGGTGTTTCATTCCCTCTTACAAATCTAATTCAATGCTGGAAAGATGCAATACCACAAATCCCAACAGGTTCTACTGTTATCCTATACTGTGCCCCGGATACAGCTTATGGAACAAGAGCTCCTGCTGCTATAGGACCAAACCAAGCTCTTTCTTTCAAAATAACCCTTAAGAGTTTTGAATAATAAAGTTTCTTGAATATATAATTATAAATCCATCAAATATTATTCGACAAATATACTTCATCTTGTAATGAACTAACTATAACTATTAGCAATAAAAATGTAATTAATATTAATCACAACTTAAGCTTTTGATATGTAAGCTATGAAGTAGGTATGGAATATAAAGCGAGAGTGTATAATCCTGTGTTGAGATTGGTATGATAATCTAGCTTTTTCTCTTAACTGCTAAATCGCATAGTAATACCATAGCTTCTTTATAATCAGATTCAGGCAAAAAATTTATAGATTGTTTCGCTAGATCGGCATAATGACAAGCAACCTTATATGAGTACTCTACCGCACCACTATTTTTAACTATAGCTACAATCTCATCAACATTATATTGACCTTCTTCTATAGCTCTTTTCAGTACTTTTTGTTTTTGTTGATCAATATTAGCAAGAGCATGGATTGTTGGTAAAGTCATTTTACCTTCATCTAAATCATCACCAATATTCTTACCTAAGCTTTCAGCATCCGAAACATAATCTAATACATCATCTGCTATTTGAAATGCATTTCCTAAGTAAACACCGTAGCTTTTAATATTATCCTGATGTTCTTGATAATTATCTTTATCTAAACTAATAACCCCTGCTAACTCACAAGCGGCCTCAAAAAGCTTTGCTGTCTTACAATATATAACGTTAGTATAATCTTTCTCAGTAAGCTCAGAATTTCTCGCATTTAACAGCTGTAAAACCTCTCCTTCAGAAATTTTATTCGTTGCATCTGCCAATATTTGCATAATTTGCATATTATCCAAACCTACCATCATCTGAAAAGCTCTTGAGTATAGAAAATCACCTGTCAGAACACTGGCAGCATTACCAAAAACATTATTAGCGGTTTCTTTACCTCTACGTAGCTCTGAGTTATCTACAACATCATCATGTAGTAATGTTGCTGTATGTATAAACTCTATAATAGCAGCACAAGCTAAATGTTTATCACCTTGGTAGTTTAATGCTCTAGAAAAAAGCATAACTAAAAGTGGGCGTAACCTCTTACCACCACTATTTATGATATAGTGACTAATTTGATTAATAAGAACCACATCTGAGGAAAGAGAATCAATAATAAATTGGTTATTATTTTTTATATCATTCTCAATAAGAGTTTGAATATCTTTAAGCTTTTGCATTATAAAAAAAATAGATATTTAATTAGACTTAAGAATAAAGTAGCATAGCTTATTTATCAATATAATAATTGATCAAATATTACTTTTAATCATCCTCATCATCAGATTTTTTAAAATATTCTAATATTTTTTTATTTTGTGCCGTTAGTTTAGCATTATCTGAATTTGCGGCACTATTAAAGCCTTTAACAAATTCTTGAGAGTTTTTCTTATTAATCTTAATTAACTTCTTAAGATCTGACTTATATTTGGCAGCAATAATCATACCTACCACATAAGAATCTTGATCAGATATCTTATTATAGTCAGGTTTTTTATCTAGAATAGTATCATCAAATCCAGTAATAAAATCTTGTTTTGAAAGCTCTTTATCCATTGCTTTAAAACTTTTATGTGAAATTTTACCCAATGACTGACCTATTACATATGGGCTATATGAAACTTTAGTCTTAGTGTCTGCAAAAGTATTACTAAAAACCATGCATGCAAACAACAATAACAAATTCTTAAATGTATTTTTCATTATTATTTTAAAATTACTAGATATGAACTACCAAATATTTTAACATAAGCTCCAGTAAAGTTTACAGTTTGTTTTGGGCCTTCTTCAAAAGTAGCTTTGAAAATATATCTTTATAATATAAATATTGAAGTATCTGAATAAACACTAACACAAACATACTACAAGGGACTAGAAGTGACACAATAGGCCAGCTCAAGAAAATAGCACTATTTATATCACATAAAATATTAATCGCTAAAAGTCCTAAATAAAAAATGCTAAACCCCTGGGCATCTCTTTGAAGATAATTTTTACAAATCTGCGGAAGATAATAAATATTATAAATTACCCCACTTATTGATCCACACCATAATAAATATGTTTTATCCAATTTTACTATATTAATTATTAATACTATTAATAATAAAAATGCCAGAATTAATAAAGTATGTATAAATATCTTCTTTTCTCTTCTATCATTTAAAATTTGAAACTGTTGAACAGTTAAAAAAAACAATAAAATTATATCTACCAATACATATTGCCACTGTAAATTAAAACCAATTGCATAAATCAAATCTAATGCATTTGCAAATATCATCAAAGAGTGAGTCCAAAGACTAATTTCGAATGTCTTATGCTTAAACTGATTATGAATAGTCTGCGGCAGAAAATGTACGAAATAAAGAATTAATGATATATTTAATGTTATATAACCAAAATTTTCCAATGTTAATCTCCTATTATTTAATAAATAATAGAAGTTTGAGTGATTTACTTTTTAAAAGATATACCAAACAAACTCCCTACGCTAATATTAATTAGATCAGGTTCTAAGGGTTCTTCTCAGCTATTATTTAATAGCCCCCCTGCTGTCTCATTTACACAATATATCACAATTTCCGGCTATTTAATATATTCTCTAATCTAGCTTATTTCTAACTTATAGATTAATGCGTCATTATAACTACCATCATTTTTCTTATAATAGTTTTTACGCGTAGATATTTTTTTGAAACCAATTTTATTATAAAGCTTTAACGCATAATGATTACTAACATCAACTTCTAAAAAAACTTTAGATATCTTTTGCTTTAGCAAATATGTAAAAGATTGTTTAAGAACTTTATAGCCGAAACCTTTATTCTGATTAGATTTATCAACACAAACATATAAAAGCTCTGCTGTATCAAAAATACTATTAAAAATAGCTATTGCCCTTAATTTATCATTTTCAAATAAACCTAAAGTTAAATCATTCTCAATAGAATCTAGAATTTGTTGATCTGACCAACTAAACTCTCTATCTGAAAATCGTATAAGACTAATAACTGCATCAAAGTGAGATTTACCTAGACTTAAAATCCGCATACTCATATAGCTTTGCTAATATATGTTTTTTATTTTGTGTACTTAATAGATTACTACCTTCTAGAATAAAGTCTTTCTCAAAAAGGTTGATTTCATTAAGATCTGTCTGAAAATCAGTAGACTGAATTCTAAAAATACTTACTTTTGAATTAAAGAATAAATTATCTACAATATTATTTAAAAAATTAGTATTAAGGTCATTTTCAATAAATATATTTATGATCTTATTACTATCAATATTATTTGTATAAACTAATTCTCTACTAATTAGAGAATTTTGTTTAAGGTCAACGGTAATTTCTTCTAAATTAACATTACTATTCTCATTATCAGTTTGTAATTGATTAGACGATTTATATTGGGGTTTCAGCTCCCATATATCTAAATCAAAAATATCACTTAACTGATTCTCAAAACTCATTATTTTTTCTCTAATCTATCAACTAGTTTTTTAGGAAAAGAATATTCTTTTAGCTTAACAGACTTTCTAAGTCTATTAACCTCTGAAGGAGTAAGCTCTAATGTCTTACCTCTAGATATATATTTTGGCAAAATGATATCACCAAACCTAACTCTAGTTAATCTACTAACTGTTACTCCTATAGCTTCAAACATTCTTCTAACCTCTCGGTTCCGCCCTTCAGAAAGAGTCACATAGTACCAAAGATTAGCTCCTTCACCACCTGAGAATTTTATATGATTAAATTTAGCAACACCATCTTCTAGCTGGATACCTTCTTTAAGCTTTTTGATTGTATCTTCAGATAACTGTTCACCAAAAACTCTAACTGCATATTCTCTTTCTATCTCATATGATGGATGCATTAATCTATTAGCAAGATCTCCATCTGTAGTAAAAAGCAATAAGCCTGTAGTGTTTATATCTAAACGCCCAACCATTATCCAACGGGATTTTGCTAATTTTGGTAAAGAGTCAAAAACTGTTTTTCTGTCTTTCTCATCTTTACTTGTACAAACTTCACCCTCTCTTTTATGATAAATAACAACTCTAGGCCTAGTCATTGGTTGTCCATATAAATGCAAAGCCTTTCCATCAAAGCTAATCTTATCACTATCTGTAGCTTTGTCACCTATTGTTGCTACTTTTCCATTAACTCTCACTCTACCTTGCTGAATAAACTCTTCTATTTTTCTTCTAGATCCAATCCCATATTTTGCTAATATCTTTTGTAGCCTTTCTGGAGCTTTTTTCTCTTCAAATCTATTTATTTTTCGCATTATTTATATCTCCCATATCAGCTTTTGAGAAGAACTGGTTCATATCATCATCATTATAGTCACTAGAAGATAGAATAAGTTTAATCATTGCTATTTCACTTCTATTATTAGCATACTCTGCTAACTTAAGTCTTAGCTCTAAGACTTTTCTATTATAGAAAAACTGATTATCATCTTTCATACTATAAATAACTTTATAGCATTTCCTATATTCTTTTCTTTCAAAATACATTTGCGCTAATCTTAGCTTAGCAGATCGATAATTTGTTCTAAACCTATCTGCTCTTTGCATAAGCTTTAGAGCTTGATCTTTATTTCCTTGCTTATATGCACATTCTGAATATAAAAATAGAGTCTGTGCCATATCATCATTGTTTGATAAATATAATGATTTATCAAATAATTTTTCAGCTTTAGAATATTCATCTTTCTCTTTACATAAGAATTGAGCATAAAAGTTTATAGCTTCAAAATTTTTTGAGTGATCATCTACAGTATCTGTATAATATTTCTCGGCAACTGAGTTTACACCTATATTCTGATAATAATATCCCGCAGCATACCCAACAATTGCTAGATTGTAACCATGTTCTTTTTGTAAATTTTGAGCACGAATAAGTTTTTGTTTTGCTCTATCTAAATAACCTTCGCTAGTGTAAGTAATTGCAAGCTCAGCATATAATTCCGTAGCCTTTTTATAATTTGCTTTTTTTTGCTCAGTAACAGGAACTACATATTCTGCTGTATTACCATCAACGATTTCATTTGATTTATTTTGATCGCGCTGAACACTCTCTTGAGCCGCAACATTTTGAGTTTTTGATCCTGAACTTGCACATGCAGATAAAGTACTTGCTAATATAGCTATAGTAATAATCTTTTTAAGATTAATTTTCATCCATATCTCCAATCTTCTTCAAGTATCTCTCTTTTCTTTTTGTTTTATCCATTACATCACCTGCAAGCTGACCACATGCTGCATCAATATCATCACCGCGTGTTTTTCTTACAGTAGTAACAAAACCTTCATGCTGCAGAAATTCCTTAAATCTATGGATTCTATTTCCACTAGGCTTCTTATAAGGAGTACCTGGATAAGGATTAAAAGGGATAAGATTTATTTTAGCAGGAACTTCACGAGATCTTAGTAATTCAACCAACTCTTTAGCATCAGATAAATTATCATTAATTTCTTGCATTAATGTATATTCAAAAGTTATATGCTTATGAGGACCTTTTTCTGCATATAACTTACATGCATCTAAAAGCTCTTCGATATTATATTTTTTATTAATTGGAACAATTTCATTTCTAAGAGTATCATTTGAAGCATGTAATGATACTGCTAGTGATACTCCAGATTGCTCAAGTAGGTCATATATTCTTGGTACTACTCCAGATGTACTAAGAGTTACTTTACGCCTAGATAATCCATAAGCCAAATCATCCATCATAATATCCATAGCTGGAACTACATTTTCAAAATTCATTAATGGCTCACCCATACCCATCATAACTATATTTGTAACAGTAAAGTCATGTTCGCCATTAGTTTTTGATAATGTTCTAGCTGCAATCCAAAGTTGTGATATTACTTCTGCAGATGATAAATTTCTGTTAAATCCTTGTTTGCCTGTTGAGCAAAAGCTACAGTTTAAAGTACATCCAACCTGAGAAGATATACATAGAGTTCCTCTACCTTCCTCAGGTATAAATACTGTTTCAACAGCACTACCACCAACATCTATTAACCACTTATGTGTACCATCTTTAGATGCTTTACTAAATACAACCTTAGGAATAACTATTTCTGATTGTTGTTTTAATTTAGCACGTAAGTTTTTACCTAAGTCCGTCATAGCATCAAAATCTATAACACCCTTCTTGTGAATCCACTTAAAAACTTGTCTAGCATGAAACTTTTTCTCGCCAATAGAAATAAAAAAATCTTCTATAGCTTTTTGGTTAAGACCAAGTAAATTTATTTTTTCTTGTTGCATAAAATATCTCTTTAAAATCTTTTTAAAAGGCTATTCATTATAACCAATATCACCTGGCAAAATATTATCATTTTCGTTAGTCAAATTAGCAAAGCTTGCAAACTGACCATCAAATCTAACATGGACAGCACCTATAGGCCCATTACGTTGCTTACCGATAATTATCTCACCTAGATTCTTATTATCCTCTTTATCTTTATTATAAACTTCATCCCTATAAATAAACATGATCAAATCAGCATCTTGCTCAATTGCTCCAGACTCTCTTAAGTCTGACATCATAGGACGCTTATCCTTACGATCATCAACCGCCCTATTTAACTGCGATAACGCTATAACAGGTATATCAAGCTCTTTAGCCAAAGCTTTTAATGATCTTGAAATTTCAGATACCTCAAGAGTCCTATTTGTCTCATATCCAGGAATTTTCATCAACTGAAGATAATCTATCAAAATCATCGATAAACCGTCATGCTCATTATATAATCTACGTGCTCTAGAACGCATCTCTGCTGGAGTTAAACTAGATGTATCATCTATATACAGTGGCATATCACTAAGATCTTTCATTGCTTTAGTAATTTTAACCCAATGTGCATCATTTAAACGATTACATTCTTTTAAAAGATTCATTTCAACTCGAGCTTGGCTTGCTAGCATTCTTGTTACAATATCTTCTGAAGGCATCTCTAAACTAAAAACTAACACTGGCTTTTCAGATATTTTTGCAACATTTTGAGCAATATTAATACCAAGTACTGTTTTACCCATAGACGGCCTAGCTGCTATAATACCCAAGTTAGCTCTTTGTAATCCAGAAGTCATTTTATCCAGATCAATAAACCCTGTTGAAGCTCCGGTCAATCCGGTACCAGCATCAACAATCGCACTCATACGATCAACCAGCTTAGGAATAACAGATTTTATAGATTCAGGACCTTTTGTAAGAGTCTCTCTCTCTTTGGCAATATCTAATATTCTACTTTCAGCATAATCAATAACCTCATCCGGATTTTTTGAATCAGCTGAATATATTTTCTGGACTATATCATTTACACTACTTTGTAGGCTTCTCAACTTAGCTTTATCTTTAACGATGTTTGCATAAATTTTAATATTTGAAACAGATGGAGTATTTGCTGCTAGATCAACAATATAAACCTCTCCACCAGCCTCTTCAAGAAGTCCTTCCGTAGCAAGATATTCACTTAGAATTAAAACATCAAAAGGTGTATTGGCTTGATTTAGAATATTAATTTGCTTATAAATAATTCTATGTCTTTTATCAAAAAAGTCTTCTATTAAAAGCAAATCTTCAACTAACTCAATATTCTGGTTATTTAAAAGTATATTTCCGAGTATTGCTTTTTCTGCTTCAATTGAATAAGTAGTCTCAGCAGCTTTAAATTGATAATCCATAGACTTCAAAAACCCTTATATTAAATACAAAAAAACCATGCCTAACACATGGTTTTTATATTTATTAAGATATATGTGTTAGTTAGACTATTATAAAACTAACTTTGCATAGCTACAACATTTACTTTAATGTCTGCATCTACATCTGTATAAACATGAATTGATAATTCAAATTCACCAATTGTTCTGATAACACCTTCTGGCATACGAACTTGGCTTTTTTCAATTTCTTTACCAGATTCTTTAGAAACAGCTTCAGCAACTTCTGCAGTACCTACTGATCCAAATAGCTTACCTCCATCTCCAGCTTGAGCTTCGATAGTATAAACTTTGTCTTTGATTGACTCAGCTGTAGCAACTGCTGCATCGAATCTAGCTTTTTCAGCTTTTTCTAGCTCAGCTTTTTGAGCTTCAAAAACTTCAATGTTTGCTTTTGTAGCTTGAACAGCCTTACCAAAAGGGATAAGGAAGTTTCTAGCATAACCAGGTTTTACGTTTACGATATCACCTAATACACCAAGATTTTCAACTTTTTCTTTTAAAATAACTTGCATTGTAATCAACCTCCGGTATTAGTTAAAGTGACGATCACAGTATGGTAATAACGCTAAGAATCTAGCTCTTTTAATAGCTGTAGACAATTGTCTTTGATACTTAGCAGATGTACCTGTTACACGACTAGGAACAATCTTACCTGTTTCAGTAATATAAGCCTTTAACTTATTTACATCTTTATAATCAATTTCTTTTACGCCTTCAACAGTGAAACGGCAAACTTTACGACGACTCATTTTGAAATACCCCTAAATTAAATTACTTCTTTTTCATTTGATTGCATCATTATAGATGGCTCTGTTACAGCTTCTTTCTGAGAGATTATTAAACGACGTAATACAGCATCGTTATATTTTAAAGACTCTTGAAGCTTCTCTAATGATTCAGTAGCACATTCAACATTAAATAATACATAATGTGCTTTGTGAAGTTTCTCTATAGGATAAGCTAATTGACGACGTCCCCAATCTTCAAATCTATGAATTTTTCCACCTTTCTCTTCGATAATGCCACGATATTTGTTAAGCATTGTTTCTAGCTGATCTGATTGATCAGGGTGAATCATTAAAACGATTTCATAATGTTTCATTTTTTATAAACTCCTTCCGGTTTATCATTTTCTTTAAGTGTTTTTACTGATAAGCTATGAAAAGTTATTTACATAGCAAAGAGCAAGAAAGCATTATACTAATATCTAGTAATAAAAGCAATTTATATTTGACTAAAATTCTTTATGAATAAGACTGTTGATTTAATGGACAAGTCATTCCCGCGAAGGCGGGAATCTCCTTAGTATTTAAGAGATCCCCGTGTCAAGCACGAGGATGACTACTGTTTTTATGGTACATATTTATTAAATCAATAGTCTTTGAATAATAAAAGCGAGGAAACATTTTTTATTTAATGACTCATTTCTTAAACCATTAGCAGAGCACCAAAAAAAGTAATACTTGCAGATTCAATCATATAAAATACTATTCTATAATTAATTTTAATTCTTAGTAGTTTTAATAATACAATTATCAGGCATTAAAAACTGGGGAATATTTCTGTCAGTTATAATTAAACAATCCCAGATTATATATGGATCTTCAACCTTAGCTCTAGATTTAACATATGGGGTCAGAACTATACTACCTCTACCTAAATACTTATCATCTAACTTTGCTATAATTTCACCACTATTGCGTATAACAATATTTTGCGACTTAATATTTTGATATTTTTTATTTGTTGATATATTCGTAAGAGCATATAAGTGATTTTTTGATTTTTGCTCTTCTACACTACCATTCCCATAAATAACTTCTGTAACTACTCTAGTTTTTAGCAAATTAAGTTTTGAAATATCATTAGAGATTCTTGTTGTATAATTGTGATTCAAATAAATAAAAAATATTGAAAAAACAATAATTATCGTAAATATAACTAATGCTATAGTTTCTTTAGCCCCAAAGCCTTTATTTTTTACAAGCAATTTTATGTCCCTACTGGTAAAATAGTATTATAAACTAACCCTAACCACTCTGCTATTATCCTATTAAAATAGCAAGCTTGAATTATAAGGTTAAAAGTAATGCAAGAAAAAATCTCAAAATTTGAAAATTTTTTAACTCAACTTCAGCAAAATATTACCACAGCATTAGAAAAGTATGAAACTAATAATGCAAAATTCGTAAGTGATAAGTGGCAAAAACCAAACACTCCTGAGCAAAAACTTAAAGGCTACGGTAATTCAATGATAATAGAAAATGGGGAAGTTTTTGAAAAAGGTGTAGTGGCTTTTTCTAGAGTTCATGGCGATACCTTGCCTCCATCAGCTACAGCTAAAAGACAAGAACTTGCTGGTAAATCATTTATAGCAACAGGTGTTTCTCTTGTTATTCACCCGCGTAATCCATTTGTTCCAACTTCTCATGCTAATTTTAGAATATTTGTTGCTGGAGCTGATACTGATAGTCCTATTTGGTGGTTTGGCGGTGGCTTTGATTTGACTCCTTATTATCCATTTGAAGAGGATGCTATACATTGGCACCAAACAGCTAAAGATGCTTGTGATAAACATGATAAAAGCTACTATCCCAAATTTAAAGAATGGTGTGATGATTATTTTTACTTGAAACACCGTGATGAATGCCGCGGTGTTGGTGGTTTATTTTTTGATGATTTAAATGACAAATCATTTGATGAATGCTTTAACTTTGTGACTGATTGTGCAAATTCATACTTAGATGCTTACCTGCCTATAATAGAAAAAAGAAAAAACATTGAATACACTCAAGAACATAAAGATTTCCAACTTTATCGTAGAGGTAGATATGTAGAATTTAATTTAGTTTTTGATAGAGGTACGATATTTGGTTTACAAAGTGGTGGACGTACAGAATCTATACTATCTTCTATGCCTCCTATGGCAACATGGAAATATAATTGGCACCCAGAAGAAATTTCTGAAGAAGCTAAAATATATGAATATATTAAACCTAGAGATTGGTTAAAAATTAATACTTAATAATGTCTCCTAATAATTAACAAATAAAACATTAATTACTAAAAATAGAAACAACTCTATTAAAAGGTATTCTTTAGGATTTTATTAAACTTATATAACCCAAATTAGATACTACTTTTATATGTATTTAGCTATATTATTTATGTTACAATTAATCTCAAAATATTTAATCATTACTTTACTAAATGAAAATAAATTTTTGTGCTGGTCCAGCTGTAGTTCCTAATTCTATTATACAAACTCTTCAGCAAATGATGACCAACTATAAAGACACTGGTGTTTCTTTATTATCAATATCTCATCGTGATAAAGCTTTTGATGAAGTTCATGATGCTATACAGAAAAACTTAAGAACCTTGTTAAATATTCCTGATAATTATTCGATACTACTGATGCAAGCCGGGGCTACTGCTCAATTTGCTGCTATTCCGATGAACTTATCAAATAAATACAATAAAGCTTTATATGTATGTAGTGGTCAATGGTCAGAGAAAGCAGCTAAAGAAGCTGATAAATTTATTGATGTAACAGCTATTAAATACGATGAAAACATAGCCAAAAACTTCACTTCTAATAAGTATGACTATATATACTATACAGACAATGAAACTGTAGATGGTTTCCAAATCAATAAATTAGCTAAATCATGTAACACAGAACTAGTCTGTGATATGTCATCAAGCTTTTTATCAAAACCTGTAAATGTTGCTGATTATGGCTTAATTTATGCTGGTGCGCAAAAAAATGCTGGGATTCCTGGTCTAACAATCGTGATCGTTAAAGATTCTTTAATCCAACAAAAATCAAACATCCCAGTAGTTTTTGATTATTTTATTACTAAGAAATCAAACTCCGTTTATAATACACCATCTGTTATTTCTTGGGTAACATTTGAGCTTACTCTAGAATATCTAATTAAAAACTATGCTAATTTGAAGAAAGTTGAAGAATTTAATAATCAAAAAGCAGATCTTCTTTATTCAGCAATAGACAACTCAAAAATATACAACAATGATATAAAACCAGAATATCGCTCAAATATGAATGTTATCTTTCATCTAAAGTCTCAAGAGTTAACTGATAAGTTTCTATCATCTGCTGATAAGAAAGGCTTCTATGGACTTAAAGGTCATCGTAATGTAGGCGGCTGTCGAGCAAGTTTATATAATGCAGTATCTCTTGAAGATGTCAGAAAACTAGTTAAATTTATGCAGGATTTTGAAAATGAACAATTCTAAAATTATTACAATCGATGGACCTAGCGGTGTTGGTAAAGGTACTTTAGCAAAAGCTTTAGCAAAATATTTAAATTATAATTTACTAGATAGTGGCGCTATTTATAGACTAGCAGCTCTTCACTGCCATAAGAATAATGCTGACCTTGAAAATGAGTCTCAAGTACAAAAAACTTTAGAAAATTTAAATATCAGCTTTAAGATTGAAGAAGATATTGTTAAAGCATTTCTTAATGATGAAGATGTAACAAAAGAAATCCGCACTGAACAAACTGGCATGCTTGCTTCAAAAATTGCAGCCTATCCTTCTGTAAGAGATATTTTATTAAATAAACAAAGAGAGTTTGCAACTGAACAAGGATTAGTCGCCGATGGTAGAGATATGGGCACAGTAGTCTTTACTGATGCTAAATATAAATTCTTTCTTGATGCTGATACAAAAGTTACCGCTAGAAGAAGATACGATGAGCTAGAGTCTAAAGGGTTAAATCCTGATTTTGATAAAATCTTGGCAGATATTGAGAAGAGAGATTTTCAAGATCGTAATCGTAAGACTGCACCATTAAAACCTGCGGATGATGCAATTATTATAGATACATCAAACTTATCTATAAAAGAGGTTTTTGAAGCAGTAACATCAAAGATCTAATTTTACTAAATAAATTTTGAAATATTAATTGATTAAAGAGTTCTTAGAAAAGATTATTAAAACCTACTTTTATAACTTGACCATTTGCAATACTTGCAACTGATTTTAAATAAGCCTGAGCAACCTCTTCAGCTTTTACTGGTTTATAACCAACAAAAAATGGACCATACTTGCCTAGAGCTTCTTCAACTACTGTAGGGCTTACTGCATTGATACGAAATTTTTTATACTCCAGAGTCGCAGCTTTAATAAACCCTTCTAAACCAGCATTAACTGTTGCAGCTACACTTCCCATAGCTATTGGTTCAACATTTAGTATTCCAGTAGTCAATGTAAACGAACCACCTTCGTTAATATACTTTGCGCCAATTTGAACAAGGTTTATCTGTCCTAGAAGTTTATTGCTTAAGCTTAAATCCCAGTCTTGTTGCTCAATCTCTTGTATATTTTTAAAAGCAACTTTTCCAGTAGTAGAAACTAAAGCATCAAAACTACCTACTCTTTCAAATAGGTTTTTAATAGAGCTAGGATCTTGTATATTTACAGAAAAATCAGTCTTATCACCAGAGAAACTAGCTGTAACAACATCATATCCCGCTGTTTTAAGGCTTTCATTTGTTGCAGAACCAATAGTTCCCGAAGCTCCTATTAAAATAACTTTTTTCATTACTATTTAGACTCTAAGTATTTTAGTAAGTTTTCTGGAGATGATTCGCCATAAGGGTCATCTTCAGCATTATCACGCTTACCAGGCTCTACAAACATCTTCTCAATTTCACCATTGTTTACGATCATAGCATATCTCCATGATCTTTTACCAAAACCAAGATTAGACTTATCTACAAGCATATCAAGACCTTGTGTAAACTCACCATTACCATCTGGAATTGGCTTAATATTTTTAACATCTTGAGCTTGGATCCATTTATTCATAACAAAACTATCATTTACAGATAAAACGTAAATTTCTTCAATACCAAGCTCTCTAAATCTAGCCGCATTATTCTCAAATCCAGGTAATTGATATGTAGAGCAAGTTGGCGTAAATGCACCAGGTAATGAAAATACTATTACTCTTTTATTATCAAAGATATCTGCTGAAGTTACATCTTGCCATCTAAATGGATTAGATCCACCAATACTTTCATCTCTAACTCTAGTTTTAAAAGTTACATTAGGTACTCTTTTAGTCATATTTAGCTCCTTGCTTTGTTAAGATTCACTATATATTGTATAAATATAAAACATAATTTAAAATATATAATACTTATCATTACAATAAGATTTACTTATATGAATACTCGTACACTAGAATATATCATTTCTGTATATGAGACTAAAAGCTTTATTACAGCATCTGAGAGATGTTTTGTCAGCCAACCTGCCCTGAGCATGCAAATAAAAAAGTTTGAAGAATTTATTGGTGTACAAATATTTGAGAGAGGTTCTAAACAAGTCTTAATAACAAAACCTGGTATCAAAATAATTAACCAAGCATATAAGGTTCTTGACGAAGTTAAAAATCTAAAAAGAATATCAAAACTATTACTTGAGAATGATAAGATAACAATCTCGATTGGTGCTTTTCCAACATTATGCCCATATTTAATGCCAAAAATACTGCCAATAATAAAACAAGAAATACCAAATATTAGTATCTCAGTAATTGAGGAAAAAACCAATATCCTTGTAGATATGCTTGATCAAGGAAAAATTGATTTTGCTCTTTTAGCAACGCCAACAGACAACTACCAATTCAAAAGGAAAACAGTTTTTAAAGATAAGTTTTTTGCAGCTGTAGCTAAAAATAATCCAATCTCAAAAAATAAAAGCATATGTGTTAGTGAATTAGTCAAAGAAAATCTTATGATACTTGATGAAGGACACTGCCTTCGCGATCAAACATTAAAGCTTTGTCAGCTAGATGATTTTACCAATAGAGACTTTAAAGGTAGTAGCCTAGAAACTTTAAGACAAATGGTATCTATTGATGAAGGAGTAACTCTAATTCCTAAGATAGCCTGTACCAAAACAGAAAATATCAAATACATAACAGTTGATAATGCTGAGTTTTATCGAGAAATTGATTTAGTTATGAGAAAGAGTTCTGTATATAATGATATCTTTGATAAGTTAGTAAAGATAATTTCTAAGAACTCTTAATAATATAAGATTATTTAGTATTAGTACTTTCAAATATCTTATCAGCAGATTTAGCAACAAAGCCTTGATATAGCTTACCATCACTATCTTTATAGCGTTTTGCAAACTCATAGTAACAGGATGGAATCTGTTTCTTACCGTCAGCAAAATCTACCTCTGCAAGCCCTGACATTGTACTTGATTGCTCTAATAGATCAGTTTGAGAACCTTTAATCTCTCCACCAGAAGAGTTGAGCTTAAAACCATTTTGTTTAAGAAAATCATTAACTTCAACAACTTCATTAAAGTTCTTAAGTTGATTAATGAAAACTGTAAAGTGATTAGCCCTAAACCCAAAAGCATAAAACCAAGCAGCATATTCAGATTCATTTAGAAGCTTTTTATATACTTCGTAATTAGTTTTCCAGCTAGCGCCCGATAGTAAAAGTTTTTCTGGATTATTAATTAAATCTTGTGGAATTGAATCAATACATTTATTAAGTGTCTGCTGCAATTCACTAGAAAACTCTTTTGTTAAAAGCTGACTAATAAAAACCTTAGGTTGACTCTCATCACTATGTTCTAGATGTATTGCTTTAAGTTTTTTGACTTCAAAATCATAATCATTACAAACTTTATATCCTTTAGAAATAAATGCTTGTGCTAGCTTATGAATATCTATTCTATCATCATCTAAAGTTCTTAGAGCAATATGATCATTTTCAGGATTTTCACCTTTTTTAACAAAAAGATCATAGATATCTTTTGCATGAGGGTTATCTGTCATATATTGATCCCATAACTTTTCTAAAATGTCTACGCTCATAATGACTACTCCTCTAAGTTAAATTTAATACCTTGAGCTAATGGTAGATCCTTACCATAGTTAATAGTATTAGTCTGTCTACGCATATATGCTTTCCAAGCATCTGAACCGGCTTCACGCCCTCCACCAGTATGTTTTTCACCACCAAAAGCACCACCAATTTCAGCACCAGAAGTTCCAATATTCACATTTGCAATACCACAGTCACTACCTAAGCTAGATAGGAACTTTTCAGCATTTTGCAGATTATCGGTAAATATAGAACTTGATAAACCATATTTAACTGAATTATTTAATTCTATAGCTTCTTCAATATTTGCATAAGGCATTATATATAATATTGGGCAAAAGTTTTCCTCTGCTACTATTTGCATATCTGGCCTAGCTTCAATAATAGTTGGTTCAACAAAGAAGCCTTCCTTCTCAATTTTATTACCACCTGTTAAAACTTTACCACCTTGATTAACAGCTTCAGCTATAGTTCTTGTGAAATTATTAACTGATGCTTGATCAATTACAGGTCCCATTAAATTATTTTGATCTAATGGATCACCAACTTTTATCTGCTTATAAGCATTGACCATCTTTTCTTTTACTAACTCATAAATCGATTTATGTACAAATAGTCTTCTTAAAGAAGTACATCTTTGTCCCGCTGTTCCAACAGCACCGAACACTGCCGCAGGGATAGCAAGTTTTAAATTAGCAGTTTCATCAATAATTGTTGCATTATTACCACCTAATTCTAAAATACTCTTACCAAATCTTTTAGCTACCTGTTGTCCAACATCTTGACCAACTTTTGTCGAGCCTGTAAAAGATACTAAATTCACTCGTTCATCGTTTACCAAAAGCTTTGATACTTCGATCTCTTTAGAAATTACTGTGTGGAAAATTTCAGGATAATCATACTCTTCAATAACTTTTTTACATATATTATGTACAGCAATAGAACATAGTGGTGTTTTCTCAGACGGCTTCCAAATAACTGTATTGCCACAAATTACAGCAATAAATGCATTCCACGACCATACAGCAACTGGAAAGTTAAAAGCTGAGATTACACCAACAACCCCTAAAGGATGCCATTGTTCATACATACGATGCTCATCACGCTCGGAATTCATCATTGCACCATATAACATTCTTGATTGGCCAACAGCAAAATCTGCCATATCGATCATCTCTTGGACTTCACCATCACCCTCTTGTTTAGATTTACCCATTTCTAAAGAAACTAAACTACCAAGATGATCTTTATTTTTACGCAGCTCTTCACCTATCAAACGTACTAATTCACCTCTCTTAGGAGCAGGTACTTGACGCCACTTCTTAGCAACCTCTGTAGCTTTTGAAATAGCTTCTTGCATAACCTCTATATCATGATTCTCCACCTTTGCCAAAAGCTTACCATCTGCTGGGCTATAAGTTTCAATAGCATTACTAACATCATTATTTATATATTTTTCTAAACCTAAATTTAACTCTTTTAAAATACTCATTTGTCCACCTTTTATAATTTTTACTAGTCTGCTTGTATTAAAAGCCCTGAATCTCTATAGTATTGACCAAACTGATTATTATAAAAATCTTCTAATGATATAGATTCTTGATTTATAAAGCCATTAGGCTTATCTTTAGAATTAAGTAACAAATCTATACTTACACATAAACTTGTTGCAGTTGTTAATTGTAAAGCTGAAAAATGCTTAGCAAACATGAATTTTGACGGATATTTCTGAGCAAAATGTCGTTCAGCCTTTAATCCTTTACGGATACCATCTACAGATACATAAATTAAAACTATATCTTGGTTAATTCTTGGTATAGCATTTTCCATGACTTTAACCATAGTATCCAAATCATCACCTAACTTCATATCTTGCATCAAAAACTTCATTTTTTCACAATGTCCTGGGTGACGAATACTCTTATAGTTAATATTTTTAACCTTACCAGCATAAGTTTCTATCATTGAACCAATACCACCAGAGGTATTAAATGCTTCATAAGTAAGACCATCAATTTTTATTTCCTCAACATCGGCTAATGGCGCTAGAGTTCTTTTTTTACCATCAACAACGCCTTCACAAGGTTTAGCATATTCATTTACCAACCCTTCTGTTGACCATGTCAATCCATATTGAAGAGTATTTGAAACATTCAAAGGCAAAGCCCCTACACGCATACGTACAGTATCAATTGATTCAAACTCTTTCATAAGGTTATTAGAAACAATACTGATAAATCCTGGAGCTAGACCACATTGTGGTGCAAAGAAATTATTTTTTGCATTACTTGCAATATCTTTAATATAGTTAGTTGCCTCAACATCCTCTGTTAAATCAAAATAATTTATTTCTAACTTACCAGCTAATTCTGCTACACCCTTGTTAAAGAAAAATGGTAGACAAGATACAATAGTTTCGATGTTATGAAGCTTTATATACTTTCCTAACTCTTCTGAATTAGTTGCATCTAGTTCAACATACTTTAAATTTTCTACATTTTTTTCTAAGACTGGTTTATCATTTGGAATAAATTTATCAATCAAGTGAACTACATAATTACCACTTTCTACTAATAAACAACTAGTTAGCGAACCAACTCTACCCGCACCTAAAATTATGACTTCTTTCATAAGCACCTCCTTTAAGTCTTATATCTTAGTTATATCACCTCAAAACCATTGAGTAAACAACAATTCAATAAGTTTCTATACTAGCCAGCTTTAAAATGCATTTTTAGTTGTATTATCTTGCAAAAAGATGATTAAATAATTTAATAGACTAATAATTTTATAACTGTAAACAAATGAAAAACATAGTTATATATAAAGTATTAAAACTTAATTTAACTATTGCTATAGTAGCTCTAATCTTGGGTGCTATACATAGAATTATTCAAGGCCCTAATCCGTCACTTGAACTGATAAATACAGGCATTTTGCTTATTATTATTTCACCAATTTTAAGAATTTTATTAGAGCTTATATTTTTCATAAAAGAAAAAAACTATACTTATATACTTATTTGCTTAATATTATTCATAATAATATTGATAAGTGTTATTTGTTAGATAGTATATTGAATCTAAAAATGTTAATATTTTGCTTATTGTAGTAATTATACTCATAAAGAGTTAAAAAGCTTATAGACATATGTTTACTAGTTTATCAGATAAGTTACAGTCCTCTTTTAAGAAAATAAAAGGACAAACATCTCTTACAGAAGAAAACATCCAAGCAGCCCTACGTGATATTAGAGTATCATTGTTAGAGGCAGATGTTGCATTGCCTGTTGTCAAAAAGTTTATAGCTAATATCAAAGAAAAAGCTATTGGTGAAGAAGTTAAAAAGAGTTTGACTCCTGATCAAACATTTATATCTTTTGTAAAAAAAGAATTAGAAAATGCTCTTGGTGAAGAAGCTGTACCTATAAACTTAAAAACACAGCCCCCTGCTGTTATTTTAATGGCCGGTTTACAAGGTGCTGGTAAGACAACATCTACAGCCAAACTTGCTAAATACTTAAAAGAACAACATAAGAAAAAAGTTATGGTTGTCAGTGCCGATGTTTATCGCCCAGCAGCTATTGATCAGCTGAGAACTTTAGCAAATAGCTTAGATGTTGATTTCTTTGAATCAGATGCAAGTCAAAAACCTGATTATATAGTTACAGAAGCAATCAAATCAGCAAAAACTAAACTAGCTGATGTACTAATCATCGATACTGCAGGTAGACTACATATTGATGAAAATATGATGAGCGAGATTAAGCAAATTCATAAAATTGCTAATCCAATTGAAACTTTCTTTACAGTTGATAGTATGACTGGTCAAGATGCAGCTGTGACAGCGAAAGCATTTAACGATGCTCTAGAGCTAACAGGTGTGATCCTGACAAAAACCGATGGTGATGCTAGAGGTGGTGCTGCTCTATCAATTAGAGAAATCACAAGTAAACCAATCAAGTTTTTAGGTGTTGGTGAAAAAACAGATGCTCTAGAACCATTCCATCCAGATAGAGTTGCTTCTAAAATCTTAGGAATGGGTGATGTCCTTAGTTTAATTGAAAATATTGAACAAAAGACTGAAAAAAAATCTGCATCAAAACTTACAAAAAAACTAAAAAGTGGTAAAAACTTTGATTTAGAAGATTTTAAAGCTCAGATTATTCAAATGAAAAAAATGGGTGGTGTAGGCTCTATCATGTCTAAACTACCTAATATGCCAGCAAACCTTCCTGGAAATGTTGGTGATGATATGTTTAAGAAAATTGAGGCAATGATTGATTCAATGACTCCTCTTGAACGCAAAAAACCTGAACTAATAAAGCATAGTAGAAAGCAAAGAATCATCAAAGGTTCTGGAACAACTATCCAGGATCTTAATAAATTGCTACAGCAACATACTCAAATGAAAAAAATGATGAAAAGTGTTGTTGGTAAAAAAGGTGGTATGGCAAATATGATGAAACGTATGTCAGCTATGCAAGGCATGGGTAATATGCCTGGTCTTTTAGGTAAAAGAAAATAAAATACATAAAATATAAATAAGGATATCTAAGTCAATGATAGGTGATAAAAACTTTGATAAAGTTTCTAATGTTAATATAAAAAAGGAAAAAGTATTGATCCCAGCAGAAGTTCTAATTCAAGATATTCCTCTTCTAAAAACTTCTTTTGAAACAGTTAAAAAATCGCGTAAAGAAATAGCTGATATTATTCATGGAAGAGATGATAGAGTAGCTGTGATTGTAGGTCCTTGCTCTATTCATGATACTGAGGCTGCTATTGAATATGCACATAAATTAAAAGAACAAGTCAAAAAATTTCAAAAAGATATACTAATCATAATGAGAGTATACTTTGAAAAACCTCGTACAACTATTGGATGGAAAGGTTTAGTAAATGATCCTGATCTTGATAACTCATATAATATCAATAAAGGATTAAAACTTGCTCGTACGTTATTATCAGATGTTACAAATATGGGACTACCATGCGCAACTGAATTTCTAGATGTTATAACTCCTCAATATTTTGCAGAGTTAATAACATGGGGAGCAATTGGAGCAAGAACTGTAGAGAGCCAAGTACATAGAGAGTTAGCATCTGGTCTTTCAGCACCTATCGGTTTTAAAAATGCTACTAACGGCGATGTACAGGTAGCTGTAGATGCTATTAAATCTGCTACTTATCCTCATCACTTCTTGAGCACTACAAAATCAGGTTCAACAGCAATATTTTCAACTAAAGGCAATCAAAATGGTCACGTAATTTTACGTGGTGGAGCTTCTGGACCAAACTTCAGTAAAGAAGATGTTGATAGCTGTGTTGCTAAGCTTAAAAAAGCTGATCTAGATACAAAAGTAATGATTGATTGTAGTCATGGCAATAGTCAAAAAGATCATACTAAACAAATTTCTGTACTAGCTGATATTTGTGAGCAAATTAAAGCTGGTGATGATGTTTTTGGTGTAATGATTGAAAGTAATCTTGTTGCTGGAAACCAAGATATCAATAAGAAACCATTAACATATGGCCAAAGTGTTACAGATAAATGTGTTGATTTTGATGATACAATTAAAATGCTTGAAATGCTATCTCAAGCCGTTCAACAAAGACGTAAATCTCAAGAAAAAGAGAGCGACAAAGAAGAATCTCAATTTTCACTTCTATAAGATTTCTTAATTTATAAGTTTTCTAATTAGCTACACTCAAAAATGTTATAATAAGCTTAGTTTTGTATATCATTACAAATATAAGTCTATTATCTAGATTAATATCCTAAAACTATCTTCTTGAGCGATTTTGACTTTCATAATTTCTTGCAAAACTTTCTAATGACTCTTCTAAATTCCTAACATCTTGACTGGACCTTTCTTCGCCTCTAGAGCCTTGATTCTTCCAAACAATTTGATTATCTCTTTTTTGCTTATAATCATTTAGTGATGGCCCATTAGATATCTGATTATATGAATTAACAACTTGAGGCTTATCAACACTTACTTGCTTAGCTCCTTTTGTATCAACATTTGAAAATGTCGGTACACCATTATTATCTGTCTCATAGACATTCGCAAAAGCAGTTGAATAAAATAATATAACGATAACTGATAAATATTTCTTAGCCATTTTATAAAATACAGTAAATTAATCTAATAACATTTATATTCTAACAGTAAAAAGAATATTTAGTAAGATTTATGAAAACTAATGTAATAAGACTTAACAACCCCTGATTAATGAATAGCAAGATTTAAAAGTTGAGTTCCTTGACAAACAGCTCCTTTAATATGGACACTAATTATTGTTCCACCAAAAGGAAACTTAAGAGGTTTAACTTCCATTGTTGAAGTTTGTATATATTGTCCAACTACATCACCAGCGTTAAAATAATCACCTGCTTTGACAAACCATTCATATAAGCCTCCTTCTACTGCTCGAACGGATTTGTAGTTAGATATATCATGATGGATTATATCTTTGTGTAATCTATCAATATCAAAAGGCGAATCAATAACATTTTTAGATTTTAAATAGTTTAATACCCCTTGTGTCTGCATGGTGGCATCATCGAAGTTAATATACTCTTCAGATCCTAACTCTAGGGTAAAACATTCTTTAAGAATATCCTCATGTCTGCCATGTGCTTTAAACTCTTCTTGAAGCTTCCACCATGGAACAAAGATAGCCTCATCTAGAGCTCCTGTAAACTCATTAGGAATTACTAGCGTATGCTTATAACCAAAAATCTCGGCAGTTTTTTTAGCAAACGCAGGAGTATAAATATATGTAGTCGCATCAGTATCAGTGTGTAAATCTAAAACATAATCAGCTTTTTGGGCTTCTTTTTGAACTGTATAGTTTAGTCGTTTTGCTCGAGATAAGAACCATTCTTGTTCAAGCTCTTTATCTATAGCTTCAGCTAAAAGTTTTTCAAAGGCTTTTTTATATTCAATTGTTGAAGAATTTAAATGCTCTTTTACAAAAGCCTTATAGTCTATTTTAGGATTAAAATAGTATCTATTCCAGTTATCTCCTGTTGCTGAATCAAATCTTCCTTGATGCCCTGCCCCGATAAAATTATCTGCACCAATAGGATTACATTGCGGAATTAAATAAATATCACCTTTAGGCTGATACTTTTTAAAATGCTCTAAAAGCTTAATCATGACTGCATTTCCCTGTAATTCCGATGCATGCATACTTGCTTGCATATATACACTTGGAGCTTGAGGATCAGAACCTTTTATTATAATTTTTTCTATAAATATATCTTGACCATTTGATGCTTGGCTAACTTTAATTTTTTCTTTTGAAATATATTGCATTTTCTGACTCTTAAAACTTTAAATATTAACTAATTTAACATATTTTTCTAAAATTATCTGATACACATAATAGCGATTAGATTAGAAAAATCAAAACCAAGTAGACTTTTAACCTCATCACTTTTAAGCAATGCGACTAACCCTGCTTTTGTATTATCATGTTTATATAATTTGACAACATTATTATCATTTTCAGATAACTCGATCTCTAAAATATCTTTTTCTAAAGATATTTTACAGTTTTGTTTTAAATTAGGGTGATGAGCTAATCCATACTCATATGCTTTTAATTGGTTTTCATTTAATATCATATAGTTATCTCTTTATATTTATATTTGCTCTTCTTCTACTACCCAATCTTGCATAGTATTTAAAAGCTCTGAGAATATATCTGCCATTAATAATAAATCGACTTCATGACCATGATTATCTTCTTTATTTAAATCCTTGATACCTTCTAAGAATTTGATTGATTTAAATTGTAACTTCGTATTAGCTGTCATTGCTAATTGCTCACGCCAAACTATCGCTAGCTCAGTAATATATCCGCCACTTTCAATAAAAGATTTAATATTATCATTTAGCATTGAGCTTCCTTGGCATGATATATTAGCGATACTATCACCTATTGCACTAGTTAGCTTACATTTTTCGGCTATCTCTACATCTAAAGGATGTGTATTTTCAACTAACCAATCTGTTAATACGTCTGTCTCTTCTTTTATCACTGGCTCAAACCTAGCTTCACATTTTTGCAACAGATCTAAAACTTCCGTTATTTGCTTATCTGAGATACTATCAATAACAAGATGATTATTAGTCAGATCCAAATAACCAAAAATCTTTTTAAATTTACTAAAAGCTTGAGGCAACAAACGCTGCTCTATATCTTCTTTAATCTGAGTTTTTTCTTTCTTACTGACATATCGAGTTAATTCAAGCTCTTCGATATATTCTTGTGCTTGTTGGTTTATAACTTGAGCAGGAAGTATTTTTTCCTCACTAAGAAGGCAAAATGCTGCAAGATGATTAAACTTAAATAAAACATTATCATCTTCTTTAATAAAAGGATTTACAAATCCTCTAGAAGATTTTTGAGAATTACTACAAGAAACAAAATTTAACTTATTTATGGATTGTTCAAAGATATCCATATTAATATCTAAGATTTTAAATGCTGTAAGGTTTTTAAAAAACATTCTAATTATCAATTTAAATATGTAGTCTCAAAATAATAAAGCATCTTAAAACAAAGTAGAACAGCAAAGAGACAAATTTTAGTATTTTATAAGTTTTTGAGTTTGTAAATTGTAGGATTTGAGTATTTTAAAGTCTAAAACTGCTTTAGCAGAACCTGCAAGTGAATATTCCATTATAATAAGCTCATAAAATATAATATCTTCAGAGAATTTATACGTTACAAAATCACTAAAGTCATTAGCACCATAAGCTAAACTTATATGTGTTGAGCTGATAGTTACTACTTATATCAAGCTGTTTAATATTATCAAAAAGCCCTTTTAATTCTTTTGTCTTTGATAGTTTTAGATAATAGTTCATGTAATATGACTTTTTATTTTCTATAAGACTTTCTATTCTAAGCTTAATACTTTCATACTTTAACTGACTTACATAAGTATCAAAATCATCTAAAATATTCTTTCCAGATGTAAATAATGTCATATGTGGTATAAATGCTGGTTGCTTAGAAGTAAAAGAATTGTGATTTATACAATCAGCTAATGGTATTAAAGAATCTTTTCTAGGTACTAGCCAAATACTATAATGATTATCACTCATATTTTAACCTTGTGTATTCAGTCTAACAAAAACATTAGACCTCTTGCGAAATACTAATTATTCACCATATATATAGAAAGATTGCTTAAGAGATCCATAAAAATGCAAATAAGCTACGCAATATTGTCAAAGAAAGCCAGAATATTTAGAAAACTAACAGGTTTAAAACTAAAACATTTCAATAAAATCTTAACCGATGCCTCAAAATCCTTAGATGAAGGATTTCCAAGGATTGGCAGAAAGCCAAAAGTTGATAATCATGCAGATAGATTATTGTTAGTTTTAATATATTATCGTTGCTATATGACACAAGAATTTTTAGGCTACTTGATAGGATTAGATGAATCAAATGTAAATCGCCTAATTAGACGAGTAGAGTTACTACTAGTTAAAGAAATACATATAAAAAAAGATAGAAGCATGACTAATCAAAAAGTAGAAAGACTTTTAATAGATGCAACAGAACAGCCAATCCAGAGACCTAAGAAATTAAAACGAAGAAAGGCTAACTATTCAGGGAAGAAAAAAAGCCATACACAGAAAGTAGAAATAGCTATCAGTGAAGCAGGTCAAATAGTTAATGTTTCGAAGGTTTATCCAGGCAGTGTTCATGATATAACTGTTCGCAGAAAATCAGATAAATTAGCTCGTGATGTTGATAAATATTGTGACAATGGCTACCAAGGTATTCAAAATGAATCTACTAAAGTAAAACTCCCCTATAAAAAGCCCAAAGGAGGTTCTTTAAGTATAGAGCAGAAGAATTATAATAAATGGCTTAGTAAGATTAGGATTTATGTTGAGCATAAAATTGCAGAAATTAAAAAGTTTCGTATACTGGGTGAAACCTATAGAAGTTTTGGTAAAAAAGCTAATCTTAGGTTTAATTTAGTGGCTGGAATAGTTAATTTACAAAACGGATTCTAAAAAGAAAATACCTACTTAGAAATAAAATGCCTCTGAAGTAGTATTTCGCAAGAGGTCTATTATAATATTTGTTATAATAGCAAATCTTTATTTATATTAATTAAAAAATTCGGGAATTTCTATGTCACAAATAGTTGTATGTGCAATGTACAAATTTGTTACCTTAAATGATTTTGAGGCTATGCGCCAACCTCTTCTAGATGTAATGATAAAAAATAACGTTAAAGGTACACTACTTTTAGCAAATGAAGGAATCAATGGCACTGTAGCAGGATCTCGCCAAGCTATTGATAGTTTACTAGAGTACCTTAAGTCTGATTCACGCTTAGCAGACATTGATTATAAAGAGTCATATCATGAGGAAATGCCTTTTTATCGTTCAAAAGTTAAGCTTAAAAAAGAAATTGTTACTTTAGGAATCGATGAAATAGATCCTAATAAAGTCTGTGGGCAATACGTGAAACCAAAAGATTGGAACGCACTAATCTCAGACCCAGAAACACTTCTTATCGATACACGTAATGATTATGAGATAGAAATAGGAACATTTAAAAACGCTGTAAACCCTCATACTGAAAACTTCAGAGAATTCCCTGAATATGTTGATGAAAATTTAAATCCTAAAAAACATAAAAAAGTAGCTATGTTTTGTACAGGTGGTATCAGATGTGAAAAATCTACAGCTTTGATGAAAGCTAAAGGCTTTGATGAAGTTTATCATCTACAAGGTGGGATACTTAAATATTTGGAGGAAGTCCCAAAAGAAGAGTCAATGTGGCAAGGTGAATGTTTTGTCTTTGACTCAAGAGTAGCTGTAAACCATGATCTAGAAAAAGGAAATTATGATCAGTGTTTTGCTTGTCGTATGCCAATTACAGAAGAAGATAAAAAACGTCCTGAATATCAAAAAGGAATAAGTTGCCATCACTGTTATGATAAAGCTACAGAAAAACAAAAAGCTCGCTTTGCAGAACGTGAGAAACAATCACAACTAGCTGCAGAAAGAGGATTTTCTCATGTTGGCGATGAAGCTAAAAAACTAGCTGAAATAAATAAGTTAAAAAAACAACAAGCTAAAGAAAAAGCTCGTAAAAAAGCTAAGAAATAACTCTTAAACTCTAGATTATTCCCTAAAAATAAAGTAATAAAATCAATCCCTTATTAATTTCTAACTATCCTTATTAAATTTAAATAACACACATCTTACATAGCTTAAGACTGTTGATTTAATCTGCCAATAAATTTATGAATTTTGTAAAATATAGCTATAGCAGTAGATATTTATATTTTAACAGTTATGGATTTTTTCTTTTTAGGATTAGAAGAATCATTAGGTAGTGATAATAAGTTTGTAAAGCTAAACAAGTTAGTTACCTTTGAAAAGTTTAGGAAAACACTTAAAGGTATCTATACTCAAGATATGACAAGGCAAGGTAGACCCGCCTATGATAGTATAATGATGTTTAAACTTTTGTTACTAGGGCAGTGGTATAGTCTAAGCGATAGAGAATTAGCATCTAGTTTAAGGCTAAGAATTGATTTCATGTATTTCACAGGTTTTACGCCAACGTCTAACTTACCTGATTATAGTACTATTAATAAGTTCAGAAACTTATTAATAGAAAAGAAAAAATATAAAAGGCTACTTAAAGAATTTAACAAACAGCTAGAAGCATTAGGCTTATCGATAAATAATGCCAAAGGTGCAATTATAGATGCTACCTTAGTTGAATCTGCAGGCAGACCTAATAAGCATATGGATAATCCAGTAGAAGATAGAAAAGAAGACAAAACCTCTATTCCTGATATTTCATATGGTAAAGATGTAGATGCAAGATGGATTAAGAAAGGTAATAAGAGTCATTATGGCTATAAAGTTTTTGCTAGTGTAGATGATAAGTATGGTTTCATACAAACAATACATACAGAGTCAGCAGAAGTCTATGAGGCTCATAGATTAGAAACAATGTTAGAAGATATTAACTGTAAACAGTTATTAGCAGATAAGGCATATGATACTGCTGCTAATAGAGAATTACTAAAAGCTAACAAAATTAATAATCGTGTACTTAAAAAAGCAGTTAGAAATAAACCACTAACTAAGAGACAAAAATTACGAAACATTCTTATATCTAAAGTTAGATATAAGGTTGAACAATGCTTTGGCACGATGAAAAGAAAGTTTAACTTTACTAGAGCTAGTTACTTCTCTACAGTAAAAGTAAATGCACAAGCTTTGTTAAAAGCTATATGTTTTAACGCATTAAAAGCTGTCAATTTAATGGCTTAACTAGGATAGGTGTATTCATATCGGTACAAAATGCCGATATGAAACACAAAATAAGGATTTTAAAGTCAGATTTCTCTAAAAATACTCAAGATTAAGAGACATGAAAAAGGTCTTAGATTAACTCAACAGCCTTAGCTTATATAAAATTAATTAGATAACTAATTTTATAACATAGATAAATAAGGATAATAATATGAAGAAATCGATGCTTGCAACTTTAATAGCTTTAGGTGGAGTTTCCATGCTAAATGCAGCAGAAATAGCTCAATGGTCACCTAATGATTTAACATCATATATTGCAGGAACTACTGTAACTGATAATGGTAAAACTTATAAGTGTAAAGGGTGGCCTGCTTCTGGTTGGTGTCAAATAGCTGCTTATAAGCCTAGTGGAACATATGGTAGCAATGCTTGGGATGAGATTACGACTCCAACTCCAACTCCAACTCCAACTCCAACTCCAGACGATTCTGTTAAAGAATGGAATGCTAATACCGTATACACTCCGTCTGAAAATGATGGCAACCCTACTCACGCAATATACAAAGGTATACTTTATAAAGCTAAGTGGTGGACTAAAGGATTTGCTCCAGATACTAAAGTTTCTAATGAATGGGATTCTCCATGGCAAGTTATAGGTGAAGCAAAAGAAAAGCAATCTGTTAACTTTAATGTCAATGCAAATGCTTCTGATTTAGGCGTCGAGCAAATTACTGTAAAAATTGGAGATGAAAATCATTCATTAGCTATAGGTTCTAATGAAGTTAAATTATCAGAAGGTAGTTATAATATAAGTGTTGATAATATTATAAATTTAGCAACTAAAACTGAATATGTTGCCAAAATTTTAGTCAATGGTGTTGCTACTAATAACCTAATAGTATCCGAATCTACACAAAATAACATTAAGATCAGTTTTGAAGAACAAAATATTAACTATAGCTATGTTAACTTATCAATAAATTATGCTTCTGGCACATCACCAAATGGGCTAAAAGCATATATTAAAAACAGTTCAGGTTATACTGAAACTGTTAATATTGTATCTGGTAATAACTCATTTGAGATACCATCAAAAGGTGACTTCACTATTACTTTTGATAGCTATGATCATCAAGGTCAAAAATATATGGCTCCTGCTGTAGTTGTTAAAGATGGTGTTGCAAATACTAATGAAGTTTTATATAAACAAGATTCTTTAATATTTGCTGGATACTTACCAGTTAGTTGGGGAAGTAATCCTCCAACAATATCTAAAGCAGCAGATATGGGATATAATGTAATACTTCCTTCTTTTGTGATAATCAAGGGTAACGAGCCGATTACTTTCACAGATAATGTTTTCTTATCTTATGGTGGATGGAACGCTTCTGCTGATGATCAACAAGTAATCGATCAAATCAAGGAAGATATAGCTTTTGCAAAAAGTTCAAAAGGACTAAAATATGTATTGGCTTCTATAGGTGGTGAACATAATACTTATGATCCAGGATCTAATGCAGACTATGCAGCTCTTGCAGATAAGACTATCGCATTTTTAGATGAATATGGTTTTGATGGTATTGACTTTGACTTAGAGCAAGTACCTTCAAGCGTTACTGCTGAGTCAGTTAAAAAGTTTATCGAAGCATTAAGAGAAAGAAAACCAAATATAATAATAACTGCAGCACCACAAGTTAATAATGTTAATGGTAAGTTAGAATACGTAAATACAGCGACTCAACAAGTATATAATCAAGCACTTGAACTTGGTCTATTTGATTATATGTTTGTTCAAGCATATAACACAGGTGGTAACTTTGTTGATCAAGATGGTAATTTATGTACTAAAGGTACTGAAGATTGTCATGATCAACTAAGTGCTGGATTTATAGAAAATAGTTTCTATGCTTTGAAAAAGATGACTCCAGAAAATACAAAAATTGTAATGGGACAACCTGCAACAAAAGCATCAGCAGGAGCAGCAACTGTCTTTAATGGAACAGATAGCGCTCATCCATACTATGCCATGTGTGAATCTTATGAAGACTTAAATGGACAATCACAATATGGTGGTTCAATGACTTGGGAAGTTACACATGATTCTAATAATAACTATCAATTTGCTACAATGATTAATGTTGCATTTGATAACAAAGATTGTTCTACTTTAAAATAATACCTCTTAATTAGACAAAATAAACTTTCTATTCTCAATAAGAAAATTAACTAATTCATTAAATAAAAGCATTCTTTTCTTAGACTAACCATTCAAATATATACCATTATCTTTTATTATAATTTTCTTCTGTTTTAAAAGAGTTCCAATAGCTCGCTTAAATGCTGCTTTACTTATACCAAACTCTTTTTTTATATCTTCTGGGTCTGACTTATCGCTAAATGGTGCAGATCCTTCATGATCTATAAGGTATTTTTCGACAAGTGAAGCATTTTTATCTAGATCTTTATGTGCTAACTGTAGTGATATATCTATACGTCCATCATCACGAATATTTCTAATATAACCTTTTATAGACTGCCCAAAGCTTAATCTTCTAAAGACTTCTGAACTATAGATTATACCCCAATATAGATTATTTATAATCGCCTTATAACCAATATTGGTAGAGTTAGCAATTATAAGATCCACTTCTTGATTAGGCTTTAAATCATCACCAGCGTAATCTTTGATGAATTTATTAATTTTTGAAGATGCTGTAATTCGTCCATTAATTTTATCAAGGTATAAATAAACAAGATATGACTTACCTACTTCAAAAGGACGATGTTGTTCAGCTAGTGGTACAAATAAATCTTTCTCTAAACCCCAATCTAAAAAAGCACCAATTTTTGTTAGATTCTTTACTTGTAAATAAGCAACTTGACCTACTGTTGGAACACTTTTAGTTGTAGCAATAAGCTCTAATTTTGAGTTATGGTATAAAAAAACTTCTAAATTATCGCCAATTTCTGGAGTATGTCCAAGTTCTGATATATTTAGTATTGCCTGGCCTAATTCTAAAGCATCCAAAATTAAAAAATGTGATTTTTTATCTAGAATTCTTAAGTTGTTATACTTTCCTATTGAAATCAAAATAATTTCCTTTCTGACTTAATACTAATGAATCTTACCATAGTTATAACTATACCATTAAGCTTTTATTAAATATTTAATAATAAGAACTCTAGAATAGGATTTTACTATTATCTTTACATATATTTTTATACATGATTTAATACGCTAAAACAAAATAATCCTAAAACAAAATGAATAGAATAATTTTATTTTTTATACTAATATTTTCATTTTCTGTAAGTATTTATGCAAAACCTTTAACTCTTCCAAGTAATACCATAGCCTTCTCTAGCCTTCAGGGACAAAAACTACTGAAAACTGCTCCAGAAAAATATTCTCAACAGTACTGGCAACTTGCTAAATACTTTACTACTGAAAATGGCACCACTTTTTGTGGACCAGCTTCTGATGTTATGGTACTTAACGCTTTAGGCATACAACCAGCCTTAGCTCCAGCGCATATGCAATATTCAATATTTGATCAAAACAATATTTTCTACAATAAAAATCTAATCAAAGATAAAATAACTCCACAATTAGTTTATGCTCGTGGTCTTACTATCGAACAAACTGCTAAGATAATTAATGAGCAAGATACTATAGGTTCAAAAGTTCAGGCAAAAGTATTTCATGCTAATGAATTTAAAAATGAAAAAGATTTTAAAAATAAGCTTCTAAACAGTATGAAAGCTGGTAAATATATTATAATTAATTATAAGCGAGCAGATATGGGCGCTCAAGGTGGAGGTCATTTCTCTCCATTAGCAGCATATAACCCTAGCAAAGACATGTGGTTACTTATGGATGTAGCTAGATACAAATATCCTCCAGCTTGGATCAAAACTTCTGACTTATATAAAGCAATCCAAGCTAAAGATTCTACATCACACAAGCCACGTGGAGTTATTATAGTATCAAAGAAGAATAGCTAAAGCTCATATAAAATAGTACGTCATTCTGTCAGGCTTGACCACGGAATCTAGCAAATAGCTTATTAATAAGCTATTTGACCAAGTACTATTTTAAAACTATAATGGGGTTGTTGATAAAGGGACTTATCCAAACATATTCTTCAAAGCTGAAAGACTTTGTTTTGAGTTTTCTTTACGAGTCTCTGCACATTCTTTTTCTGTGCCAACCCAATATAAATCTGTTTCTGGCAACTCATCAATAAATCTACTCGGTGTTGAAACTTGCTTTTCACCAAATTTTTTACGATGTTTTGTCATTGTTATAGTTAGGTTTTCTTTAGCTCTTGTAATCGCCACATATGCAAGGCGACGCTCATCTTCTATAGACTCTTCTTCTATACTTTGTTGATGAGGCAATATCCCCTCTTCCATACCCATTATATAGACCTTTCTAAACTCAAGACCTTTTGAAGCATGCATAGTTATTATCTGAACTTGATTATCATTTTTATCTTCATTATCTCTATCTAAAATATCTATCAGAAGCATCTTATTTAACACTGTAGATAATGACTCAAGTCCATTATAAGAATCATCTAATTGGTTAACTATCCAACTTATAACTTCAATAACATTTGTATACCTAAATTCAGCTTGTTTCTCAGATGAGCTAGAATCAATTAGCCACTGTCTATATGAGATATTATCAATAAATGTATGTAATATTTTCTTAAGTTCTACTGCTGAAATACTTGAAACAATTTCTTGTCGCGTATTCAAAATCAAATTTTTAAAATTTAGCAATTTCTTTTTTGTAAATTCACGCATCTCAAAATGCTCTAGATTGTATAAAGTATGGAAAAAGCTACAATGATGTTCACTAGCATACTCGCCTAGCTTATGAATCGTAGCACTACCAACTTCCCTTTTAGGAGTATTCACTATACGCAAAAATGCCCTATCATCATCAGGATTAACAATTAACCTTAGATAAGAAATAATATCTTTGATTTCAGTCTTTGAGAAAAATGAACTCCCTCCACTTATAGTATATGGAATCTTATGCATCTGCATATATCTTTCCAAAAGATAAGCTTGATAATTACTTCTAATCAAAATTGCATAATCGGAATTTCTAGAGTTAGTTTTTACCCTATCAAAAAAGATATCACTTGCAATAAATTGAGCCTCATCTTCATCATTTATCAAACTGATTATTTTTATCTGTTCACCATATGTCTTTGCAGACCATAGTTTTTTCTCAAAAATATGACTATTATTCTCTATCAGCTTATTCGCAACATTTAAAATTCTACCAGTAGAACGATAGTTTTGCTCTAACTTAATAACCTTAAGGTTTGGAAAATCTTCCTGTAAATGGCGTAGATTTTCTGGACGTGAGCCTCTCCAAGCATATATAGATTGGTCATCATCACCAACTACTGTAAATTTGTTTTTATTTTGAGTTAGATACTTTAAAAGCTGATACTGCGACTCATTAGTATCTTGGTATTCATCAATTAATATATATCTGAACTTGTCTGACCATAATTTCTGGATATTATGATTATTTCTAAATAGCTGAATTGGCTGGAATATCAAATCATCAAAATCAAACGAGTTATATGACCTTAAATACTTTTGATACTCTTTATAAATAAAAGCTGCTTGCTCCTCTAAGTCGTCTTTAGGTTGGACTTCATCAGGTGTTAATAAAGCAGATTTCCAAAAAGATATTTTTGCTTGAATAAATTTAGTATTTTGCTTAGGTAATTGGTACTGGTCATAAGCAATATCATATATTAACGTTGCTGAATCATGACTATCAAAAAGGGTAAAGTTTTTTTTATAGCCAAGATCTGAAAAATGTCTTTTTAAAATAGATAAACCTAGTGAGTGAAATGTTGATATAACAAGACCTTTTGATTTTTCCTTATCTAATCGAGATTTAACTCGTTCTTGCATCTCCTTAGCTGCTTTATTTGTAAATGTAACAGCTAAAATACTTTTTGCAGGATATAACAACTCCTCGATTAAATAAGAAATTTTCTCAATAATAACACTAGTTTTACCACTACCTGCGCCAGCTAATACTAATAATGGTGTACTTGTATACCTAACAGCTTCCTGCTGCTGTAGGTTTAAATAGTCTAGCATTTAACTATAATTTGACCATTACTAAGTTGATATTCCTGCTCTGTTGCTTCTTTATGAAAAACTACAAGCATATAGCACTCATTATCGACAAACACTTTATTTACAACGTTTGCTAAAGGCTTATTATTTACATCTTTTAAATCAAAGCTATCAATATCTGACTGAGATTTTATTACTGCAAGTTCTTTTTTAAGTTTAGCTTTATAGTGCATTCTAGCTATTACTTCCTGTCCCATATAGCAACCTTTTGTATAGCAAACGACATTCTCAACATCATCTAACTCTAATTCAGCAGGTAAAAACTGCTCAAAATTTTGAGCATTTATAATAGCTAATTTATTAATAATATTCTCTTTCTGTATTTGCTCAAGACTGGTATCAGATGCTAAGCTATCTTTGTCTAAGATATCGTGATTTAAAAAATTATCTTTTTTAAAAAATAATGAATAATTATCATTTATAGAAAAAGTAACTTTGGAAAACATGCCATATTTTTTTAACCATGCTAGTAAACCTTCTAGGACTCCTTCTTCAACTGAAAGAAGTAGTTTATTATCATCAACAAACTTAACAAAACATAGTGATATAATACGCCCTTTTAAATTTGCAAAAGCTGTTAATAAAACATTATTATCTTGGGATAATATATTTAGATCAGCTGTAACTAACCCTTGTAGAAATTTTTTAGTATCTACTCCATTAACTTCTAATATTTGAAAATTATCATATTGAAAAATCATAATAAAACCTAACTATAATAGAATATTTTAACTAGTAGATTTTAGTATATTTAAAGAAACTATGCAAAGAATGTTTTTGGCTTTAAAAATTAAAAGTTAGCGCTAGTTCCACCAATTCCTGGAGGCTGATTATTTTGTATACCACCTTGAGGCCCATTTAGCATCATTTGTCTACTTAATGCTACATCTTGATCACTCACAGCTAGATTATTTCTAACATTTACTTCTGGTGTTGTCAGATTAGCCAAATTTGGATTATCATCTTCAGAGTTATCTTTTTTAGCTTTCTTATAATCAGCTTCATGATGAGTAATTTTTCCAGAAGGAGCATCGTATGATTTAGTATTATTTTTTTGATGCTTTCTATGCATACCCATTACATTAGTGTGTAGATCCTCATCACCTTTTTTAACTTTTGTTTTAGTATGAGAGTCTACACTTGAACCAATATTATGGACAGTTCTTTGTTGAGACGTTTGCGCTAATTCGGCACCATCAAGTTCACCATCATTATTAGAGTCATTTACTGGAAATGCACAAAATGCTGGAGCAATAAAAACTGATGTTAATATTGATGATAATAAAATCTTTCTCACTATAAATATCCTTATTATAAGTTTTCTTTAATAATATTTTCTAATTCAACAGTATCTTTTGCAAACTGTCTAATTCCTTCTGCTAACTTATGAGTTGCCATAGCATTTTCATTAAGTAACCAACGGAATTTTGATTCTGTAAGTTCTGGATCTTGAGTTGAAACATCCATACAATCAGATAGCTTAGCTTCAAGATTATCTTTTCTTTGTTCTAAATCTTCAAGTAAAGCTGGAGAAATGGTTAAAGCATCACAGCCAGCCAAAGCTATAACTTGATCAACATTTCTAAAACTGGCACCCATTACGATTGTTTTAAACCCATGTGTTTTATAAAAATGATAAATAGACTTAACAGAATTAACACCATCATCATTTTCAATATCAGGGAAACCTTCTATATTATTCTCTTTTATTTGCCAATCTGTTATTCTCCCAACAAATGGAGATATTAGATAAACTCCAGCCTCTGCACATGCTTGAGCTTGAGCTTTATCAAAAATTAACGTCAAATTACAATTTATGCCTTCTTTTTGTAAGATTTTAGCAGCCTTTATACCTTCCCAAGTAGCTGCTATTTTTATCAATACACGATCTTTACTAATACCCTTATCTTGATATCTAGCTATAATTTTTCTAGCATAATCAATAGTCTCTGCAGCATTAAAAGAAACTCTTGCATCAACTTCACTTGATACCTTACCATCAATAACACCAAGAATCTTAATACCAAAAGTAACCAAAATCTCTATTAATATTTCTTTAATTAATTCATTACTATTTAGTTTTGAATTATTCGATTTTACATCTTCAATAGTTTGTTTAACTAAATCAGAATACTTTTTATCTTTTACAGCTTTTAAAATTAGACTAGGGTTTGTGGTTGCATCAACTGGCTTATATTTTTTTATTAATTCAAAATCACCTGTATCAGCTACTACCATAGTAACTTTTTTTAGCTGCTCTAATACTGACTGTTGCATATTCTAATAAAATTTAATTTAAAATTATAATTATTAAAGTATACCGTTTGAAATATATCTAAGTAAATAAATAATAGCTATTTTAAAAAAGAAATATTAAGAAGTATATGAATTTGAAGACTCTAGCTAAACGATATTCTCATATTTATTTTTAAGTAATTCAAACATAGCTCTAACAGCCATCATTTCACCACCCTTAGGTTTTCCTGGAGTACTAGAAACATTCCATGCTATCATATCAAAATGTATCCAAGTTGGAGCATCCTTTTCACCTACAAAATGTTCCATAAAAAGAGCTGCTTTTACTGCTCCTGCAAAAGGTGATAAGTCACAATGAGAAATATCTGCAAACTCAGTTTTTAAACTCTTTCTATAGCAATCAGCCAATGGAAGTCTCCATACTTGATCTTGCATAGATTCACCATATTTATAAACCTCATTGGCAATATCATCATCATTACAAAAAAACGCTGAAATCTCAGGTCCTAAAGCAACTCTAGCAGCACCAGTTAATGTTGAGAAATCTATTAAATATTCTGGTTTTTTTTGAGCCTCTTCATATAATGGTTCTGCCAGTATAAGCCTACCTTCAGCATCTGTATTAGTTACCTGAACCGTAGTACCATTTTTCATTTTAATTATGTCACTAGGTCTATACGATTTTGCATCAATAGCATTTTCAACTGTTGGGATCACTAGACTTAAATTCACAGGTAGGTTATATTTCATAATCATATATGCAAGACCTATAGCATTTGCTGCGCCTCCCATATCTTTATGCATCAGTAGCATTCCAGCAGCTGGCTTAACATCTACACCGCCTGTATCAAAAGCTACTCCTTTACCAACGATTGATATTTTAGGATGTTTCTCATTCCCCCAATTTAGCCTAACTAAACGTGGAGGTCGGTGACTACCTTTACCAACAGTGTATACTCCCATATAACCTTGATTAGCAAGATCTTCACCAACAACTTCTTCAAATTTAGCATCAAACTTAGAAGATAGTTGTTTTATAATATTTGATATATCAGCTGGTCCCATATCTTCAGCTGGAGTTGTTATCATATCTCTAACTAAATAATTCGCCTCTATACTTATCAAAATATGTTGATATTTTTGAGGTAAAAATAGCTTTACTTCTGTCTCACATGTTTTTGATTTATACCTTTCAAACTTATAACTTGCTAATGCAAATGCAATATAATAAAGGCTTAAATCTTCAGTATCTGAATATTCTATATGATAATGACCTGATGATAACTGCCCAGGTAAATCAGCAATACTAAACATAGATTTTGAAGCTAAACAAATAACTTTATCAATATTACCATCTAAGTTTGGAATTATTAAAACTGTTTTATTACTATCAAATTGTTTTACAAAATTTTGCAAAAAACTATCTTGATTTTTTAACCAGTTAGAAAAACTCTCTTTTTTAATTATATATATAGGTAAAGAGTCTATATTCTTATCTTGTGTAAAACACATTAATTTCGTTGATATATGCATTTTTTATAACTCCACATCTTGATTTAAGATTAACCAGCTATTAAATTCTTGTACTGTACTTGCTGTTAATATACCTGCTGTCTTATAAAGGCTTAAAAAGCCCATCACGTAATCAAACTCGGCATTATTTAATTCAATCAGCCTTCTATAGTAATCATTTAATAGTATGAAATACTGGGTAATTGTTGTTGTACCTTGCTCATATCTTTGCTTATATTTCTCATAAGCTATCTTAGCTGCTGCAACACCTTTGCGTAGATTCATTACTTGTTTTTTCTTCAGCTGAACAAATCTAAATGCATACATGGCATCATTTTGAGCAACCCTGCCGGTTTGAATCATATCAAATTCTGATGACTGATAATCATATGCAGCCTTTTTAAGCTGAGCATAGTTGGTTCCACCGGCAAATATATTCCAAGTTAAATTAAGTCCAAAATAAAAAGCATTTACAGTTCCTTGAGATGGTAACGCATAATCAAAAACTGGGTTACCTAGTGAACTTACAGCATTAAACCCTGGAGAGTATTTAACTTCAAAATTAACCTTAGGCATAAATGTTCCAGTCGCAGATTGATAATCATAATACTTACTTTCTTTTGTATGTCTAGAGCCTAAGTATGAAGGGTTACTTCTCATTACAAGCTCTTCCCAACCCTCTTCTGTATCTGGCGATGGATTCTTTATTTCGAACTTATTATTGTATAAAACAATGTCATCATCATTATTTGTAAATTTACGTAACTCTGCGCGAGCAACTCTTTGTTCTCTTTTGGCTGCGGCATAATCTGCCTGAGCTATATAATAGTTAGCTTTTGCTGTTTCATAGTCTGCAATATCGGCAACACCTGAATCATATTTATTTTGTAATTCATTATAACTTTGTTTATTCGACTTTAGGTTATATGAGTTATATTGAACATTTTTTATAGCTTTAGCCAAATTAAAATACGCATAACTAACATCATACAAAAATTGTTGATAATTAGTTCTATAATCTTGCTGTGCAAATTGGGCAGTCTCTTGAGCTGATTGTAAATCTTTATACGCACCATAATCATATAATGGCTGAGTTAGAGTAACTAGACCTTGTATAGTATTAAACCGTCCTTGTCCTTTATCGCCATCTGCTCTTTTCTGTCCTTGTAAAATATTAACAGCACTTATTTGTCCACCGATATCAATTCTAGGCAGTAATTTACCTAGTTGGACTGCTGGATCCATTTGTTGTGAGTCTAATTGAAAACCAATATATTTGTATTGAGGTGAATTTTTTACAGCCTGCTTAATTGTAGTAGTATAATCAGATACAATACCTTTAGCAAAGCCAAGACTACAAAAAGATATACCTAATAATATTGATAAATATCTATTTATTATTTTCAAAGTATTACTCTTTTATATTTTTACAAATAAATTTCTCAACTTCAGCTAAAGCTTCATCAAGATTTGCAGAGTTATTACCACCGCCCTGAGCCATATCAGGACGTCCGCCACCTTTACCATCTATGTGAGAGCTTAATTCTTTAGCAATATCGCCAGCTTTTATTGATGATGTTAAAGACTTACTTACGCCAATTACAAATTGTACCTTACCAGAGTTGACCGTACTTAAAACTACAACTACTTTATCATTTTTAGATTTATAATCATCGATTTTTTCACGTAGTGTCTTAACGTCTACACCTTCAATATTAGCGACAACTACAATTATATCACTATATCTTTGTTCTTTGATATCATTACTTGATCCTGATAATAAATCTTTCTTTAGCTTAGCTATTTGCTTTTCTTGATTTTTAACTTGCTCTAATAACGCTTTAAGTTTATCAAAAACATTACTATCATTTGCCTTCAAAGACTCTTTGATAGTTGCAATTTTATTTTCTACTTCAAAAGTGTAGTCAATAGCCTGTTGAGTTGTTATTGCCTCTATCCTTCTAACCCCAGAAGCAATACCGCCCTCTGATACTATCTTAAATAAACCAATATCTCCTGTACGGCTTACATGAGTACCACCACAAAACTCTATAGAGAAATCCCCCATTACAATAACTCTAACTATATCTCCATATTTCTCACCAAAAAGAGCTTCTGCGCCCATATTTTTAGCTTTTTCTTGAGAGGTTTCTATAGTATTTACAGGATAATTTATTCTAATTTGTCTATTTACTAAAGTTTCAATCTCTTGGATTTGCTCTCTAGAAATAGCTTTATCATGAGTAAAATCAAACCTTAGTTTTCTTTCATCGACCAAAGATCCTTTTTGCTCGGCATGATCTCCTAATACAATCTTTAAAGCTTTATGCAGTAGGTGTGTCGCACTATGGTTTGCAGCAATAGCCAATCTTTTCTGATCATTTACTCTTGCTGTTACTTCATCACTTACTCGTAGAGTTCCTTTGGAAATTTTACCTATATGTAAAATAGCATTGCCAGATTTTTGTACATCCTCAACGATAAACTCTACGCCAACCCCTTCAAGGACACCTTTATCTCCAATCTGCCCACCAGATTCAGCATAGAAAGGAGTCTTATCTAAGACTACGATTACTGATGTTTGTTCTACAGCATCATCTACAAGTTTGCCATCTTGATATATTTCAAGAACTTTAGCATCTTCAATCAAAGTTGAATATCCTTTAAATTCAGATTTAGCTTGAGAGTTAATCGTATTGTTATAATCAATATTAAATTTACCAGCATCTTTTGATCTTTGTTTTTGTTGCTGCATTAGCTTTTGGAAAGTACTTTCATCAACTTTTAAGCCCTTTTCTCTTGCCATATCTGCTGTCAAATCTAATGGAAAACCATAAGTATCGTACAGTTTAAAAGCAACATCTCCAGAGATTGTATTATCTTTTAAATCTTCTATTTCAGCTTCAAATATTTTTATACCATTCTCAATAGTTTTTAAGAAAAGTTCTTCTTCCTTTATTAACGTTTTTTCTATAAGTTCTCTTTTTTCAACTAACTGAGGGTATGCTTGTCCCATTTGATTAATCAACTCATCAACAAGCTTATAAAAAAATACTTCATTAGCGCCCAACTTATTACCATGGCGAATTGCACGACGAATAATTCTACGTAAAACATAACCACGCCCTTCATTAGAAGGTAAAACTCCATCAGCGATTAAAAATGCACATGAACGAATATGATCTGCGATAACCTTTAATGATGCTGAGTTAGCATCTTGAGTATTTGTTATTTGTTGAGCCTTTTTAATTAATGCTTGGAAAAGATCTATGTCATAATTATTGTGAACATTTTGCAAAACTGCAGCAATTCTCTCCAGTCCCATACCAGTATCTACAGAAGGCTTTGGTAAATCTGTAGTACTACCATCTGCATGACGATTGTATTGCATAAATACAATATTCCAAATCTCAATATATCTATCGCCATCTTCTTCAGGAGTTCCTGGTAACCCTCCAGGCACATCTTCACCATGATCATAAAAAATTTCAGTACATGGGCCACATGGACCAGTATCTCCCATTGACCAAAAATTATCAGCAGTATCTATACGAATAATTCTCTCTTTTGGTAAACCAATATGATTATGCCAAATATCAAAAGCCTCTTCATCTGTAGCATAGATAGTAACCCATAATTTTTCTGTAGGTAATTTAATCTCTTTAGTTAAAAACTCCCAAGCAAACTCGATAGCTTCTTTTTTAAAATAATCGCCAAAACTAAAGTTACCTAGCATTTCAAAAAATGTATGATGTCTAGCAGTATAACCAACATTATCTAAATCATTATGTTTACCACCAGCTCTTAAACATTTTTGTACAGTCACAGCACGAGAAAAATCTTTTTTCTCAGCTCCAAGGAAAACATCTTTAAATGGAACCATTCCAGCATTTGTAAAAAGTAATGTTTCATCGCCAAATGGTATTAGTGATGAACTTGGTTGATGCGAGTGGTCTTTCGACTTAAAATAATTTATAAACTTATTACGCAATTCTTTAGTAGTAATCATGATTTACCTTTCATGTAGATGTTGCTACAGATTTCTTAATTAAAATAAATAAAACAGTCAATATTATAAACTATTTTACTAAATAAAATAAACTCTACTGATCGCATTTAACTATAATTACATATATAATCTTGACTATATCGTTATTTTAAGATCTTAAAATGAAGAAAAAGAGAAATATAATAAAAAAAATCCTAGTTACTTCTATTATATCAATCATAGTAATATTAATAGCTGCAACGGGGTATTATTTTTATCACCAGTCAGAAATAAAAAAACAAGAAGAAGCTAAAAAGGCTGCTGAATTAGCAGCTATGCCTAAGCCTTCAAGCTATTGCTATATGACATACAAAATATCTACAGATAATGGTAAAACTTGGGTTAAAAAAATTATTAATAATGGTCAAAAAGTTACATACCAAGCAGAGTGTTGGAAAAAGTATCTCGAAATTATGAAAGATTTTAAGCCTGAAACGGCTAAAGATGGTAGTTGGATAGGAAAAACAAAAGATGGCAAAATGATTTCTAGTCCATCTTTACAAATATCAGATGAGCCCTTTGATCCAAATGCCAAAAAGCCTCAACCAAAAACTGTAGAAGATCAAACTAATGACTATCAAGCTAACTTACTACCATCTAGATAACTAAATATCAGATACTTTCTGATGGTATTTTCTTATAATTTTATTTTTTATATCTGTATTTTCTAAAGAGCTGGAATTTTCTAAATAATTCTCACTTTCAACCAAATTACCTTCATAAAGAAATCTTAGACTATTTTTACACTTCAAATCCTTTGGATAGGAGTTCTTTTTAATTTGATACCATGCAGATAATCTACTTATATCATCAGCTGAGACTATAAATAAATGCTTTTTCACTCTTGTAATAGCAACATAGAATAGTCTTCTTTCTTCCTCAATAGTCTCATCTGAGACTTTGGTGTTTTTATCACCAAAAAAACCACCTTCAGTAACATCATGAACAACTACATAATCCCACTCAAGACCTTTTGCCCTATGCATTGACATTATTTGTATTTGATCTGGATCATTGCTATCTTGCTGATTAGATTTAAGATAGAGATTATGTAACAGCTCAATAAATTCAATTAGCGAACTTTTTTTACTCTTTGCAAAGCTAGCTATACCATCTATAATCTGAAGTTTTGACTTACTTGAATGAGTCTCACCTGACACTTTAGAGATTTGTTTTTCTAAATCTAAATTTTCTAAAATAAAGTTTATTGCTCGATCAGATTTCTTTATCCTAGTATTGTTGAAAATAGTTCTCCAACTACTGGCAACTGCTAATATATTTTTTTCTTTAAAAGGCTTATCTACTGTTTTTGTAAGTTCTGCTATTAAAGTCATCGCTTGTGAGACATCTTTAGCTATTTCTTGTGCTAATTTTTGCTTAGTATCTTTTTTTAGGTATAGTGATGGATAATCTAGCATTGATTTTATAAATTCAACACGTTGTTCTATAGTATGCTTTTCAAAGCCGTAACCTTTGTTAAATAACATCAAATAGCCATATATTGCTTTAAAAAGATTCTCGCTAAAAATATTCTTATCAGCTACGACATTATATGCTAAATCATTATATAAACAGCTTAATTCAAAAACTGTTGTTGAATTATATTTTCGCACTAATATGGCAATCTGATCTGCTTTTACACCACTATCAATTAAACCCTTTAATTTTAAAACAACCTTATCACTATTATCTAAGATACTAATATCTGTAGTTTTATCTTCTAACTTAGGATAAGTTATACAGAGATTATTATGGCGCTTCTTATTATTAGTAATAATATTGTTTGCCATAAGGGATACCAAATCTCCATAGCGGAAAGTGTAAGATAATTGATATTGGGTTACATTTTTAAAATCTTTTTTAAACCCCTCTAACATATAATAAGGTGTTGAGCCACGCCATTGATAGATAGTCTGATCAACATCACCAACAGCCATTACATAGGTATTATCGCCAACCAAGCATTTTAGAAAAAACTGCTGTGCTTGATTTATATCTTGGTACTCATCGATAATTATATATGAATATAGGTTATTTGCTCGAGCCACACTTGAGCTATCCTTTTCAAATAGCTTTGCTGGCAAATATATCATATCATCGTATGTAATTGCTTTTTGTTTTTCACATTCTTTATTAAACTCAGCAAAAATTTTATCTAAAAGTTTTTTTTCTTTCGCATTTAAATCTTTTATTCTTTGGTTATTTAAAGTAAGATCTGATTTAAGAAGTGAAATATATTCTTTAAAACTCTCTACTCTTTCATTATCAATATCTTTAGTTATTTTAAATTCTTTTTGGTATAGCTTTAATAGTTTTTGAATAATACTATCAACTTCATACTCTTTAAGAATTTTTTCAATATTAACATAGCCAGCTTTAGCAAAAGCTTGTAAAAAGCTATTACCTAAAGAATGCATTGTACGAACGTTAATAAATCTAGAAATTTCAGGTTTTAAAACTTTTTTCAGTCTATTTGCAAAATCAAGTTGAGCAGACTTATTATACATTAATACCAATATTTTATTTGGCACGACTCCTTTAGATATTAAGTACTCAATTCTAGCAATAAGCGTTTGTGTCTTACCACTACCAGCAACTGCCGAGACTAAAGCGTGCTTTTTGATATCATGATTAATAATTTTTTGTTGTTCAGATGTATATTGCATTTATTCTTGTGGTAACTCTTGATCTATTTTTTCGGAAGATTCTTTTTTTATAGGCTGTGAAAAAGTTTTATTAGTGAAAATTCTTGCAACTATATAGCTAAACGTTAAGACAATCTCTTTTAAGACATTAGCTACAAATTTTACCAAGACTAATACTGTAACACCTAAGTATTTAATATAACTAAATATGTTTATATTTGCCTTTTTATCTTTGATAAATCTAAATGGCGCAAATATAAATAAAGCTAAACTAATCATGACAATGTAAGAAAAAATTGATCCAAGTAATTGTTCATACCATTGAGCAAATCTATAAAACAAAAATAAGCCAATAGCTGTCAAAATTACTAGTAATAAAAATAAAAATAAACTTTTCTTCTTCATAGCCACACTCCTAAAATCTTAAGTTAGATAATGATATCATTATTTTATTATAACTGAAGTTACGCACTAAATATATTTTGAGTGTTATAAGTTGCGTTGAAGAACTAGGAAACAAGGTCAAGAGCTACTAGTAGCTTCAAATCTTGGTAACGACGTTATTTAATGCAAATTATATCATCCAAAGGACAAAGCTAAGTATCATCTGACTGCCTTAGAACTTTATCACCATAGCTACTGCTATGCTAATAAAAACCTGCCTTGCATATAATACTTTGTCTTTATGCTCAAATTTATGTTTAGTGCGTAACTTCAGTTATAACTTGTGTTATAATCTTAGACCAAAATTATAGAACTTTAAATTAATTTAAATTTATGACTACAGACCAAAGATTACATATTGTGACAGAAGCTCTAGATGATTTAAAAGGATTAGACATCCAAACTATAGATGTAGAACATCTAACGGATATGATGGATAAGGTTGTAATTTGTACAGCTTCATCAACTACTCATGCCAAAGCTCTTTCTAAAAATCTAGAACAAGAACTTAAAAGTAATAAAATATCTATCTTAGGTATCGAAGGTGATAACAAATCTGACTGGATTTTAGTAGATACTGGAGATATTGTTGCCCATATAATGCTTGAAGAAACAAGAAATCTATATGCATTAGAGAAACTTTGGGATATCAAACGCACTGATAGCTAATTATGAAGCTTGAACTTTCTTTACAACAGTGGCAGAAAGTTAAAGACTATGCTATTAGTGAGCTGAATCTATCATCTATTTCAAAAGCTGACTGCGACCTTTCTGAATATATACCCTATTATAATCAATGGATAGAAAAAGGATATCATGCAGACCTTGATTATATGGTTAAACATGGCTCAAAAAGATATATTCCTGACGAGCTAGTCCCTGGCACAAACAGCGTAATTGTTGCTACACTAAACTATCTTAATCGACCAATATCAATAAAGTCTGAAGTCAAAAAACTAAGAACAATAGATAATATTGCTGATATTTCAATATATGCTCATGGCCGTGACTATCACAAAGTAATGAAAAAAAAGTTACAAAAATTAGGGCAATATATCGATGAGCTAACAGGCGGACATCAATTTAGAGTATTTACAGATAGTGCTCCAGTACTAGAAAGGCCTTTAGCTGAAAAAGCTGGACTTGGTTGGCAAGGTAAAAGCTCAATGTTGATGAACAAAACTCAAGGATCATTCTTTTTCATTGGGGTTATATATAGTAATTTAGACTTATCTAAACTTCCTAACTTAGAAAAACATATTGACTCCTGTGGTAAATGCCAAGCATGTATTAAGCTTTGTCCTACCGGAGCTATACAACCAGGGAAAATGATTGACTCTCGCAAGTGCATTTCATACTTAACGATTGAGAATAAAAATGCTATACCACTAGAACTTAGAGATAAGATAGGAACTAGAATATATGGCTGCGATGATTGTCAATTAGTTTGCCCGTTTAATAACGATGCACCTACTACGACTGAAAAAGATTTCCAGCAAAGAGATTTTTTAGTAAACAAACCCTTGCTAGAGCTATTTGCATGGACAAGAGATGATTTTGATAAATATACCCAAGGATCTGCTATCCGCAGAATAGGCTATGATGCTTGGATGAGAAATATAGCAATAGCGATAGGTAACTCGCCACATAGTGAAGTAAATATAGAGGCTTTAATAACTAAAAAAAATGAGTTTAACAATAATCCACTATTGTTAGAACATATTAACTGGGCTATAGACAAACAGCAAAGATTAATTCAAAAAGAACATAAATGATTGTGATTTAGATATTGTTTGTTAGAATTGCTAAGGAATACTTTTATAAAACAAAGGAGAAAATGAATAATGAAATTAACTAAAACTCTACTTGTAGCTCCATTAGTTGCTGGGGCTTTAATTGGTACTAGTTTTGCAGCAACAGATACTAAATCTGATACTAGTTACTCAGTTGGATACACAATGGGTAAAACTCTAAAAGCTCAAATGCAACAAAATAATGTTTCTGCAGATGATGCACAAGTTGTTGA